>JAJFHT010000114.1 GCA_021775495.1 Hyphomicrobiales bacterium | reverse complement strand
GAACCGTTGTTCAGCCAAACCACCCAAATTGGTCCGACCGCGGCAAAGTCGACGTGAAATTGGCAGAACTGTTCAAAGGTGGAATTGCCGGACGATGCGGTATTTGTCTCAAACCCGGTTCAAATTTTATCAGATTGCATCTGAATCGAATTTTCTGAAAATTTTAGCGAATTCCAGTTGGCACCAGATCCCAGATAATGTGCTGAATTGAAACGATTATTCCGTCGTTCCGCGGCATCCGAACCAATCTGAGATCCACCCGCAGGCGCTGTCAGGCCGCTTACCGTCTGTTTACCATGCCGGGCAAAGTGTGAAGCCAATACCGCCGGAAGCCAGATTAATCGCGTTTGGACGCGGCACAAATCGGCCGTTTTATCCTTTCCTTAAAGCCTCGGTGCGATTCTCCGGCCAGTACCCGGCCTGCCAGGCGTGAGCCATTGTCGAGAGTGTGTATTGCGTTCGTTTCTTGCAAAGATTGAAGGACATATCGCCGATCTTTCGGTTGGCTGTCAGCGGCTTGTCAATCACTCGGTCGCGGACACCGAAAAGCGCATGATGCTTGGGCGCCTCGTTGTCGTCCTGCTCGCCGGTCCGTTTCTTGTTGCACCCTTGTTTGCCTACCTGCTGTCGGGATTTCTGGCCAAGGCGGAAGTGCTGGCACTACTTTGCGTGTCGTTTGCGCTTCCGTGGATGGCAGCCGCACTCGTGGCGGCCTCCGGCAGGGCGCGCCTCGTAGCGCCGCTCGCATTGATTGGCGCCGCCGTCTGGGTCGCGACAATGATAATCATGGCGGGTGGGCCGGCGTCCCCGGTAACAGTGCTTCTATTGGCCCTTCCGGCCGAGGCTTTTTGGATAAAACGCCACAAACCGGCAATCCTGCAAGGTGCCGCGGCGGCGGCGGCCTCCTTGATCCTGGTCGGGACTGTCGCGCTGATACATCCGGCAGTCGAACCGTTTGGCACGATTACCGCCGGCTACTGGCTCGTCCCGCTGCTTTGGCTGGCAAGTTATGCCTACCGGTTCCGGCCACGCAGCACGGAACCCGCAGCAGCGGTAGAACCCGAGGCAAAAACGACGATGCTTGAGGACATCCTGCCGGCGGTCATATTGCGCCTCGACGTACATGGTCAGGTTTGCAAGGTGTCCGGTCAGTTGCACCGGATTTTCGGCCTGCCTGCAGAAGAATTGTTCGGCAACGGGTTTCGCGATCGGATCCATGTCGGTGACAAGGTAACCTATCTGTCGGCGCTTGCCGATATTCGCCGTGGTTCTGCGGCCGGGGACGTCCAACTCAGGCTCAGACTGCCTGGCGATTCTGAAGACCAGTTGCAAGACACGTTTCGTCCGTTTGCCCTGGAAATACTGAAGGTGAATGACGGTCAATGCGATGTCGTTCTGGTGGTTCGGGACGATGGCGAACGGGCACAACTCCGTGATGAACTGAGCGCGATCGAAACATCGACGGAAAAACACGATGTGGCGATGCGCCGGTTTCTGGGAACAGTCAGCCATGAATTGCGCACACCGCTCAATTCCATCATCGGATTTTCGGACATGTTGCTGCATGAGATCTATGGCAGCCTGAAAGACGATCGCCAGCGCGAGTGCGTCGAACTGATTGCACAATCCGGCAAACACCTGCTTTCGGTGGTCAACGCTATCCTCGATGTGTCGAAGATCGAATCCGGTACATATGCAATTTTACCGGAGCCGTTTGTTTTTCGGGACGCTGTGGTTGCCTGTCTTTCCATGATGTCGCCCCAGGCCGACAAGAAGCGGATTGTCCTTGATGAACGCATTCCCGGCAACATTGGCGAAGTTAATGCCGACCGGCGCGCCGTGCAGCAGATCCTGATCAATCTCGTTTCGAATGCGGTGAAATTCACACCGGAGGGTGGAACGATCACTGTCGATGCGCAGCGGCTCGAAGGCCGATTGCAGTTTCAGATCAGCGATACCGGCATCGGCATTTCCGAGGGTGACCTGGAAAAAATTGGCCAGCCATTCACGCAGGTCCAGAACGACTACACCCGGCAATATGAGGGCACTGGCCTGGGATTGTCCCTCGTCAAGGGTCTTGTCGCGCTTCACGAGGGTGAAATGAGCATCGAAAGTGCCCCCGAAATGGGAACAACCGTAACCGTGCGTTTGCCGTTTGCCGGTCCGGCGCGGATGGCACCACAAAGTGCGGGCGAAACCATCGAATTGACGAACCGAGTGGAGAAAGAGAACTCCGATGAAACGTTCCAAAAAACAGCCTGAAGCGCAGGGAGGGTTCTCCGACCTGGTCGGCTGGACCGCCCGTGCGACCGGTACCGTGGTGCTGCGCAACCCGTTAACCGTTGGCGGCGGTACGGCTTTTCTGGTAGCTCTGTTTTTCGTTTCGGCCAATGCCCTCTGGTATCAGCCGCACGCGCATACCGGCGCCTTTTTCATGACCCGGCAGATGCAGTCTTATCAGCCGCCACACATGGCACCGACCCATTCCATTCGTGTTCCGCAACCGGCACCCGAGCGGTACCGAAGCGTTTCCGCGGACAACCCGGATCATTCGGCCGCGTCCGCGCCAGCAGCAAAAATCGGTGATCCCACCGTAATGAAAGTCCAGACCGTTCTTGGCGAACTTGATCTTTACACCGGCTCCATCGACGGGCTTCTTGGACCGCAGACAAAAAAGGCAGTTGAGGAATATCAACGTATTGTCGGGCTCGATGCTTCCGGGATTATCGACGACAGCCTGCTGCGCCAACTTGGAACCAAGCCGACCTCAGAACCCGAAATTCCGCAGCCCTCGGTTGCGCCGCGTCGCACCAGGTTCGAAGTCAAGGCAACACCGGCATCGGACAGCCAGGAAAACCCTGCAGTCAGTCCGAAACCGGCGGCTCAGATTGATACAGCGGTGGCGCGTGTCCAGGCCGGATTGAAGGCCTTTGGAAACGATCACATTGAAATTGACGGTTTGATCGGAGAACAGACCCGCAGTGCGATACGGGAATTCCAGACCCTGTTCGGCCTCACCGTTTCAGGTGACGCGGATCAGGAACTGGTGGCAAAAATGCAGGAAATCGGGCTGATCAGGTAGCGGGCCGGGACCATGCGATTGACCACCGAAATCTGGGTGTCCGCGCTGCTGCGCAGGGTCTTTTCGGGCGGCGGTTTTGCCGCGATCGAGCGTCGCGGGTCGGCCGAAGCGGGGACCGTCTTTGTTGTCGTAAGGGATCGCCAAGGACAGATCTCGCTCTACGAACCGGCGCCGCAATCAAGTTACGAGGACGGCAAACCGCAGGACCGGCATTTTTGCCGCTCCGAACGCGTCATCGACGCCGAATCGGCGGCACGCCGGATTGACAGTGAAATTCGTTTTGACAGCGATGTATGGGTCTTGGAGCTGGAGCCGGGCTCCGAACCGGTCGAATCGTTGATCACGATGGCAGGGGCATGATCCGGTTTGCCGCCGTGTAACTGACCCAAACCATTGGTGTCGCCGTAACGGGCGTTCGACCCCGGCTTGAAAAATCAAGAAGCCTTGCGATTCTCCGCGGTGCCGGAATAGGGAAGCCGATCACTGTTCGCCGCTGGGCCGTAGGAGGGCTCAACATCAACAGGTTTAACCTTGCCGCGCCAACGGATGACCCGTTCCTGGGCAATGTCCGGCCTGATTCCCTCGTAACGGCGAAAATACAACCTTATCTGATCAGAGCCAAAAGGTGCCTCGGAACTGGCCAGTGCCACGATGGCGAACGCCATCGTCCCAGGCACGTTGAGCGCGCGAAGCGCGACCATGAAATCCCATAGGGCGTTCGTCCGTGTCAGCCGTGATGCCTGCGCCGGTTGCAGCCCAAGGATACCGGCAAGGGCTTCCAGGAAGATCTTGCGGTCGGGCAGCAGGGCCAACTCGAACAAACGCGTTGATGCGGCCATTGCCGTCGATTGATCCGGACCGAACCATTCCTGCGAAACAGCCGGTTGCTCGTTTGTTTTCAGCATCATGGTTCTGAGATGTCGCCGAACAGCCTCGGCCGGTTTTTCGATGCCGGCTTCTCCGGGCTTGCCTTCATCGATCGTCGCGGATTGCCGATGACCGAGCAGACGATCGATGTCGGCGTCTTGCAGCAGTCGCAGAAGGTCGATGATTGTCTTGTTCAAGCCGGGACGGCGGGCAATCGCGCGGGCATGGGGCAGACCTTGGGTGCCGATCAGGGAGATCAGTTCGATGTCCGAAATTGCCGGCGAACGAACCAGAAGCGGCGCAGCGGTCTCGATCGGTTCGCGGCACAATCTGGCCAGCAATGCCGGAGGCGGCCGTTTGCAGATGGAAAGAGTGGCGGATGCAAAGCGCCGCGTCTCATCCGAGGTGGAATCGAACAGCGGTCCGGTCAGATCATCCAGTTGCGCAATGTCCAGACGACCAGGCCGGGTCAGAGCACTGAATGCGCCGACAGCGGCCTTGAATAGCTTGTCCGCGTTGCGGTACTGGCCTTGAAGGCTGATCTGCCGGATTTCTGCCGATGACACAACTTCGCCTGCAACACATTAAAAAATACAGGAGCCGGTGTGGTTCTCACCGCAAAGCCGGTTAACCACACACTCTTCACGGTCATCAATATCATGCATCCGTTAGCAAGCTGTTAACTCTATTGGTGCCTGAATAGACACACTTGCGGTTATTTCGGTAGTCCCGACACCTTGTGGGCAAGGGTTGTATTGGTCGGCAGGGAGGTCATCAGGAGGCCGGTTCATTGAACGGAAGGCAACAGCGATGGCAGAGATAGTCAGACTGCCGACGGCAGTGGAAAGATCAATTCAAACACGGCGCCGCAAACCGGATGCCGGGGCAGAGATCGTTATCTTCCCGGGCGTGCGTTATGAGCAACGTGAAATCAGCGATACGATTGTTGAAAAACCTCGCAGGAAAAGTCGTCGCAAAAGGCGATCGTGATTCCGGTATCAGAAGGT
This sequence comes from Hyphomicrobiales bacterium, assembly GCA_021775495.1. Lineage (GTDB taxonomy): Bacteria > Pseudomonadota > Alphaproteobacteria > Rhizobiales > Rhizobiaceae > JAJFHT01. Next base: position 24,220 of record JAJFHT010000114.1, on the reverse strand, counting down.
CTCGCAAACCGCCTGGTTTATGTAATTCTGAACATGCCGGCTCCAACTACTGTCGGGCATGAAGCTTCTCAGAACCACTACGCCTTCTTCAATTTCAGTTTCGGCGATAACCGCCGACACGATTTCCGGCGGTGGATCCTTGCGCAGCTCCAGTATTTGCGCCGGATTGACGATCAGCAGGTCAAGCACCCCTCCGGTGGCGATTCGATCATTGAAGCTGTAAAGGTTCTGACCGCGCCGGTCATAGACTGATACCGACCAGAACGGCACCGTGCCTGTCCCCAAAATCCGCACTGGCCCGTTTCTTAGATCGAACCGGCAGGCAGCCGATTCAAACAACGGGTCGGCGGATTTGATCGTTTGAACCGTATCATCATCGGTAACCGTTTTGACGAACGAGTAGGTTGGTCCGCTTTTTTCCAGCCGTGACCAGGCATCACGTTCTGAAAACGCCGGGATCAACAGCAAAATCACAATGTGGACAATTCCTGCGCCGACCAGTCCCAGCAGGATGGCGTAAAACAGCTTACTCATCGCACGCGACCTTGAGGACTTGCGGCAGTTCGAACTGTTCGACCCCGGAATTGCTGGCAATCGGCGTATCATAGAGCGTCATCAGCAAGGCCATCGCCCCCGTTCCGGCAATGGGAAGCCAATTGCCTTCGCTTGGGTGCGTGCTGATGGTCACCAGGAAGGAGCCATCGTTTTGGCGCAGGATCTGCCGCGAGTGCAGTCCGCCGGTCCGTCCGGCCGATTGCGGGATCGGATCCAGCGAGTCATCCCCTGCATAGATCGTCCAGAATCGTGCTGCCGGAACCCGGCCCTCGATCCGATAAGTGCAGTTGCGCGACAGCTTTCCACCGCCGGTGTCCTCGCGCGCGATGAAGGACAAGCCTTCCGCCGCGCCCAACGGAAGCGCCGCCTCTCGGGCTATCCGGGCTTTTGAATAGGGATCGGCATAGGGCGTGCCGGCTGCCGGGAAGGCGACCCATACGCCAACCGAAAGCGCGCCGAGGCCGTCGATCCGGTTCAGCGCATACCAGACGCTTGCCGCACCACCTCCAATGGCGATCAACAGGGTCAGTGCTGTCAGGAATATGGTCTTGAGCATTGTCGCCGGAAGAAACTCGCGGTTGGATGGAACGGAACCCGGGCTCAACGCCTTCTGAAAATCGGATTACATTGCCGCATTAAAGCATGATCCGAAAAGTGGAAACCGGTTTGCTGACTAATTCATGCGAAAAGACCGGCAGCTTGACGGTTATTTGAACTCGAAATCAGCTGCCGCATAGGATCAATCGCCGTCCTTTACGGAAAGGGCCGATACTTTCGTCGATTCATCCGGAACCTTCAGAACCGCCGCGTTGCCGAACTCTTCAGCCAGCCGTTGCAAAACTTTCGCTGTTGCTGCCGACAGAGCCAACGGGCGCTCGCCGATCTGGTTGCCGCGGGATTTGGCAATTTTCGCGCGTGCTCTCTTGGTTCGCGAGACGACTTCAGCCGAAGGTAAAGCTTCTTCGATCCCGGGAATGGGTTTGAGTTCGATATTCTGATGGGCATAGTCCATCATCCGTTGCCAGGTCATAGCCGGCAGCGACCCGCCCGTCAGCCTCCGGGTTGTCGAGAAATCATCATTTCCGAACCAGACGGCTGCGGTGTAATTGCCGGTATATCCGACAAACCATGCATCTCGGTAGGCCTGTGTTGTTCCGGTCTTGCCGGCGGCTCGAGTCATCGGAAGCGCCGCACGCCGTCCCGTTCCCCATTCCGGAACCTGGACAAGAATCGAGTTCATGTCGGCAACAGCCTTTTCCGACAGGACGCGCCTTGGAGCCTGCCGGTCGCGGGAGTGATCATAGAGAATTTCGCCGGCCTGGCTCAAAATCTGCGTTATGCCGTGACGCATACCCGCCATTCCGCCGCTGGCAAAGACACTGTAGCCGGTTGCCTGGTCCATGACCGTCATACCCGAAGTGCCCAGAACCATGGTCTTGTGACGGCTGATTTCCGATTCCACACCCATGGCGATGGCAAGGTCCTTGACCGGTTTGGTCGATTTGATGTGGTTCTTGACCAAGCGGACCGGAACGGTGTTGTAGGATTTCACCAGCGCTGTCGTCAGATCCGTCCTGCCGACATAACCCCGGGTATAGTTTTTCGGGCGCCAGCCGGCCCAATTCACCGGTTCGTCGCTGATCCGGGATTTGGGATTGAACCCCGCTTCCATCGCTGTCGCGTAGACATAGGGCTTGAACGACGAGCCGGCTTGCCGCTTGGCGTGGGTTGCACGGTTGAACTGGCTGTTACCGTAATCCTGGCCACCGACGATGCTGCGAACCGCCCCGTTGTTCTCGATGATCACGGCAGCAGCCTGGCTGACATCGTAGTTCTGGCCATGTTGCCGTAGGTGAAATTCTATCGATTCCTCAGCGGCGCGCTGAATGTCGAGATCGATTGTCGTGCGCACGACCAGCGAATGGTTGCTGTAACCGGCGGCGATGCGCTTGACCTCCTCAAAAGCCCAGTCAAGGTAGTAATCCGGGCTTTCGCGGTCGTCCCGGTCAACCACACTGGCCGGGTTGCGGCGTGCGGCGATTACCTGTCCCTCGGTCATCATCTGGCTTTGGACGATATTGGTCAGGACTTCGTTTGCCCGGCCACGAGCCGCCGGGAGGTTGATATGCGGAGCATAACGCGCCGGCGCCTTGAACAGACCGGCCAGCATTGCCGCCTCTGCCAGTGAAATCTCGGAAATGCGTTTGCTGAAATAGAAATCAGCAGCGGCCGCGATACCAAACGTTCCACCACCCATGTAGGCACGGTCGAGATACAGTTGGAGAATATCCTTTTTCGACAGATTGGCCTCCAACCAGATCGCAAGGAATGCCTCCTTGATCTTGCGCTGCAGGGTCCGCTCGTTCGACAGGAAGAGGTTTTTTGCAAGCTGCTGGGTGATCGTCGAACCGCCTTGCACGACCGAATTGGCGCGCACATTTTCCGTCATCGCGCGCACAAGGCCGACAAAATCAATGCCGTAGTGTTCGAAGAACCGTCTGTCTTCCGTGGCCAGCACGGCTTTTAGGACGTGATCGGGGAATTCATCAATCGGGATGGAGTCGCGTTGTATGATGCCGCGTTGCCCGACTTCATTGCCATAGCGGTCGAGAAAGGTCACCGCAAAATCGTCTTGCGCTCGCCAGTCTCCGGCCGTTTCTTCGAACGCCGGTATTGCCAGCACAAGCATGAAAACGCTGCCGGCGGCACCGAGCGTAAACCCCTCGCTGAACAATTCGACGATCGCCCGCGGCCAGCCAACCAAGCGAAAGCGCCTGAAGAAGATCGTCATGTTGTCCCAGAATTCGCCAACGGCGAAACGGAAGTCATACAAAATTGAATTGATCCAGGCATCGATCTCGGTGAACTTCGATGCCTTCACACCCTTCCGGGAATCATTATCGAACGGATTTTCCATTTTACGCCCTGGTTTTCCGTTTCTCTGCCGTGAATTCGAAGTTGATTCCATTGAAGTCGACTTGGCCGACAACACGCCTTTTTTCGTTCATTTTTGCTTCGTGAACAAGTGCAAAGCCGAAACGAAGGTAAATCGTGAATTCTAAGCTAACCAGGAAAGGGTCTCTAAAGGCGCTGCGACGTTCATTCCATGTTCAGGCCGGATATTGTAAAAAACGCTCCATGATTAAGAATTGTAACATATCGAGAGCGGCGCGCACGGTTCTGACCGGAGCATTTCTTGCCGTCACCTCCTTGGCGGCGGCGCCGACCGCAGCTTCGGAGGATCAGGAACTGATCCATGTCGCTGCTGCCGACTGCTATGGTGTCGGCCAGAGTGTTGCGGCAAGTTCAGGTGGCCAGCTGGCCAAAGCCGTTCCGGCGACGCGAGGCGGCCAGGCGGTCTGCGTGATTGTTGTCCTTGTCCCCGGCAAGGACGGAGGCAGGCCGCGCCGCAAGGAAGTGGTGGTCAAACAATGACACAGGTCATCTGAAGGCTTTTCCATATCCGGTGAATGCGGCAATATCGCGCCACCGGGATTCTCACAGACGGAACGGATTGATGCGCATTCTTGTTGTCGAGGACGATCAGGATCTCAACAGGCAATTGGCCGAAGCACTGGGTGAGGCCGGCTATGTTGTCGATCAGGCCTTTGATGGTGAGGAGGGGCATTTTCTTGGTGATACTGAACCCTATGATGCCGTGATCCTGGACATAGGCCTGCCGCAAATGGATGGATTGACCATCTTGGAGAAATGGCGTGAGGAGAACCGCAAAATGCCGGTCCTGCTGCTCACTGCCCGTGACCGCTGGAGTGACAAGGTTTCCGGCATCGACGCGGGAGCAGACGACTATGTCGCCAAACCGTTCCATATTGAAGAAGTTCTCGCCAGGGTCAGGGCGCTGATCCGCCGTGCTGCCGGTCACGCATCCTCGGAGATCGTATGCGGACCATTGCGCCTAGATACGCGCGCCTCGAAGGCGACAATCGATGGGACAACGCTCAAATTGACATCCCACGAATTCCGTCTGCTGGCCTATTTGATGCATCACACTGGCGAGGTCGTCTCCCGCACCGAGCTTGTTGAACATCTTTACGACCAGGATTTCGACCGCGACTCGAACACGATCGAGGTATTTGTCGGCCGGCTCCGCAAGAAGATGGGTGTCGATATGATCGAGACCGTGCGCGGCATGGGCTACCGAATGAAAGAAACCGAAGCTTGAGCTTGGTAAAGCCGGCACCAACGTCTGTTCGCAACGGCTGACTATGCGGTTCGGGCCGAAATCTGTTGCTTTTCGCGTTATCGCATTCTCGACCATTTGGGCGGTAGCGGCATTTTTCGTTATCGCGACCGTCATTTCCACTCTTTACCAGAATGCCAGCCAGCGCAATTTTGACAGCCTGTTGTCTGCGCATCTGTTCAATCTGATCGGCGCGGTCGAAGTCACACCGCTCGGCCGGCTTTCCGGTACGCCGCAGCTCGGCGATGTCCGCTACACCGTGCCGAATTCCGGCTGGTACTGGTCCGTTGAGCAGCTTTCGAAGGAAATCAGCGGAAAACTGCGGTCCTTGTCGATGGTCAGGGATATTGCCAGCCCGCCGCTGACACAGGTCCCCTTTGATATCGACTTCCAGCGCCGTTATCAGGCGGAAGGGCTTGATGGCGAGCAAATCCGGGTGGTCGAGAGCGAATTCGTTCTGGATGCCGAGAACCGCGTTGCCCGGTTCCGGGTGATGGGCAACCTGAGCGAACTGGAAGAGGAAATCTGGCAGTTCCGCCGCCAGCTCTATGTTTATCTGGCGCTCTTTGGTCTCGGAATGATCGCCATCAATGCCTTGGCAATTCTGTTCGGGCTGCGTCCGCTGGACCGGGTTCGCCATGCTTTGTCGCGCATCCGTGAGGGTCAGGCGGAAAAACTTGATGGTGATTTGCCGGTCGAAATCGCGCCGCTTGCAACTGAAATGAACGCTCTTATCGAAAACAATCGCAGCATGCTGGAGCGTTCGCGGACGCAGGTCGGCAATCTGGCCCACTCGCTGAAGACGCCGCTGGCGGTTCTGGTCAATGAAGGCCGAACGATATCCGGAGACAAGGGCAAATTGATCGTCGACCAGGCTGCTGCGATGCAGCTTCAGGTTCAGCACTATTTGCAGCGCGCCCGGATCGCCGCACAACGGGATAGTGTGGTGTTTCGCACGCCCGTGATTCCGTTGCTCGAACGCATGGTTCGTGTTGGCAAAAAACTCAATCCAAACCTCAAGATCAGCCTGAAAACGTCCGCGGAGACAGTCATTTTTGCCGGAGAGAGCGAGGATTTCGAGGAAATCATCGGCAATCTGCTGGAAAACGCCTGGAACTGGGCGGCAAGCTCCGTCACGGTGACTGCCGACCTGGCAACCGATGCGGAACAGGATGGTTATTTTAGGGTGATCATCGAGGATGACGGTCCGGGAATTCCTGAGGAAAAAGCCCGTGAAGTCCTCAAACGTGGAAAGAGGCTCGATGAATCCAAACCCGGCACTGGCCTCGGCCTGTCGATTGTATCTGATATGATATCGGAATATGAAGGCCAGCTCGGACTGGAAAAAGCGGTCGGCGGCGGGCTCAAGGCGGTTGTTTTGTTGCGCTCTGCCCAGTGATCGCCGATTCTGAACTTGAATTCACTTGGATCTGACAAAATTCAGACATAGATCGTACTTAGGAAATCTGGCGGGGCCGGGGAATACTCTGAAAAAACGCGGCAATGCGGCAAGGAAGAGATTGACGGAAATGCGGTTTGAACGAAGCGGAAAATTTGTTCTGATCCTTGCGCTTGGATTGGCGGCTGCCGGTTGCAGTCGAACCGGAACCCAATTGAGTTCCGGATCGGTGATCGGTGGATTTGCCGGAAGCCAGACGGATCAGCGCGGCAGCCAGACAGCCACGGCCATTTTGAGTGCAATGGCCGGTGGAATTGTAGGTGGTCTGGCCGACTCCAATCTTGACGAGACGGACCGGACAAATGCGGTTGAGGCTGAATACCGGGCGCTCGAATACGGCACGACCGGCCAGCCGGTGCGCTGGCGCAACCCTTCCAGCGGAAACAGCGGTGAGGTAACGGCGGCACAGCCCTACCGTGTCGGGTCGCAGGATTGCCGACAGTACATTCACACCGTGGATATTGCCGGTGCCCAGCAGACCGCGCGGGGAACCGCCTGCCGCAATGGTGATGGAAGCTGGACGCCGTTGACCTGAATCTGGCCGAACCCACTGTGACCAATTGTCTTGCACGTAATTGTCAATTGGCATTGAAGCTGGCGAAGACTATCTAAACTTCATGTTGTTCTGGGCCGCCGCCGCCATTCTTACTGCCTGTGCCGTTCTGGTAATTCTGTTACCCGTCCTGCGGACGGCCGAAGGTGTGACAGAGGGGAAAGCCTTCGACCTGGAGGTCTACAAGGATCAGCTTGCCGAACTGGAGCGCGATGCATCCCGGGGATTGATCGACAAAAAGGAAGCGGACGAGGCGCGGGCTGAAATCAGCCGGCGTATCCTTGGGCTAAGTGCCACCAACACCGATGGACTTTCCTCCGGATCGGGTTCTTCCACGCGATGGGCGGTTCTTGCCGCGGTGCTGGTCGTTCCAGTCGTCGGCGTCGGTATCTATAGCTTTCTCGGGTCGCCGCATATATCCGATCAACCATTGCAGCAGCGGCTGGCAGACGCCCGGCGCGAATCCGGTAATCTGGCCGAAGCGCCGATTGTCGAACTGATAGCAAAAGCCGAGGAACAGCTTGCGCAAAACCCTGAAGACGGGCGCGGCTGGGCCATACTGGCGCCAATTTACTTGCGCATCGGCCGATTCGACGATTCCGCCACGGCTTTCAGCAAAGCAATTGAGTTGCAGGGTTCCAGCCTGGCGTTCGAAGCCGGACATGGCGAGGCTCTTGTTGGAAAAGCCGGCGGCATTGTGACGGCCGAAGCCCAGGCAGCGTTCGAGCGGGCCCTGGCGCTCAACCCAGCAGATGTGCGGTCACGCTATTATATGGCGACCGCGCATGTTCAGGACGGCCGCCTTGAGGCGGCCGTTGCTGCCTGGCAGGCACTTCTGAGCGAGACTGAAGGAACGGCGGCGTGGCGCCAATCCGCCGAATCGGCGCTGAATGAGACCCGTCGCAGGCTGGCTTTGCAGTCCTCGGCAAATCCCGCGAAAGGGCCAGACAAAGAGACGGTCGATGCGGCGTCGGAAATGTCGTCCGAGGATCGCAATGAGATGATTGCGTCCATGGTTGCGCGCTTGGATGAACGGCTTCGACAGAACGCCGATGACTTGCCGGGATGGAAACAGCTTGTACGTTCCTACCTGGTGCTCGGAAAGTCGGATGAGGCCCAACAGGCACTTCTACGCGGAGCCGCCGCCCTCGGTGATGCGAATCCCGAATTGTTGCGTTTTGGCCAGTCGCTTGGCTTGAAGATTGTGGAGCAGGACCCATGACCCGGAAACAGAAACGGCTGACGATTATCGGTGGCGCCCTCCTGTTTCTTGGTCTGGCGGTCGCACTGGTTCTGACCGCACTGCAGCAGGAAATCGTGTTCTTCCATTCGCCCAGCGATCTGCAGGCCAATCCGGTGCGTGCCGGTGAACGGATCCGGCTTGGCGGCCTGGTCGAGAAGGGCTCAATCGAACGCGGCAACGACACCAAGGTATCATTCGCCGTGACCGATACCGAACATGTGATCAAGGTGAGTTATGACGGCATTTTACCGGACCTGTTTCGCGAGGACCAGGGTGTGATCACCGAAGGTACATTTGTTGGCGATGGGACATTTGTTGCGGATACCGTTCTGGCCAAGCATGATGAAACCTACATGCCGAAGGAAGTCGCTGACGCGCTGAAGGACAAAGGCGTGTGGCAGGGAACCGAATGACGGGACGGACAAATGGTTGAAATCGGACATTACGCCCTGGTCCTGGCCTTTGCGCTGGCGCTGGTCCAATCGACGCTGCCGCTCTACGGAGCCCGAACAGACGACAATCGCCTGATGGCCGTGGCCGGTCCGGTAACCATCGCCGGATTCCTGCTGATCGCTCTCTCCTTTGCCGCGCTCGTCGGGGCCTATCTGGTGTCTGACTTTTCCGTCAAAAATGTCTGGGAGAACTCGCATTCCCTGAAGCCGCTGCTGTTCAAGTTCAGCGGAACCTGGGGCAATCATGAAGGTTCGATGCTGCTTTGGGTGCTGATCCTCAGTTTCTTCGGCGCCCTGGTCGCACTTTTCGGCCGAAATCTTCCGCCGAGTCTTCGCGCCAACGTGCTGAGCGTTCAGGGCTGGATCGGCGGGGCATTTCTGCTGTTCATACTGGTTACTTCAAACCCGTTTGCCCGGCTCAATCCGGCTCCGATCGAAGGGCGCGATCTCAATCCGATCCTTCAGGATGTAGGGCTGGCAATCCATCCCCCGCTGCTTTACCTCGGCTATGTCGGGTTCTCGATCTGTTTTTCCTTTGCCGTCGCTGCTCTGATTGATGGCCGCATCGATGCCGCCTGGGCGCGTTGGGTGCGCCCATGGACACTGGCCGCCTGGGTTTTCCTGACAGGCGGTATCGCAATGGGGTCCTATTGGGCCTATTACGAACTCGGCTGGGGCGGCTGGTGGTTCTGGGATCCGGTTGAAAACGCATCCTTCATGCCCTGGCTGGCAGGCACCGCGTTGCTGCATTCCGCCATTGTGATGGAGAAGCGCGCAGCGCTGAAAATCTGGACGATCCTTCTGGCGATTCTGACATTTTCGATGTCTTTGCTTGGGACATTTCTGGTTCGCTCCGGAGTTCTGACATCGGTGCACGCCTTTGCTTCCGATCCGGATCGCGGCGTATTCATTCTTGCCATTTTGATATTTTTCATCGGCGGATCGCTGGCGCTATTTGCCCTGCGCGCGCCCACCTTGAGCCAGGGCGGTCTGTTTCATCCGATCTCGCGCGAGGGTGCGCTGGTGCTCAACAATCTGTTTTTGACGACCGCGACCGCGACCGTTCTCGTCGGTACGCTTTATCCGCTGGTGATTGAGGCACTGACCGGTGACAAGATTTCCGTCGGTGCACCGTTCTTCAATATGACATTCGGTCCGCTGATGCTTCCTTTGCTGGCGGCGGTGCCGTTCGGCCCGCTGTTGGCATGGAAGCGCGGCGATATCCTTGCCGCCGGCCAACGGCTGATGACCGCATTTGCCATCGCGTTAGGGGCCGTTCTGGTCACCTATCTGTTCATCGACGGCGCGTTTGTTCTTGCCTCGCTCGGTGTCGGTCTGGCGTTCTGGCTGATGTTCGGAAGTCTGACAGATCTGGTGCTGAAATCCGGTGTTGGAAAAGCCAATCCCCGAGTTGCTTTGAAGCGCTTTACCGGTTTGCCGCGATCAGTGTTCGGTACGGCGATGGCGCATTTCGGGCTCGGAATGACTGTTCTTGGCGTTGTCGCCGTGACGGCGTTCGAGACCGAAAACATCGTGACAATGAAGCCGGGAGAGACCCTGGAGGTGGCCGGCTACAACCTGCGATTCGAGGGATTGGTACCGCATCAAGGCCCCAACTACACCGAGGAACAGGGCAGATTCGCACTGCTGGACACATCGGGATCGCAGATATCGACGGTCATGTCGGCAAAACGCTTCTACACCGCGCGGCGCATGCCGACCACTGAAGCGGGAATTGAGACGTTGGGATTCAGCCAGCTCTACGTTTCGCTCGGTGATGCGGCGCCTGACGGGGCGATCATTGTTCGGGTATGGTGGAAACCGCTAATCACCCTGATCTGGCTCGGTACCGTTGTGATGATGCTGGGCGGATCGATGTCTTTGCTTGACCGGCGTTTGCGCGTAGGCGCACCGACCCGCAAACAAAGGGCCGTTCCATCCGCCGAAGTGCCGGCCTGACGATGCGTATGATGTCGGTGATGCCGCTCAGATTGGCATTGATGGCGCTGGTACTCGTACTTGGCCAGATGCAGGCGCATGCGGTACGGCCGGACGAAGTGCTCGCCGATCCGGCGTTGGAGCAACGGGCACGCGATCTTTCGGCAGTGCTGCGTTGCATGGTTTGTCAGAACCAGTCGATCGACGACTCCGACGCGGAATTGGCGCGGGATTTGCGCGTCCTGGTTCGCGAACGGTTGGTGGCCGGCGATTCCAACGCCGAGGTGATTGAGTTCGTCGTCTCGCGTTATGGCGAATTCGTGCTGCTGAAACCAAAATTTAATCCGCGCAATGCGGTACTTTGGGCAACTCCTGCCATTCTTCTCGGTATCGGCGGGGTGGTACTGCTGTACACCGTCCGCCGTCGGCGCAAACGGGTTCAGCCTGCGGCTCTCACCGACGAGGAAAGCGCAGCGCTCCAGAAGATGTTACAGGAGCGTGAATGAATTGGCTGCTTCCGGCTCCTACCTGTTGGTGACGGCAGAATGTGCCGGATGCTGATACAGGGGACAAATCATGTCGACACAGGTGCTGAAACTGGAATTTTCCGGTCATTCCGGGGCAACTCTAGCCGCCAGACTGGACTTGCCTAACGGGCCGGTCCGCGCCTATGCGCTTTTTGCCCACTGTTTTACCTGCACCAAGGACATTCTGGCCGCGCGGCGCATCGCGACGGAACTTGCCCGTACCGGAATTGCCGTGCTGCGTTTCGACTTCACCGGCCTGGGTTCGAGCGCTGGCGAATTCGCGTCGACCAATTTCACCTCGAACGTTGCCGATCTCGTTTCGGCGGCTGATTACCTGCGTGACAATTATTCAGCGCCATCAATCCTGATCGGACATTCGCTTGGCGGTGCGGCGGTATTGGCCGTCGCGGCAAAGATTCCGGAAGTCCGGGCCGTGGTCACTATTGGCGCGCCGGCCGACACCGGTCATGTGATTCATAATTTCGGCAGCGATATTGAGCGGATAGAGGCAGAGGGCGAGGCGGAAGTAAATCTTGCCGGCAGACCTTTCCGCATCAAGAAGCAGTTCCTGGAAGACGTTCGCAGAACCAGGCTTATCGAGGCCGTTGCGTCGATGAAGAAACCGCTGCTGGTTTTGCATTCTCCGGTTGACCAGACCGTTGGTGTGGAAAATGCTGCCGAAATATTCCAGGCCGCCAAACACCCCAAGAGCTTTATCTCGCTTGACAGGGCGGATCATCTGCTGACCCGCGCCGAGGACGCAAATTTTGCCGCTTCCGTCATCGCCGGCTGGGTTGCCCGCTATGTCGAAAAGGATGTTCCGCAGGGCGAAGAACCCGTCGAACATGTACGGGTGATGGAAACCCGGGAAGGAAAATTCCAAAACGCGGTTCAAGCGGGCAAGCACCGGCTGTTCGCCGACGAGCCCGTCAGTGTCGGTGGACTGGATTCCGGTCCGTCGCCCTATGACTACCTGTCGGTTGCCCTCGGTGCCTGCACCTCCATGACGATCCGCATGTATGCTGAGTTCAAGAAACTCGAGCTCGGGCGCATCAGCGTCGATGTTTCCCACGCGAAGGTCCACAGCAAGGATTGTGAGGACTGCACCCAGGATGAACGGGCAAAGGGTGGCAAGATTGACCATTTCGAACGGGTGATTTCCATCGAAGGTGACATCCCGGAAGAACTCCAGGACAAGATCGCAGAGATTGCCGGAAAATGCCCGGTTCACAGAACCCTGGAGAACACATCCAAGGTCAAGACCGTGGTCGCTGTCGACGGCTAGTTGACGAACTTCGGAATCAAACGAAATCAAAGGGTTACTGCGCCCCATTGAATCTGTTTGGCAGCGTGTTGGTCGCTGGCAGCGGGCCTTTGGCGTCAAACATTACCAAAGTTTCATGAGACGGAAAGGCCCTCGTAATGTGGCGGGCTCTATCACCTGCAGAGAGGATGACGGTTCGTCCATCCAAATCTGCAAAAGGATCAGACATCTATGAAACAGACAGAGAAATCTGCTTTTGGCGCTCGCAAACATTTTCTTGCAACAACGGCCGCTGTCGGTCTTGCGGCATTCGCCGGTTTTGGCATCGCAACCACCGGTACGGTTCCGGTGATGGCGGATGCGGTCAGGGTTGATGCACCGCAGGCACCCGGATTTGCCGATGTTGTCGAGAAAGTTTCGCCTGCAGTTGTCAGTGTCAGGGTTAAAACCGAAATCCAGCCGGCAGCGAACGATTCGCAGGGTTCACTCTTTGATCGTTTCGGATTTGAAAACCTCCCGAAGGATCATCCCTTCAAGGAATTCTTCCGCGATTTCCGGGGTGACCGGAACGAGGATTTCAAGAACCGGCGCCGTTTCGGTGGCAAACGCCCGACCTCCCAGGGCTCCGGGTTCTTCATCTCCGATGATGGATATCTGGTGACCAACAACCACGTCATCCAGGGTGGAACGGCATTCACTGTGGTGACCGATGATGGGGCAGAATTCGACGCAACACTTGTCGGCTCCGATTCACGCACCGATCTGGCGGTTCTGAAGGTCAAGGCATCACGCACATTTACCTATGTCGGCTTTGCAGATGATGCCAAGGCCCGCATCGGCGACTGGGTCGTTGCAGTCGGCAATCCGTTCGGCCTTGGCGGAACGGTCACTGCAGGCATAATCTCGCAACGTGGCCGCGATATCGGTGCCGGCCCCTATGACGATTTCCTGCAGATCGACGCAGCGGTCAATCGCGGTAATTCCGGCGGCCCGGCCTTCAACCTCAATGGAGAGGTGATAGGCGTGAACACGGCAATTTTCTCGCCGTCCGGCGGCAATGTCGGCATTGCCTTTGCGATTCCAGCCTCGACTGCCAGTGACGTTGTATCCGAACTGATCAAGGACGGCGCGGTCGAGCGTGGCTGGCTCGGTGTTCAGATCCAGCCGGTTAACAAGGATATAGCCGAATCACTCGGCCTGGAAACATCGAAAGGCGCCCTGGTTTCACAGCCTCAGGAGGGTAGTCCCGCCAAGAAAGCCGGAATTCTGGCTGGAGACGTGATTACTGCGGTCAATGGCGACCCGGTGGCTTCACCGAAGGACCTTGCGCGCCGGATTGCGTCCTTTGATCCGGGCAGCGAGGCCGAAATCACCGTATGGCGTCGGGGTGCGGCGAAAACATTCAATGTGACGCTTGGCGATCTGCCCCGTGCGGTCCAGAAGGCCGGCACCGAGAAACCTGCGGCACCGCAGGAATCGGAACTGGCCGTCCTCGGCCTGACCTTGGCACCAGTCGTAAGCGGCGACGGTGTTCTGGTGACCCAGGTTGAACAGGGAAGCGAAGCCGACGCCCGTGGAATCAAGGCAGGTGATGTCATCGTTTCGGTGAACTCGGAAAGCGTGTCCGACGGCAAGGGCATAGAGACGGCAGTCGGCGCTGCTCAGGAGGCCGGCCGAAAGGCTGCGCTGTTCCAGATTCGGCGCGACGATACCAGCCGGTTTGTAGCGCTGCCCATCGCGCGCGGTTGATGCAACACCTGCGCCGGTGACACCAATACCCCCGCGTTTCCGGTGCGGGATGCATGCGGCAGCGGGTCCCCATCAGACCCGCTGCCGAAATTCCCTGATCGATCTGTTCCCCAAGTGCCAAGCAGACCTGTTTCGCGTATAAGGCAAACATGAAAATACTCGTGATCGAAGATGACCATGAAGCCGCTGCCTATCAGCAGAAGGCCTTCGCGGAGGCTGGGCACACAGCGCATCTAGCGGCCGACGGCGAGACCGGTTTTGCCCTCGCCGATTCCGGCGATTACGATGTGCTTGTTGTCGATCGCATGCTTCCGAAACGCGACGGCATTTCCGTCATCGAGGCGCTTCGTTCCGGTGGCAATGAAACGCCGGTGCTGATCCTTTCCGCCCTTGGTGAGGTCGATGACCGCGTGGCCGGCCTGCGCGCCGGCGGTGATGATTACCTGACCAAGCCCTATGCATTTTCCGAACTGCTGGCGCGGGTTGAAGTGTTGAACCGTCGCAGCAGCGCAAAGGATGTTGAAACCGTCTACAGGGTTGGCGACCTGGAACTCGACCGGTTGGCCCATTCGGTCAGCCGGGCTGGAATCGAGATCGCGCTTCAACCGCGTGAATTCCATCTGCTGGAATATCTGATGCGCCATGCCGGTCAGGTGGTGACACGGACGATGCTGCTTGAAAATGTCTGGGATTACCATTTTGATCCGCAGACAAATGTCATCGACGTTCACGTCTCCCGACTGCGCGGCAAGATAGAAAAAGACTTTGACGGACCGGTGTTGCACACCGTGCGCGGCGCCGGATATGTGCTCAAAGCCTCCGACTGAATGGGCAAACTCAAAGCCATCATGAAAACGACGGCCGCACGGCTTTCGACGCTGTACCTGCTGCTTTTTGCCGTCTGCGCAATCGTGCTTGTCTTCTACATGACCGCAATGTCTGTGCGCATGCTAACGGTGCAGATCAAAGGCGCGATCAATCAGGAAGTGTCCGCGTTGGGCCGATTCTACCGCAATGGCGGCGTTCCACTCCTGGTGCGGGTGATGGAGCGGCGTGCCCGCCAACCCGGTGCGAACCTCTATTTGATCGCAGATGCCAGTGGACGCATTCTCGGCGGCAATGTGGAAAGTCTGGCGCCGGGGGTGCTTGACCAGACCGGATGGACTGAGAGGCCCTTTCGTTACCGCCGTTTTGGTGAGTTGGAAAATGCCGGTAATCCCGCCCAGCGCCGTGGAGTTGAAGGGCGGTCCCGCAAACACCAGGCAATTGCCCAGGTCTTTCGCCTGCCAAACCGGATGATTGTTCTGGTTGGCCGCGATTTGCGCGAGCCGGAACGGTTTCGTCTCGTTGTTCGCCGCGCGCTGATGTTTGCGCTCGCAATAATGGGCGTCGGCGGTTTGCTGATCTGGTTCTTTGTTGGCCGCCGTGCGCTCAAACGCATTGACGGCGTCTCTGCCGCTTCGCAAAGGATCATGGGCGGTGATCTTTCCGGCCGGCTGCCGGTCACCGGGGCAGGGGATGAATTTGATCGCCTGTCGGAAAACCTCAACCTGATGCTGGGCCGTATCGACAGCCTTAATGTCGGCTTGAAACAGGTCTCCGACAATATCGCACACGATCTGAAGACGCCGCTGACCCGGTTGCGCAATCGGGCCGAGTCCGCGCTATCGGGAAAGAAGACCGGGGCCGAGTACCGGGAAGCCCTGGAAAGCACGATTGCCGAGTCCGATCAGATGATCCGGACGTTCAACGCGATATTGATGATTTCCCGGCTCGAAGCCGGTTATTCAAGTGAAACCACCGAGATGATCGACCTTTCGGCGAGCCTGTCGGACGTCGTTGAACTCTACGAGCCCGTGGCGGAAGAAGCCGGGGTTGCGCTGAAAACCGGTGATGTGCAGCAGATCAAAATTCGCGGCAACCGTGAACTTGTCGGCCAGGCTCTCTCCAACATCGTTGACAATGCCATCAAATACTCCGCCGGTGCCGCTGAGGACCCTTCAGTAACGGTTTCGCTGGAAACTGTCGGCAGTGATGCCAGGTTGACTGTTGCCGACAATGGTTCGGGTGTGCCGGAGAGCGAAAGAGAACGCGTTACCGAACGCTTTGTTCGTCTTGAGGCCAGCCGAACGCAGCCCGGATCCGGCCTCGGTTTGTCTCTGGCAAAAGCCGTAATGACATTCCATGGTGGTTCGCTCGAACTTTCCGACAACGCGCCCGGATTGCGGGTGACCATGCGATTTGATGCTTCGAGGGGACCGGAGAAATGAGCCCGCTGTTACCGGAACAGAAAGATGGAACGAGCTGGTTCGAAACTGTGCCACGGCACCTCTGGCCGTTGGATCCGCAAAATGCCGCCGACCGTCTGAACGATCTGACGGAGGCAGCGCAGCAGGCCGGAGCGCTGAGACTTAAATCGTTGCTGGCCGCCGAGGGCCCGTTGCGCGCCTTTCTGACCGCCGTGCTCGATCTGTCACCGTTCCTGCGCGATATCGCCTTGCGCGATCCCAACATTCTGGAGCAGCTGTTCGACAGCCCGGTAAAGGTGCGGCTGGAGCAGCTGAATAGCGATATTATCAATCTGACCAAAGACGCGGAAGCGATCACCGAGAGTACCGTGATGGCCAAACTGCGTTCAGCGAAGACACAGGCGCAGTTTCTGATCGCATTGGCTGATCTTGCCGTCGCCGGCGGGACGTCCGCGACGGTGCGAAGGCTGAGCAGCTTGGCGGATGCCGCAATCGCATCGGCCATCGGCTTTTTGCTGCGTGACGCCGGCAGGCAGGGCAAGCTTGAATTTCAGGACGGCGTCGACCCACAGCAGCAGTCCGGCCTTGTTGTTCTGGGGATGGGCAAGCTTGGCGCTCATGAGCTGAATTTTTCCTCCGATATCGACCTGGTGATCTTCTTTGATCCGCAGGCTCCGGCCATCATCGATCCCTATGATGCGACGGACCTTTTCTCTCGGTTGGCGCGCCGTCTGGTGCGTATTCTCCAGGATAGAACCGAACATGGTTATGTCTTCCGAACCGATCTGCGATTGCGGCCCGATCCCGGTTCCACACCGCTGGCTATCCCGGTCGAAGCTGCACTGAACTACTATGAGAGCCGTGGCCAGAACTGGGAGCGGGCGGCCATGATCAAGGCGCGGCCGGTGGCCGGCGATCTCGCCGCAGGCGCCGCGTTCTTGAAAGAGCTGCAACCCTATATTTGGCGAAAATACATGGATTTCGCAGCCATAGCGGATGTCCATTCGATCAAACGACAGATTCATGCCCATCGCGGCCATGGCGAGATCACGGTCAGGGGACACAACGTCAAGCTTGGACGTGGCGGTATCCGTGAAATCGAGTTCTTCGTACAGACCCAGCAATTGATCGGTGGCGGCCGTTTTCCCGAACTGCGGGGCCGGCAGACAGTGCCGATGCTCGGAAAGCTCTGTTCGAAGGGCTGGATCGACGATAGTGCCCGCGATGCGCTGATCGCCCAGTACTGGTTTCTGCGCGATATTGAACATCGGATTCAGATGGTTGCCGACGAGCAGAGCCATCTGCTGCCGCAGGACGATGCCGGACTGGAAAGAATTGCCCGATTAGCCGGTTTCGAAAACTCTGATGCGTTTTCGACCGCCTTCAGCACATCGTTGAAGACCGTCGAGACCCACTATGCCGATCTGTTCGAAACCGCACCTGGTCTTTCCGCCGGGGTCGGCAATCTGGTGTTTACCGGTGACGTCGACGATCCGGGAACGCTTCAAACCCTGAATGAACTGGGTTTTGAACGACCCAGCGACATCTGCCGCGTCATCCGTGGTTGGCATTACGGGCGCTATCGCGCCACCAGTTCAGCCGAAGCGCGGGAACGCTTGACCGAACTGACCCCGGCCTTGCTGAAGGCCATGGGCGAGACCAACCGGGCCGACGAAGCGCTGTTGCGGTTCGACGCATTTCTTTCCGGTCTTCCGGCCGGCATTCAGTTGTTTTCACTGTTGCAGACCAACCCGGCCTTATTGCAGTTGACCGTAACCATCATGGGCGCGGCGCCGCGACTCGCGGAAATCATCACCCGCCGGCCGCATGTCTTCGATGGCCTGCTCGATCCGGCGATGTTGTCCGAATTGCCCAACAGACCCTATCTCGCCGGGCGCCTGACGGATTTCCTCGCCGGCGCCGAATTGCATGAAGAAGTGCTGGATCGCTTGCGGATTTTCGCCGCGGAACAGAAATTTCTGATCGGCATGCGTTTGTTGAATGGCAGCATCAATGAAAAGCGTGCCGGAAAGGCTTTCTCCGATGTTGCCGATCTGACGATCGGTGCTGCACTCGAGGCGGTTCAAAAGGATTATTCCAGCCGGCACGGCACAATCCCGGGAGGGCGTGTCTCCATTCTCGGCATGGGAAAACTTGGAAGCCGGGAACTGTCGGCCGGTTCGGATGTCGATCTGATCCTGCTCTATGATCACGACCAGGATGCCGAGCAATCCGACGGCGAAAAACCGCTGGTACCGGCACTCTATTTCACCCGTCTGACCCAGCGTCTCATCGCGGCGGTTTCGGCCCCGACCGCCGAAGGCGTGTTGTATGAACTCGATTTGCGCCTGCGGCCCTCGG
The DNA here is from genome assembly GCA_021775495.1 of Hyphomicrobiales bacterium. Taxonomy (GTDB): domain Bacteria; phylum Pseudomonadota; class Alphaproteobacteria; order Rhizobiales; family Rhizobiaceae; genus JAJFHT01. The sequence continues at coordinate 5,669 of JAJFHT010000114.1, read as the reverse complement.
GCAACAAGGGACCCGTTGCTACCCACATCGAGGCGTTTCGAAACTATCAGCGCAAGAATGCCTGGACCTGGGAACATATGGCGCTGACCAGGGCGCGCGTGGTCGCCGGCGACGCCGGCCTCGGAAAAGAAATCGTATCGGAGGTCGAAGGCGTTCTCGCGTTGAAACGCGATGCGGACAAGATCGCGAGTGAAGCCGTTGAAATGCGTGATCTGATCGAAAAGGAAAAACCGCCGAGGGACATCTGGGACATCAAACTCGTTCCAGGCGGCCTAATCGACCTCGAATTCATCGCGCAGGTCGCTGTGCTGACCGGCAGCTTGGATACCGACGAGCGGGTCACCGGTACTGCCGGTACACTTGCCTGTTTGTCACCGGATTTTGTCGATCCACAGACCCGGCAGGATTTGTGTGACGCACATGCACTCTATTCGAGGCTGACACAGATCATTCGACTGTGCCTGACAGGGCCGTTCGACCGGGAGGATCTACCTCCCGGCCTTGCTGATATTTTACTTGGGAGTGTTGACCTTCCCGATATGGGGATACTGGAGGCACACCTTGAAGAGACGTCGCGGCTGGTTCGAAGTCATTTCGACCGGCTGTTTCGTGTGGGTTCGTGACGTGACGATGGGAGTCACGACGGGCCTTTTCGCATCGGGGGTAACGATGCAAAGGAGAAGTAAATGACCAAGTCCGTTAAAACAGCCCTGGTGTTTCTTGCCATAGCCGGTCTAGCCGGCACGACCGCCGTCGCTTCCGAACGGCGCGGCGAACGGGGTGACAGACACCATGGCCAATCTATGTTGGAACGGTTTGACAAGGCCGATACGGATTCAAGTGGCGACGTCACTTTTGAAGAATTCTCAAAGGCTGCCAGTTCCCGGTTCGCCAATGCGGATGCCGATGGAGATGGCAAGATGACAGTGGCTGAAATTGCCGCCGAGATTCAGCGCCAGCGTGCCGAACGGCGTGCAAAACGCATTGTCGAGCGGTTTGATACCGATGGCGATGGCCAACTGACCCAGACCGAAATCGAGTCACGGCAGCGCAAAATGTTTGCGCTGATGGACCGCAATGATGACGGTAAGCTGATGCGCGAGGAGTTGCCCCGCCGCGGTTACGGCCGCCACGGCAAGAAACATCGCCGGGGCATGGAGCGTCGTGACGATTGATTGCCGGCGCTTTTGTCGGATGGACTCTCCCGGAAGGCCCGTTGGCCTTCCGGGGTTTTGTATTTGACCGTGTCCGAATTCAAACGGAGACAGCGAAGCTGCCCGTTTTCCTCATGCTGCCGTTTTCTGCTTCGCTTCCACCTTTTCAGGTGCCGGATTGAACGGAATGCGGACCGAGACGATCGTGCCGACGCCTTCCGTGGACCGGACTTTCAAGGCACCGCCATGCAGTTCCGCCAGTGATTTTGAAATAGCGAGACCCAACCCGGATCCGGTGTGGTTCTTCGAGAACTGATTTTGAACCTGCTCGAAGGGGCGGCCGAGATTCCGCAGAGCTTTGCGCGGAATGCCGCAACCAGTGTCCTCGATCGATAACACCAGCGCCGAGGAGGTTTTGCGTGCGCGTACAGATATTCTGCCGCCATCTCCGGTAAACTTCACCGCGTTTGAAAGCAGGTTGATGGCAATCTGCTTCATCGCTCGTCGGTCGGCCTTGAAGCTCAATGAGTTGGAAATATTGGTTTCGACTTCAATGTTCTTGGCCTCCGCCTGGAGCGCAATGACCCGCACGGTTTCCTTGATCAGCGGGCATAGGTCCAACTCTTCGGTATCGAGCGAAAACCGTCCTGCTTCGATCTTGGACATATCGAGGATGTCGTTGATAACGCCCAGCAGATAGTCGCCACTGCCGCGGATATCACGGACATACTCATCGTAGCGATCGGAGCCAAGTGGTCCGAACAGACCGAGTTCCATGGTTTCGGAGAAACCGATAATCGCATTCAGCGGCGTCCGCAATTCGTGCGACATATTGGCGAGGAAATCCGATTTCGCCTGATTGGCTTCCAGAGCCCGGTTTTTCTCGAACTGGAATTTCTTGTTGAGGTCGGCCAGTTCGCGTGCGTGCTCCTGCTCCGCTTTCCGCGCTACGCTGAGATCGTGAATTGTCGCCATCAAACGCCGTTCACTCTCGGTCAGGCGCTCATGCTGAAGTTTCAGCTGCGTGATGTCGGTTCCGACCGAAACCGTTCCGCCGTCCCGGGTTCGCAACTCATGCACCTGCATCCAGCGCCCGTCAGCCAGTTCGCGCTCAAATGTGTTTGCCCCGTCACGTCCGTTCGGGTCGGCCAGCCTGCGTTCAGAAGCAAAGGCTGCCATCCGCTCTTCCAGACCGTGCCGGGACGCCCCCGGAGCAAGATCAGTCTCGGTCAGTCCGGAAAGCTCCTGAAACTTCGAATTGCACATGACGAGCCGGTTTTGTGTGTCCCAGAGGACAAAGGATTCCGGGATATTCTCGATTGCGGTCCGCAGCCGCATGTCGGCTTCCTCGGTTCGCCGGGCGAGATATTGCTGCTCGGTCACATCGACGGCGATGCCGATCAGATGCAGGTCGGCTGAATCCGGGTCGACAACCTGTGCGCGGGCGCGCATCCAGACCCAGTGTCCGTCGGCATGCTGCATGCGGAATACCTGATCGATCTGGTCGATTTCATGAGTGACGACCCGGTTTGCAACATCATAGAGATCGCCGTCATCGGGATGAATGATCGCGGCGACCGCGCCAAACGACAGGATGGCGTCGCGCGGCGTGTAGCCAAGCATCTCGTACATTGAACGCGACCAGTACATCTTCCCACGCCCCATGTCCCAATCCCACAGACCGCAGCGGCCGCGTTTGAGGGCAAGATCGATGCGTTGGGTCGCGTCGGTATAGAGTTCGTCGGCGTTTCGGGCGCGCGCAGCCTGACTGAAATAGGCATAGAGAATGATAATCAGCACGGTTGATGTGATGACGAACAGCGTGACGTTCAGGGAAACCGTTCGGCGCCATTCGGCAAATACCGCGGCCTTCGGAACCATCGCCACCACCGCGCCGGCCCGGTTTTCCATGAGGTTCAGCGCGGTGAACCAGGGTTCGCCGTCAACGATGGTTTCCATCACACCGGCACGGTCGCCGAACATGAACAATGGCCGGCCCTGCTCGATGATCTTCTCCAGAGAAGACCCGATCCAGCCGGAAGCCGAGGACGTGCCGGCGATCACTTCGAAACGCCGGTTGGTGACAGCAATTGTGGCATGATGGTTTATCGTGCCAAGCCGGTTTTGCTTGTCGACGAGTGTTGCCGCTACCGTATCGGACGCAAGATCGCTGCCCGGAGTGACGCGTTCAGCCATCAGCGCGTAGGAAAGTTCACCAGAAGCCAGTCGTAGCAGCGCCTGTGCGTTGCGTTCGATGTCGTCGCGCCACGTCATCAGTGACAGGAACCGTGCCGCCGCAATGACGATCAGAAACAGGATGATGAGTGAGGGAATGGATTTGCGTAACAACGGTTCCGCGGCCAGCAGCCTGCGGTAGGCCGGCGCTGCGATCAGCTTCGCATGGCCGGTCAGTTTCGTATCTTCGGCCCCCCGGCCGGATCCCCATTTCGCAAATCGCATTCCCGGCGCGCTGCCCGCATTCGCCTTGGCCATAAAAGGCTCCTGACCTCCTTGATCCGGATCCCCCGTGCGCCCGAATCACCAATCAATGAATCAAAGGTGATTCGCCTTGTCCACCCGGAAGGCGGATTTTATTTGACGACAGGTGGCAAAAGCCGCCCGTCAGGTCAGGAAAGCGTTCGGTCGACGATGTCGCGAAGGTCGACGGACAGTTCCTTGTTCGCACCCAGATCGGCAAGTGCCTGCCGGGCCTTGTCCCGCCTTGCAGGTTCCAGTGACCGCCACGAGCGTAGTGCGGTGGCAAGTCGGGCGGCAACCTGAGGATTCCTGCCGTCGACATCAAGTACGATTTCCGTCAGCAGCCGGTATCCGGAACCGTCAGGCTGGTTGAATCCGGTCTGGTTTCCCGCTGCGAACGCACCAGCAAGCGCGCGGACACGGTTGGGGTTGGCGATAGAAAACCCTTTGTGTTTCAGCAGCCCGCGGACCCGGTCAACGGCACCGGGCCCTGAAGCGGTCGCCTGGATGGAAAACCATTTGTCGAGCACGATGGGATTGTCCTCGAAGCGCCGTTCGAAATCGGCCAGAGCAGCATTGGCGGCGCTCGCGTTGGTGAAACGGTGGGTCAGAACGGTGAGTGCCGCAGCCAGATCGGTCATATTGGTTGCCGCGCCATATTGCTGTTCGGCAAGGGATGGATCGCCGGAAACCGCGGCCAGGTAGCCGAGCAGCGTGTTGCGCAGGGCGCGTCGCCCGGCGCTCGCGGCATCCGGATTGAAGGCCTCAGAACCGGAAAGCGAATCGTAAATGTTTTCAAAGATACCGGTATTTGCCGAGGCAAACGCCGCTGTCAGGGCTTCACGTGCGGTTCGCACCGCATCCGGATCGACACTCTTGCCAATTTCCCGGGCAATATCGGCCTCGGAAGGAAGGCTGAGGACCAGGGCGCGATAGGCAGGTTCCAAACCGTCATCAGCGGCAATGGTCGCTGCAAGCGCAACAAGATCGGCCGGAAAGTCGATCTGTTTGCCACCGAGGGCGCGTTTGTACGCGACGAGCAACTGGTCAACCAGCAACGTGTTCATTGCCTGCCATCGCGCGAACGGGTCGCTGTCATGAACCGCCAGGAACATGCGGTCTTTCGTGCTCAACCCGGCGTCCATATTGACGGGTGCGGAAAATCCCCGCAACAGCGAGGGTACCGGCCGCTCGGCGATGCCTTCGAACCGGACGACATGGCGGCGCTTGCGTATATGAATGACGCCGTCGCTGATTTCGGCACCATCATGATCGGTTGCGGCGATTTCTTCGCCGTCCCGGCCGACCAGTGCGAAAGCCAGCGGGATATGCATCAGCCTTTTGCGGCTTTCGCCGGGTGTTGGCTGCATCGATTGCTCTATTTCCAGTTCGAAGGACTTTTCACGTCGGTCGTGGCGCGAGCGTATCGTGAGATTCGGTGTTCCGGCCTGATGGTACCAGAGCGTGAACTGGTCGAGGTCGATGCCCGAAACATCCGCGAACACACGAAGGAAATCTTCAATGGTGACAGCCGCGCCATCGTGCCGGTCAAAATAGGCGTCCATGCCTTCGCGGAATTTTTCCGGGCCGATAATGGTTTGGATCATGCGCACCACTTCGGAGCCTTTTTCATAGACCGTGGCGGTGTAGAAATTATTGATCTCGCGATAGCGGCGTGGCCGCACCGGATGGGCCAGCGGACCGGCATCCTCCGGGAATTGATTGGCTTTCAAGCCACGCACCTCGGCAATTCGTTTAACTGCCCGAGACCGCTGGTCGGCTGAAAACTCATGGTCGCGAAAAACCGTCAGGCCTTCTTTCAGGCAAAGCTGGAACCAGTCGCGGCAAGTGATTCTGTTTCCTGTCCAATTGTGAAAATACTCGTGGGCGATAATGGCTTCGATATGGGCGAAGTCGACATCGGTTGCCGTCTGCTGATCGGCAAGGACGAACTTATCGTTGAAGACGTTGAGGCCCTTGTTTTCCATCGCTCCCATGTTGAAGTCCGAGACCGCGACGATATTGAAAACATCAAGG
>JAJFHT010000113.1 GCA_021775495.1 Hyphomicrobiales bacterium | reverse complement strand
CGGCTTCGTCAAGATCGTCAAACAGAAAATCGGAAGTCAGTCCGGCGTAGTCGATCACCACGAGATCCTGGTCGGCTGGCTGATTGACGACTTTTGCACCATTGGTGATTGCGGCGGCAAAAAGATCCGATGCCGTCAAAGCCCTTTGCATGCCCTGACCGCCGTGCAACAGCCAGGCTAGGCGCAGTTCGCGCCAGAGATCCTGGTCGTCATCAAGACCGGTGCCGTCGAGGCCAAATGCAATGGGAAGGCCGGATGCGTTCGCGCCGGCCAGCGGCGCAATACCCGAGCGCAGCCGCAGGTTTGCCGAAGGATTGCTGACCAGGACGACTCCGCGGGAGGCCAGCAGTTCCATTTCCGCCGGTTCAAGCTGAACGCCATGAGCGATCGCGAGACGCGGCGACAGAAATCCGATTTCATCGAGATGTCGAACGATGCCATTGGGGAAACGCCGATCGAGCCAGATCCGCTGCCTCGGGCTCTCGAGCAGGTGCATGTGTATCCGTCGCCCGGTCCGAGCCGACGCCTCGGCGATGGCTTCAAGCATCTCGTCAGAACACCATTGAGGTCCGATCGGACCGTATTGCACGTCGATCATAGGTCCGACATGGGATTCCGCGATTGCATCGACGGCCGCCAATTGTTCGTCGATTGGCCGATAGGACGGAAGCATGGGCGCCAATTCCGTCCAGGTGGTATTGTCCAACGTCTGACGCAGGCGCTCCGGTCCGCCGTAGATCCAGGGATCACGATCAAGCAGCGGGCAGGAGAGGGCAAGCCGGATACCGACGGTTAGCGCCGCCCGCACCACGTCGCCTGCTTCTTCCACCAGACGATCCGCATTGTGTGAGTTATGGCAATGCATGGTGGCACCGATCCCACCGGCGGCAAGGCGCCCAAATGCGACAAGTGTTTCGAGATACGGATCGGTTTTCGGCCTCAGCCGCAAGCCGGCGATCCAACTCTCGAGCGCATCATCGGCGCAGCCAAATCCAAGCGTTCGAATGCCGTAGCCGTGATCATGGGCATTCACCGGCGGCGGCATTGCGAGCAGGCCGGAGCCGGATGCCGCTCCGGTTCGGTGCGAAAGCCCTTCCGCAGACGACATCAGTATTACATTCCGGATCGAAGGGCGATGCCCGGGTTCCGGCAGATAGCGGTCGCATTCAAGTGAGAACGTCATGTGTCGATCGGCGCGCCATGTTTTGCTCCGAGGCCTCCAAGGGCGGTACGAACCTGTTCGATCATAGCGGACGCTGCGTGTGTCGGTTGGCGACGTTTCGGGATCAGGATTCCCATCCGCAATCCCCCAAGCCGGGAGCCGTCGATGGGCACACCGACAATGTCCCCGCTTTTCAGTTCGTCAGAAAGGCCGAGAGGCGTGAAGAACGCGACGCCGAGACCCGCTTGAATGATGGGCCGGAGCATGGCGATGTTGTTGGATGCCACCAGAGTGCGGCCAATGCGATTGAAGACCGAGAGCTCCACATCGATCAGTGAGCGGATGGGCTCGGTATCAAGCTGCAGCAACAAATTGTAGCTTGCGCATTCCGCAAGGGTTACGGATCTCTTGCTTGCCAGCGGATGATGGCTGGCGACCATCGCCATCAACGGCATTGCAACATCTGCAACCAGTTCAGTGTCATCGGGGTGGGCAAGATTGAATGTAATTCCAAAGTCGGCATCACCCTCGGCGACCAGTGTCGCAATTCTGCTGTGAGCGGCACTCTGCACCTTGAAATCGACGCCGGGATGTTTGGCGTGAAACCGGCTGATCTGGTCGGGCAGGAACCGCACCAGCAAGCTATCCAGAGCTGTGATGCGGATTTGTCCTGTCTTCACGCCCCTGAGCGAACCAAGCTCGCTTTTGAGCAGGTCGAATTCTTCCAGCGTCGATTGCGCATGACGCAGGACTTTCGAACCGGCACGGGTCAGTCTCAACCCTTTCGGCAGCCTTTCAAACAATGGCGCGCCGAGTTCGTCCTCCAGTTTTTGTATCTGCCTGCTGACTGCCGACGTCGCAACATGTAGTTCTTCGGAAGCTTTTCGGATTGAGCCGGCCCGGGCGACGGCAGCAAAATATCGCAGCACCGCGGCGTGCATTTCAATCCTTCCTCACTGCTTTGCGCGATCAGCGTCCGCGCCAGACCGGCGGTCGTTTTTCCTGGAAAGCTTTGACACCTTCTTCGCTGTCTTCACTTTCCAAAGCCCGCACCAGCGCCGGCAATTTGAGAGCCTGCGCCTCCGATGGCTGCAAATGACCGGTCCGATTGACCGTCTGCTTGATCGCACGCAGAGACAGTGGGGCGCAAGCAACGATATCGTTCACCCAACGATCAACGACATCATCCAGCGTGTCGGCCGGCGCGATTTCGTTGACGATGCCGAAGCGGTGCATCTCGTCTGCCGTGTGATGGCGTCCGGTCAGCATCACGCCCATTGCCTGATTGTGGGCGATCTTGCGCTGCAGCAGAACCATACCACCGTCGAGAGGCATCCGACCGACACGGCCTTCTGGTAACGCAAATCTGGCGTGTTCGGCGGCGATTACGATGTCGCAGCCCAACACCATCTCAAATCCGCCGCCCAATGCGTATCCATTGACGCGAGCAATTATCGGAAGGTCCAAGGTCTTGCGCAATGCAATTCCACCAAAACCGCTCGGTCGGGGAATTGCCCAATATTCAAGGCCGGATTTGCCGACACCTTTCATATCCGCACCGACACTGAAGGCTTTTTCGCCCGCACCGGTCAGCACAACACAACTCAGATCATCCCGCGCTTCGATCTCCAGCCAGGCTTCGTCGAGCAGTTTTTCAGTTTCCGCGTCGATTGCATTCAGGCGCTCCGGCCGGTCGATTGTGACCCGGGCGACACGGTCCTGGACCTTAAGGTCGACACTCACGCGCTGCTCACTTCGCTCAAGGTGTTCAACTCGCCAAGTATTTCGTCGTTGTGTTCACCGAGTTGCGGAGGTTTATGGCGAATGGAAAGAGGCGCTTGTGACATGTCGATCGGCGTGCCGATAAGACGGATCGGGCCAGCATCGGTTTTGCCGGCGTCGATGATCATCTTGTTGACGATGGTTTGTTCATCTTCGAGCGCCTCTTCAAGCGACTTGACCAGCGAGCAGAGGATATCGACATCCTCAAGTCTCTGAAGCCAATGACTTGCGGGTTTTTCGGCGAAACGCTGATGAAAGACACTCTGCAATTCGGCTCGGTTGAGTGCCTGGGAATCGAAATCCTTGAATTTTTCCTGTTGGGACAGGTCTTCAAGCTCGAGTGCATTGCAGATATCCTGCAGCGGGTTTTGCTTGAAGGCGCCCACCATGACGATGGGCCTGTCTGCGGTTTCGAACACGCCGGAAAGAGGGAAGGAGGCCCAGTTGAGGTCCTTCCCGCGCATCATGCGCACTGCGGCCTCCTGCATCTGCATGGCCAGCATGGAACTGTAGAGACTGACCGCCACCTGCTGACCTTCCCCGGTCTTGTCGCGCTGAAGCAAGGCCAGAAGAACACCTTGAACAAGATGCATGCCAGCAGAATAGTCACACAGGGTCGTGGCGTAGATGGCGGTTGGATGAGACGGGTCAGCCTTTCGCGCCATTGCGCCCGACATGGCCTGAGCCAGCACATCCTGACCGCCCTTGTGTCGATATGGTCCTTCAAGGCCAAACCCGGTCCCGATTGCATAGACCAGGCGCGGATTGCGCTTTTTCAGATCTTCATATCCGAAGCCCATACGCTCCATGACACCAGGGCGAAAGTTGCTGACGACGACGTCGGCGCCGTCGATCAATGCGAGCACCTGCTCACGAACGTCCTCGCGCTTCAGATCGACAGCAACACTCTTCTTGTTACGGTTGAGCGAACTGAATACCGGATTGTTGAGACCATCGGGATCCGAACCAAGAGACCAGCGAGACAGGTCGCCAATCCTGGTTTTCTCAATCTTGATGACCTCTGCACCGTAATCAGCCAGCATCTGGGTACAGCAGGGGCCCATCATGACCTGGGTGAAATCAATCACCCTTGTTCCGTCAAGGGGAAGAACGGTCATTCCGCAGCCTCCAGCAGTGTCGCATTGGAAGACGGCGTATCACCAGGGTCGGCGCCCTGATTGCGCATCTGGCGCTGTATTGCGGTAACATCGGCCTCACGCACTTTCACCCCGGCGTTGAGCGCCACTGTTGCGGCGACACCGGCAGCTTCTCCCATTGCCATGCAGGGTGGGATTTCCCGGCTCGATTTTTGTGCCTGCGGCGTTGCGGAGTAGTGCCGGCCGGCCACAAGCAACTGATCGATGGTTTTGGGTACCAGCGCCCTATAGGGCGTGTAGTAATCGCGGCCCCGGCATACCGTGTCGGCAAAATGCCTGCGGCTCATGACGTCTTCCTTTGTGACGACATATTCACCCTGAAGAAGCCGTGTCTGTCGCACGCCGGTTTGCGGTGCAAAATCAACGATGTAGGAATTCTCGAATCCCGGAAAGTTTTCCCGCGAAAATTCAAGCAGAGCCTGGATGCGGCGCCGTCCTTCGAACTCAGCCTCAGTCAGATCATCGACTTTCAAACCGCTGAGTTTCGGCATATGCGGGCAATTCAGCCAGATCACGCCGGGAAGGGGGGTTTTCAGCCACCAATAGGCCCAGCAACCACCGATCAATCGTTTGGCCTGGTGGTCCAGCTGTTTGAATTTTTCCGGCTCGGCAAACTGGAAGGCTTCCGCCTTGTCGGTGTCGACACCGCCCCAGCGTGAAACCGTGGTGAGGATAAACGAACCTTCCTCATACGCTTCGCCCGCGCTTGCGGCCACATCAAGATCACCGGTGGCATCGATGACGACATCGCCGAGCACAGCTTGCCGGCCTTCCTTGGTTTCGCTGATCACGCCCTTGATGGCACCATCTTCGACTATGGCCGAGGAGAACCAACTGTGGGCACGAAGTTTTACGCCCGATTCTTCGACCAGTGTATTTGAGGCGCGTTTGAAGCCATCAGGATCGAATGCGGCGGCAAAACAGACCGGATGCGGCATGGATTGCGTGTGAAAGTCGAACAGGCCCCAACGCGACCATTTTCGCCACATCTCATCCGTTGCGTTGATATCGGGCTGCCGATCGCGGTCCGGCGGCGTGACACAGAGGTTCCAGGAGCGCATCCGCTCGATCATCTCCATACAGATGCCCTGGACTGTGATCTCGAGCTCATTGTGCATGTCGTCAAGGATCAGCACCATGCCGCCCGACGCCAGGCCGCCGAGATAAGGGTAGCGCTCCAGAAGGGTAACCGATGCGCCGTTGCGGGCGGCCGATACGGCTGCCGATATGCCCGCCGGACCGCCGCCAACTACGACAACATCTGACCGGTCGACGATCTTTGCCTCTCGGGCCGCTTCCTTGATGCTCGGAATTTCACTCATTCTTTCCTCCTGCGCCGGGGCGCCGTTCCCCGGCAGTCGTGTGCCTGGCGATCATTCGACCGCTGGTGATTTCCAGTGGATGAGCCGTCTTTCGGCGACGGTAACAATTGAGAAGAGCGTCACAGCCAGCAGTGCAGCCATAAAGACCGTGGCGTAGAGAAGCGGTGATCTGAAATTGTAGGTCGCCTCGATAATCAGCGCGCCGAGGCCGAAACTTGAACCGATCCATTCTCCGACAATGGCGCCGATGACACAGGTTGTGCTGGCAATTTTCAGCGCGGCAAACAGGAACGGCAATGAGCTTTGAATTCGAACCTTCCAGAACACTTCCGTTTGTGTGGCAGACAGCACACGCATCAGGTCCAGGGTTGCGGGACTGACGGCCTTTAGGCCGCGGACCATATTCACCAGTGTCGGGAAGAAGCAGATCAACGCTGCGATGACGATCTTTGGCGTGTATCCATTACCGAAAATCAGCACCAGGATGGGTGCAACCGCGATAATCGGGATTGTGTTGATGAAGACCGCGATCGGAAAGAACGCTTTTTCGGCCATCCGGCTGTGTACAAAGGTTATTGCGAGAAGGACGGCAATTGTATTGCCGACCAGAAATCCGGCAATCGCCTCCATCAGCGTCGGCCAGAAATTCAGCCACAGAATTTTTGCGTTGTCGCGGAATCCGGCCAGAACATCGATCGGGCTTGGCGCGATATAGGTTGGAACGTCAAATACGGTGACGATGAACTGCCATCCGGAAATCAGGCCGATCACTGCGATGATCGCAGGCAGCCGATCAACCCATGCACCGGCCAGGATCGCGCGTTTTTCTGACCGCAAAGCCTCTTCGGTTCCAACCGCATCGGCCATCAGCACTCCTCCAGAAGTTTTCGCAGCCTTGCGGTGATCTCAATGAATTCAAGCGTATCACGCATGGCGAGATTGCGCGGGAAGGGCAGGTCTACCGGCATGTATTCTTTTACAGTCCCGGGATTTGCTGCCAGAACGAGCACCTTCTGACCCAGGAAGGCAGCTTCCGGAATCGAATGGGTCACAAACATGATCGTCGTGCCTGTTTCGGTCCAGATTCTCAGCAGTTCTTCGTTGAGTTTGTCTCTCGTGATTTCATCCAGCGCGCCAAACGGCTCATCCATCAACAGGATGCGCGGGCGCGTCACCAATGCCCTTGCAATGGCAACGCGCTGCCGCATGCCTCCCGACAACTCGTCCGGCAGCGCCTTTTCCCGGCCTTTCAAGCCGACAAGGGTCAGCAATTCTTCCGGATCGGCATGATTTGAACCTTGACCGCCGACCTCCAGCGGCAATTTCACATTGTCGATCGCATTGCGCCACGGAAGCAAAGTTGCGTCCTGGAATACAAATGCGAAATCGCGTGATTCACGGGCGTGCCGGGGAGAACCGCCATGCACCTTGATGTCACCCTCGCTGGCCGGGGCCAGATCGGCGATCGCCCGCAGAAGGGTGGATTTCCCGCAGCCCGATGGGCCGATCATGGTCACCAGTGCACCTTCGGCGATGTCGACGGAAACCCCTTTCAAAGCTGTTACCGTCGACGCTCCACTGCCAAATCGTACGTGGAGATTGTCTACGGCGACAGCCACTGATCCGTCAGGATGGGACTGCCCGGTTGGTTCAGTCTTCAGTTCTGTCGCCGTTGACGCCATCTCAGGAAGCCACGCTCTTTCTGACGTCCGCAGTGGCTTCAAGAATTTTGGTGGTCATCACATCGTCCACCGAAGGCGTATCGCCCTTGAACTGGCCCAGCGACGCATAGGTGCCGACCTGTGACTCCCAATTCTCCTTGTTCATGGCCGCCCAGCCATTGGATGCAGTGGTATCGTTGAAACCAAATCCAAGTACCGGACCGACAGCCTCAAGTTCGCTGGCCTTGTCCAGATTGGGGTAGGTCTCCACCAGGATCGCAACGGCTTCCTCTGGATTCTTCCGTGCAAATCCCCAGCCCTTTGCCGATCCGGACAGGAAACCGGCCAGTGCATCAGAGTGATTGGCGATTGCATCGTCCGTTGCGTAGTAAACATTGGCGTAGAGCTGGATACCGGCATCCCAAAGCATCAAGTCGACGCGGTCGTCACCAAGGATTTTCAGTGCATTGGTGTTTGTCAGCCAACCTGTCACCGCCTGGGCCTGGCCGGTCATCAACTGGTTCATATCTGAACCCATGTTGACGATCTCGACCTGATCCTCGGAAATTCCGTTCTTGGCCAACAGCGCTCGCAACAGGATGAACGCGGTCGGTTGTGTCGCGATCGTCTTGCCGATCATGTCCTTTGGCGTCCGAATTGGGCTCTTGGACACGGAAAAATAGGTGAATGGATGCTTTTGATACCCGGCGGCAAACGCCTTTATGGGAATGCCTGCGGAGCGAGCGAGCATGATCGAGGGACTGGAGGAAATCTGCCCGAGAGATGCCTGGCCGGACGCAACACCACCGACGCCATCAACACTTGGGCCACCTGGAACGACTTCGAGCTCAACTCCGTGCTCCGCGTAAAAACCCTTTTTCATGGCGACGGCTTCGCCAAGAATCCCATTTGAGGCAAACCATCCCAACTGCATTTTGATCTTGGCCATGTCCTTGCCTGAAGACGGGGTGACCCCGATTAGGCTTTGCATCGCGGCTAGACCGCCCAATGACGCAGCTCCCTTCAGTATGCAGCGTCTTTGAAAATTATTGTCAGACATTTCACTTCTCCCATTTCTCCCGCACGCCGGATAGACGTGGTTTCGCCAGCTGACGAGGGGGACACCGCAAAGATGAGCAAAATGTATGTTCGAATAAAGAACAATGATTCGTGATGCCTGTTGCCGAAAAGGCAACGGTGGATGACTTGGCTGGAATCAGACAGTCAGAGCATTGGCACGCTGAATTCCTACTTCAGTTCCACCACACCAGCGTCAGCCGTCCCGCCACTTCTGATCGTGATGGGTTCCGTCACAGTACGGTTTGTTTCCCGATAGGCCGCATCGGCACAGCACGTATTTTTGCCCTGATGCACCTTCGGCCGATGGAGCGTCTGCCATGACCGCATTTCTGACCCGATAAGGCCCGTTCCGCTCAATCTCCACCACACAGCCTGCGTCTACAATGTGGCGGGGTTCATCTGTTCCGAGCCTGAGCCTCAACGCACCGGACGGGCAGGCTCTCACGACATCTTCGATTGCTTCCACCGGGCCGTTGTCAGGTTCGATCCAGGGCTTTCGGCCCGGGTCGAATACGGATTTCAGACGCGCGCCGCATTCTCCGGCATGTGAGCAGAGCAATTTGTTATAATACACCGTCGCGGATTTGCCCGTATAGCTAAAAACCCGATCGCGTTCGGACACATCCGGCCTCGTGCTGCTAAAGCCGGAATCCTTGTGCGAGCCATCACAAAACGGCTTGTTTTCCGAAGCGCCGCATCGGCAAAGGGCAACAACTTCGCCGGTCTCGATTGCACCGCCATCCGCATCTTTCAACGCTGCCGGATGTTTTACGACCAGCGGCCCGTCAAGGCGCTCCTCAATCGTGGTGGTGTCCGCCATGGCTCACAGCCTCCTCTTTCTGTCAGTGTCAACACAATCGCCAAAGACGTGGACGGCAATGACGTTATTGCTGAAGGGCACATGGTGCATCAGGAAGGCGGCACGGTCAAAGGACTATCCGGCATCGAGACATTATCAAGCAATCCGCCGGACGGGTTGCCTGAGAATGGTTTTGAGTTTTTCGGGCGCTGTTTTGCGGGGGTCGCCGAGATAGATTTCGTGATGTTTGCCGTTTTCCCGCAACCCGTTCTCGGGAAGGTATTGCTGGTGCAATTTTTTGATTGTCGGACCTTCATCATCATAAGAACCGATATGCAAAATCTGGACAGACAAACCTTCATGGAGGATTTCCAATCTCAGTTTCGGAATTGCGGGCAGGTCTTTCTTTGTTTCCACAGCGGCCTTGGCTTCGGCATAGATATTACTCGTGATCCAATCCGGTTGCATGATCATGACGGTCCATTTCCAGGCATCCTTTTCGCGCCGCACGAACGTATCCATGTCATCGGCCCACCAAAGCGCCTGCAGCGGCGGGACGACATAATCTTTGTTCAGCGCGGCCTTGCTGATGAATTTGATCTTGTACGAAACCGCATAGAGCACTTCGAGTGACTGCTGATACTGCTGACCTGTGCCTGGACGGCCCATTCCATCGATCATCAGGAATTGCATTTCCGGAACATCGACAAGGGAGAAATCCCGCGACGAGGGCGCGAACAGGTTTTTCTTGGTCTTTTTGAAATCGATCTTCGTCACGATTGCCTCCGAACGTATTGATGGATTTTTCCAGTCCGTTTCCGTCTTCATTTGCGAGTGGCGGAATTCGCTCAATGACGAGATCCGGCGCATCACAATCCACACCAGTCAGTTGGGTTATTATTCTAGTACTAGAATAGCTTTCGTGGGAAAGTCAACCGGAGGTGCAGCTGTCGATGACGGATTGACGGGTATTGGGTGTCGTTTTCCCGTTCGCCTGGCAAGATGGCGAATGTAATATCGAGGGTATATTTGGCTGGTTTCCGTGCGGTTCGGGGGATAGTTCGCGATGAACGAAGGACTTGTTACCGAGCAATTGACGGCCAATGTGACGCGTTTTTGCGAAGCGCTGATATGTCCCGATGAGCGCAGCTATTTTTACCTAGTCGAAGGGCGGGAGATCGATTGCCTCATCGATTCCGGCTGGGGCCTGGGGTGGTCGCTGGCAGACCTTCCACGTGATGCGGTAAAGCCGCTGATTGCCGTGGCAACCCACAGTCATTACGATCATATCGGCCGGTTCTTTGAGGCGACCGAAAGGCTGGGGCACCAAACCGAGGCCGAGTTGTTTTCCAGTTGCGACGCCGTCGACAAGCAGGCTTTTCCCTATCTTGATGACAGAAAAGCCCTGGCGGACGGGGGAACTCTTACCAGGGAATCCTATCAGATACCGGCATCTCCACTGACTGGCCTGCTGTCTGATGGCGACGCAATTGAACTGGGAAGTGCCCGTCTGGAAATCGTCCATACGCCGGGACATTCACCCGGTTCATTGTCACTTATCGAAGACGCGTCTGGCCTTTTGTTTTGTGCCGACACTGTTCACGACGGTCACATCCACGATGACATTCCAGGTGCCGACCGCCGGGCTTTGCTTGCAAGCCATCAACGATTGCTTGAACGAAAAGTGGTCCTTGTCTGTCCGGGGCACGGCTCGGTTATGGATGCTGCCGCATTTCAAAAGCGCATCGCAGAATATGCAGTTTCGGTGGATCTTGCGAAAGACAACGGGCGCGTTTGATGAAGAATACGTTGATACTTGCATACGAAACAGAGCAGTCCTGCGCAGCGCGCCTGCGGGCAACCGGTGTGAGTGATGCGCGCGCAGCGGAAATTGCATTCTATCTCGCCCAATCAACCGACATCCTGCCGGAATTCCCGGCGATCGAACGAGCTTGTGCCGAGCGGGATATTATTTTTGCTCCAGTTGAAATCGCATCGGTGGCCGATGTGATATCGCAAACGGTCCCGACTGCGGCAGCCCTATGGCTGCTGACGGACGGCATCGACTACTACAACGGCAGCTTTGCGGTCGCGGCAGCCAGCGCTGCGCGCATGCCGCGGATTGGTTCGGAACAATCACTGTTTTTCCTGGCACAGGACAAGTTCCGCAGTACGGCGGTTATGCGTGAACTTGGTCTGCCGGTGCCCAATACGGTCCTGACCCGCAACGGCATTCCGCTGTCACCGAAACCACCTGAAGCCTGCGAGCACGGATATTTCGTCAAACCGAACCGACTTGGCGCAAAAATCGGAATATCTGACGACGCCCACGTCGAGACGTTTGAAGAGGCCTTGCAGATATCCCGGCGCATTTTCCGGGATTACCGGGACGATGCCGTCGTCCAGACCTATGTCTTCGGGCGCAATATTCGAGCCAGTTTTCTTGATGTGACCGCAGGAGGCGGCGTTGATCCACTCGGCCTATACGAAGTCGACAGCGGGTCGGATTTCCAGAGTATGACGGAGAGTTTCGCGTTGCAGGGGAAGCAATCTGCCGAAAGAATATCTCCCAACCCGGCGCTGCAAAATCTGCAACTGACCAACCCGGATCATGCTGAAACACTCAAAGCCATGGCCGGGACGCTGATGGCGGGGCTCGGTCTCAAATCGGTTTTTTCTCTGGATTTTCGACTGACGAGCGAAGGTGAAGCCTGCCTGCTGGAGTTCGAGGTCTGCCCGGGATTACCCTGCTTCGATTTCTGCCACTATCTGCGCGATCGGTGGGATATGGCACTGCCGGAGGCCATGGCCGTCGCCGCATCGTCGTTTTTTTCCAATCAGAAATCCTGAACAAGTCATTGCCCGCGACGTTGGGCATTTGGCCGGTTGCCAGCAGCAATGCTCGAATTCAGACGTTTCCACTCGCCGCTTCATCGGCAAACAAGCCGGCGCCGCGTTCGTCCACAATCTGCTTGGCCTTGCGGATCGCCGCGGTCTCGGCCTCTTCTTTTGAGGCAAACGTGTCGGCGCGAATGAAGGTGCGCTCGAGGTTCGCATCACCCGAACCCTTGATAATCACACCGGCCAACAGCCATTGGCTGTCGCGTCGCATGGGGGCCGCTCTGATGACGACATCATTGTAGGTGATCGGTTCACCGCGTTCACCCGGCCCGCCATCGGCTGCCGCGTCTGTCTTCCCTCCAAAGAGCCGTGACAGGAAAGATGCCATATTCTGTGTCTTCCTTCTATTCTCGCCGTCCCTGTCGCCGGTTTGGCGGTGACCCAACGTTAACCTCGACTTCAGGCTTGGTTGACACAATGATGGCAGTGGATGATCAGGTCAAATCTATGTCTTCAAATTCGCAGGTCAATTCCGGCGTCACCAAGCCCGGAAGCGGTGAATTGGCAGAACAAGATATGATGAAATGTTTCACGGAAACAAACCGTGAACTCAAGATTACGGAAACACTGTTCTCTCATATCGAACGCCTGGCAAAAATCGGGGCATGGAATCTTGATCTTGTAACCGGCATGATGACCGGTTCAAACGAGATATATCGGCTATATGAGTTGCCAATTGGCACCAAAATTGATCGTGATCTCGCAGTTAGCGCCTATCGCGGTGCGACAAGGGCAACGCTTGATAAGGCCGTTGGTGATGCCATCAAGCATGGCCGGCCTTTCGATTTGACGGTACCATTTGTAACAGTTTCGGGCCGCGAGAGATGGGTCCGGCTGCTTGGCAGCGCTGAGATTGACAAAGGTATCACGGTCAACCTGTTCGGCACGATCCAGGATGTGACGGAAGAACGCGAGCGGCAAGAGGAAATGCGGCGTCTTGCTTTGACCGACCAACTGACAGGTCTGGCAAACAGATATGCGTTTCAAGAAACGGCAAATGAACAGATCAGAACATGTCGGGACAACGGGCTTTTTTCAGCAGTCTGCATCGTCGATCTCAACCGGTTCAAGGAAATAAACGATCATCTTGGGCACGAAGCCGGCGACCATGTATTGAAGAGCATAGCGCAATGGTTGGAAACATCACTCGACACGGCGAACATGGTTTCGCGATTGGGTGGTGATGAATTTGCCATCGTCACAACCGGCAAAGATAGTGTGGAAGCGGTCTATCGTGAGTTGGAGACGATACTTGCCTCAACGGAGCAGACATTCGAGTATCAAGGTCGGACAATACCTGTCAGCGTGAGTATGGGAATAGCGATATTTCCCGAGGATGGCTCTGATGTGCAGCAACTCACCAAACATGCCGATTTGGCGCTTTATGCGGTAAAAGCCGAGGGAAAACGGCGGGTTCGCCGGTTCGAGGCGCCTATGTCAATCGCGTTCACCAGGCGCATTACAGTCCTGAGCGAATTCCGCAGGGCCATCGAAAACGGTGAAATCGTTCCCTACTACCAGCCGGTGGTGGATCTGAAAACCGAGAGAGTATCAGGGTTCGAAGCATTGGCACGTTGGAATCATCCGGAAAAAGGCGTCCTGTTACCGGGGGCATTCAGTGACATTTTTGAAAACGGCCCAATTTGCGAAGCCCTTGGCCGGAACATGCTCAAACGCATCACAAGCGATATGAAATCCTGGAAAGCAGACGGCATCGATTTCGTTCGGATCGGGTTCAATGTCGAGAAAGCCGAACTCAAACAGGATGATTTCGCACAATCGGTGCTCGACGAGATTGAAAGCGCCGGACTGGACCATTGCAACCTCATTGTCGAATTCACCGAGAATTCCGGGTTCGGCGACGACCGGACCGTTGTTGAGCAATTGGCCCGCCTGAGGTCAGCTGGTGTCAGGGTGGCACTGGATGATTTTGGCACCGGTTTTTCGTCTTTGACCCATTTGCAAAAACTGCCTTTTGATATTCTGAAGATCGATCGTTCATTCATACACGACATCAGTAACAGTCCGACGAATCTCGCTATCGTCAAGGCGCTGGTGACGCTCGGCAAGGAACTGGGCTATTCAATCGTCGCCGAGGGAATTGAAAACTCACAACAACAGGACCTGCTGTGGCGACTGGGTTGTGACCGTGGGCAGGGGTTCCTGTTTTCGAAGGCCATTCCGGCTGCAGAATTGCCTGACTGTGTTCGCAGGTCCGTCAACTCAAAAAGTTCCAGCTCAACCTGGTCTGGTGTGACAGCGGCGTAATTGGCGGACAGTCAAGTACGCATTACTTCGTTCCCCGATTTCCACTCAATTAACAGAGCGGCAGGTCCGAATGGGAAATCTCCTGCCTCCTTCGATGGACTTCATCGACCCTTGTGATAGCCTTGTTCTTGTCACAGTGAAGCGGACTTTCGAGGAAGTGGAAACGGTGGCCCGGACGACAGATCTCTTCGGAGAACTGGAGTTTGGATAAGTCCATGGCGTCAGATTTGGGACAACAACATCTGGGGTTGTTTTTAGTCTGAAAGACATGAGACCTTGGGGAGGCGACGATCGAAAGAGCGTCGTCTTTCCCTATTTGAGCGTAGCGCTGCTGGAAAAATTTTTAGTTCAGACCGCCTCGGCCGAAACCTGCTCCACCGGAATCTGTTGCTTTAGAAAGTCCAAAACGCCCGATTGCGACAATGGTTTGGAGAACAGGTATCCCTGGCCCAAATCACACCCCAGTTTTCTCAGCATTTCCAGATGTTCAACTGTCTCCACACCCTCGGCGGTTGTCGGAATCCCGAATCCATTGCCAAGCGCGACCATGGTTTTGACGATCGTCCGGCTCTCCGGATTGTCGATCACCTCGCGGACGAAGGACTGATCGATCTTCAATTTATCGAATTGAAGGATTCTGAGATGGTGCAGGCTCGAATAACCGGTTCCAAAATCATCGATCGCAATCGACATTCCGGCCTCTTTCAATTTTGCCACAACCTGCGAAGTGACTTCCGCCTCGTCGATAAACGCATTTTCGGTGATCTCGATCTCGATGCGCTTGGGATCCATGCCGGTTTCAGAAAGAATCAGCAGGAAGCCCTCAAGCACCTCCTCGTCGCGCAGGTCGGTTGGTGAGAGGTTGATCGCCAGTTTGATATCATCCGGCCAGTTGCGGGCAGCTATGCACGATTGCGCCAGCAGCGACATCGTCAGCAGAGACAGATCTCCGCTCTGGTCCAGGATCGGAATGAACACGTCCGGGTAAATTTCTCCATCCGGCCGTTTCCAGCGCGCCAATATTTCGAAACCGGTGATCCGATTGCTGTTGATGTCGACGAAGGGTTGAAAATAAGGAACGATCTCACCGCTTTCGAGGGCGTCGTTGAAGTTGGCCTCAACAAAAGCGCGCTGTGCGATGGCTGATTCCATCTGCTGATCATAAAACACGACGTTTTCGCGCCCACGACTGCTGACATGCCGATGCACGAAATCCAGCCGCTGCAATATGCTTGCGCCATTCAGTGGTGCGGAAATTTCCAGTGCATCGACCGACAATACGGCGTATTTCACGAATATCCGCAGCGACAGGCCATCGGAGTGAATACCGGCCTCGGCGATGTCATCCAATGACTCGATGATCCGGTCGATCCTGAAGCGGCTTTCGTCAGCGTCAAGCCCGGGAAATGCGATGTAAAATGCCGACTGCTCCGTATGCGCCAGAATATTGTAGGGCTTCGACAGGGCAACAAGGAAGTCAGCGATTGCGACTTCAACACGTTCAGCGACATGTGATCCGTGCACGCGGACTATTGTGTCGATATTGCAAACCTCAATGCCCAAGACACTGAGTTTCCTGATTTCGCCTTCGTTCAGCTGTTTCAAAAGGCCATTGCGATTGGCCAGTCCCGTCACGGTGTCAATGATCTTGTGGCGTTCGAAACTGGATACCACCTTGTCCTTCTCGTGAATTTCGTCACGCAGGCGTTTGCGTTGAACAACGCTGAATACCAGCAATCCGATAAAACAGGCGCCTGCCAGTGTGAATGCGTATTGCTTGAACTGCGGGAAAGTGCTGACAAACAACACATTGATCCGCTCAAACAGGTTGAAATTCAATTCGATAAATACAAATATCGTGACAATTCCGGCAACGCAGGTCATCTCAACAATATTACGATTGTTGGTGAGTTTGCGTATCAATGTCATTCCCCGGAGATGCTCAGTAGAGTTGAAAAGACAGCGTTCGGTAGTGACTCAAACGGGCAAACAGATTTTTGCTCCGATATGCAGTATCGACCCAAAACCTTGCGTTGTATTTAATTTATGATCTCGCCCGCCAGAATCCGTCGTCGCGGTTAATCGACGCTCACCATTTCCTGTATGCCAGGTGACAGCAGCATCCGAGCCGGTCAGTCAAACGCTTTACTCTCACCAGGACGTGGTCCGAACTCAACGTGAAAGACCGGTCAG
>JAJFHT010000112.1 GCA_021775495.1 Hyphomicrobiales bacterium | reverse complement strand
CCGGTCATGGGATCGCCATCATCCGGCACCGCGGGGTCATGTGAGAAAAGTTGAAATCCCGGACCCGCAGGAAGAGTGATGGTCATCGCTGCCTGGTTGTCGACCATTGCCGGCGCGGGAAACGCCGCCTGATCGATCTTGGCAAGGATGATCATTTCAAACGACCGGCTTTCCGCCAATCCGTCACCATCGAGATCTTCAAGCGAAAACCTAACATCGGTCAACTCGACCGTATCATTGGGATTGGCGGTCGTGCCGATATTGGCATTTCCGATCGCGCCGCCACCGGCGTCGGTGATATCGCCGCTAACCGTTGCAGACACCGCTGACAAGCCAGCCGGAAGTTGATCATTTACATCGATTCTGATGTTCTTGAACTTCGCAATCTGTCCGGGATCGTTAAAATAGTCGGCGGGCCGTTTCATCTCGAACCGAATTTTGTACTCGACAAAATCACAGTCCAATTGCTTGCCGGTCTTGATGAAATGCAGCTCGTTGACGCTGGGATCCTTTTCAAGCTCTACTTCCGGCAGTTCCGGGCCGCCCGGAAGCTTTTCTATTTCAATTATCCGCCGGAGTTTTTCCGAGGGTAGAAGCTCGGCAGTTTGAGCTTGCGCTGGTCCATTGACTGACATCAGCAAGAGACACAGCATTGTCGACAGCAGCCATATGACCGCCCGACAAAGGGTGTGTGTTGGGTTCATGATGGTCTCCGTGACCTCAAATGTGTTGTGATGTGCGGAGGGAACGATTGTTGAATATCTCATCTCATCCTCCCTCAATTGCACGTAAAGTCGGGCGTTTTGATCGGCAGATCCACCTTGCAACAGGGGAAGTAGCCGCCCGCTTGAGCATCAGCGTCCTTGTAGAAACAAAGACCGAGACCAACAGTGTCGCCCGGCAATGTTCCGGTCAGATCCAGAAGGAACGGGCTGTCGGGAGTTGGTCGTGTTTGCATCAGCGGGGAAACGCCGACGCCGGGTGTCAACGACTTGGCCTTGATTGAGTCGCCGCCATATCCGGCAGTGTCACGGAGATAAAGGTCGGTGTAGAGTTCACCGGCCGGGCCACAGGAATAGGAAATATCCTCCACTTCTATGCAGGGGTTTTTCGGATCGGGATATTCCGGAACCGGATCATCGCCCGGATACGGAATATAGCTGCCGAAACCCGGATCGCCATCACAGGGGCGCCAGACTTCGACATCACCGACATGGCCCTTCAATTCCGGGTCTTCATAAAACCCGTCATAATCGAAGTACCAGGCCGTGAACGGTGGTTCGTTCTGCGGCCGTACCAGGGCGATATCGGTCAGCTGCGAACCGTGCACATTTGCAGGTCCGCCGGCAGCGAGCTGATCGGCAAGAGCCGGATTGTCGCGCAGGTTGTCACCGCTTTTGAACAAAGTCGCATCACAGGCCCGGATGTTTATCCGGCCCGCAGAATCGTAACCGTATTGCAGATCAACACCGCCAGCAGCCTGACGATGACCATCGGGGAAACCGACTGCGTATTCCTGCGGTGCTTCCACCCAGATGCTTTCGGTTGCCGGATCATCCGGGCTTTCGCGCCAATAGCGCAAGACCTGTGATTTTCCCGACTTTGCGAAACGGGAATAATCATACCGGTTTTCCGTTTCGCCGCGCTGTGCCAGATACATGAAACCACGCCGGTCGAACGCGATGTCCGTTACCGCGTCATCACGATCGGCAGCAACATCGAGTTCCCAGCGCGCCTGGCTATCGAACGAGCCGTCGGCGGCAATGCCGATGGACCAGATCTGCAGCGGTTCACCGGAAGCGTAATAGACCCGGTTGCGATGCACCGCGACGCCGGAAACCCGCCGTTCGGTCGGCGTATAGCCCCAGGATTCAGGATCTTCGGAATCAAATGTCGCGCCGCCGATATCCATGACGGCGCCGTCATCCGAAACGGCGGCAAGGCCACGAACCGGGCGGCCGTTTTCACCATGGTCGAAGGAATCCAGAACGGTCCCGTCAATGCCGACGCGGTAGATCACGCCATTGTCCAGGTCCGAAACGAAGAACTGACGGGTACGCGGATCAAAGGCGATATTGCCAAGTCCCGGTCCGCTGTTCTCCTCGATATTGGCAAACAGCGTTACATCGCCGGTCTGGCCATCAATCTTCCAGATGCTGCCGGGTCCGCCACCGAGCTCTTCGCCAAACTGGCCTTCCATGAACCGGGCTCCAGCCTCACCGGACCGCAGCCGTTCCGGCCGCCCATCGGCATCCTGATCGTCGGTGACGATCTGAATGCCGTGCAGCGATGTCGCCGTCACATAGAGGTTGGGAATGATCTCGTCGGTCTCTTCACGAATGCCATCGTCATAGGCCAGGCCGAAAACCTGGCCGATCTGACGCGCCATGATCTCGAATGGCGCCGGTGTGTTGACCAGTTGACCGGATGCCGGACCACCAAGGTCCGAAACGTCAAAAATCCGCAATGACGCGGAATCGGGATCGATGAAAGTTTCGTCGACCGGGTCGACGCCGGGCGGCAACCCTTCTTCGAAACCGGGTATGGTTGTCCCGGAGAAGCCGGTTTGCGCCATGTTGCCGGTATTGATGATGCGCGTGTCCTGCGCAGCAGAGGGTGCAATCACGATTAGATGCGCCGCTGTTGCCAGCGCCGCGGCGATTCCGGATCGTATGATCAACCGGCGCCAGCCGCGATCAGGTCGGGGTTTCTTTATGGATGAATTGTGTGCGACCGGCATGGTTTTCCTCTCCAAATGGGGAAAACCTGCCCGCTGAGCAAAACGCAAAGCGTTCCCGTCGGCAGAATGCTCCCCTAACTTGCCCCAACGAGTCCCGTCTGGGACGTTACGACGCATCTGACCTAAGGTCAATTTGCCGGCATACGCATGCGGACGCCGATCGGCCGGGACCTTTTGGTCCCCGCCTCGACGTCCGATGGTGTCCTTCCATGAACACCCGGATATGTCTGTCATGTTATTTCTCCTTTCACGCCACACCGACAATCGGTCGGCACTGTTAGGTCGCGGCGACAACGAGAAAGGTTCACGAAAGCTCAGCGCCGAGCGGTGGGCGTGGCTTTCAGGTTTGACTAACTTTGAAACAGCGCTGGTTCTGGAAGCGCCGCGAAAAACCGACTAGTGTTGATTTTTCTCGGTTCCCGTGAACCTTTTCGATCCCAGCAGCGACAGAGGCAATGCAAGCAAACGCGTTGAAACAAATGTGAAGCAGGACGCTTACCATGATGAAGACTATGATCTTGTCAGAAGGATCGCCGGCGGCGATCGCGCCGCAATGCGCGATCTCTTCACCCGGCATCATGGCCGCGTGTTTCGTTTCATTGCCCGCCAGGCCGGATCGCAAACCCTTGCCGATGATGTTGCAAACGAGGTGTTTATCGAGGTCTGGCGGGCCGCTTCATCCTTTGAAGGACGCTCGAAGGTCACCACCTGGCTGTTTTCCATCGCCCGGTTTAAGACCCTCTCGGCATTGCGTAAACGAACAACCGAAACGCTTGACGATGGCGCCTCGGAGCGAATCGAGGACGACGCCGATACGCCTGAAGTGTCGGCCCAGAAAACCAGCAAGGCCAATGCCTTGCGCACCGCGGTCAACAGCCTGCAAGAGGAGCACCGCACCGTGATCGACCTGATCTACTATCACGAGAAACCGGTTCGCGAGGTTGCACAAATCCTCGCCATTCCGGAAGCCACGGTCAAAACCCGTATGTTTTATGCCCGACGTAAAATAGGCGAATTCCTGAATGATGCTGGTATCGACAGGGGTTGGCCATGAGCGACAACGGCATGAGCAGACGTGATGAAGTTGAAATGCTGCTGCCGTTCTACGAGAGCGGTGATCTGGACGGTGAGGAACTGGCCATTGTCGAAGAATGGCTTGCCGACAACCCCGAAGGTCAGGCGGCACTTGAGGCCATCCAGGCCGAAAGGGCCACCGTCGAAGCCGCCAACGACAATATCGTTCCGCCGGTCGATGCGCTGAAGCGTTTCGAGCAGGCGCTTGACCAGGAAATCGCCGCACCGCAAATGGCTGTAAAGGCGAGTGTCTCAACCTCCGGCAATTGGCTGGAACGGCTTCTGCCGGCCTGGCTGATCCCGGCACCGGCGACCGCAATGGCGCTGAGTGCATTGCTGGTCGCAGCGCTGGTTGGTCAGACCGTATATTACAGCAACGGGACCGGAGGAATTGAACTTGCCGGCGAGCAAGGTGCAGCGCCGGAGGGCACTCGACTGATCATTGTCTTCAAGCCCGATGCCGCAATGGGCGCAATCTCGGCGGCGCTGAAACAGGCCGATGCAATCATCGTTTCCGGCCCAAAAGCCGCGGGCCTCTATGAGGTTGTGGTGCGCGACCGCGAGGCCGAAACGTTGCAATCACGGATCGATGCGTTGACAAAGGACGCTTCGGTTCAGCTTGTGCAGCCGATGAAACAGGGTGAGGCCCAATAGCCATGCGGGCGAATGCTTTGTTCGGTGCCATATTGACTCTGGCGGTGGGCTGGAGCCTCGCGGCTGCCGCGCAATCGAACAGTACGGTCAAGAAGCCCGATGGTCAGGTCCTCGATCTGCTGCTTGATCTGGCCCGCGATCCACAGAAACAGCCGATTGATCCGGATCGGCGACCGGATGACGATCGATCGCCAGGCGATACCGACTGCCCGCCTTCGAACAATTCTGTCGTCGGGCGGGATGATTGTGTTGAGCCACCAACCACCGGTTCGGACGATCCGGATGCGCCGCCACGCGATCCGGGCGGCATTCCGCCGCTGCGCATTCCGGGCGTGCTTGTCGATCTGATCGAGGAACTGATCTCAACCCGTCCAATACCGCCAACCGGAGGCGGTGGAGCCCCTAGGCCGCCGACCGTGGATTCGCCGGCATCGCCCGGGTTGAAGGTCGCGCCGCGCCGCAGCGCTAGCGTCAATCCGGCCCGGCGGCAAAAAGCAGCACGCCGCCTGCCGCGGCCTCCGGTGGCCGGCAGCGGATTGTCGGGACCTTACGTGCCGGGCGAAGTGCTGATTGTCATTGACGGCACCGAGGACGATGCCCGGGCCGTCGCGGCGGCAAACAATCTTGACGTGCGCTCTCTGCGAAATTCCGCCCTGTTGGGCGCAGTTTATGCCCGGCTCGGCATACCGGACAGCCGGTCCGTCGCTTTTGTCCTCGGGCAGCTGACCGGAGATGACCGTGTGGTGGAACGCGTTCCCAATCACCTCTATTCACTGCAGCAATCCGCAGGCCTGCCGCGTTATGCGCTGGCAAAGCTGACGCTGGATCCATCCGTCTCGGCAGAATTTGGCAGCGGCACCCGCATCGCGGTGATAGATACCGCCGTCGCCGACGACGCTCCCTCACTACGCGGTGCAGTCACGGCTTATTTCGACGCGCTGCCCGACCAGCCGGTCAACTCGCGCAAACACGGAACAACCATTGCTGCCCTGATTGCGGGGCGTGGCGATTATGTCGGATCAGCTCCGGGCGCCGATCTGCTCATTGCCCGCGCATTCGACATGACTTCCGGCGGCAAGACCCTGTCCAATGCCGACGCCATCATGGCAAGCCTGGACTGGGCATGGGAGAAGCAGGCAGATGTCATCAATATGAGTTTCACTGGACCGCGCAACCGGTT
>JAJFHT010000111.1 GCA_021775495.1 Hyphomicrobiales bacterium | reverse complement strand
GCAGGACCGCCGCCGATGATCAAGGCCGACTGCTGGGTCGTAGCAGCCGGGACTTTTTCCGGATGCCAGCCACGCCGCCATTCTTCCGATATGGTTGGATTCTGAGTGCATCTCAGCGGCACTGAATAGGCATCGGATGCGACGCATATATTGCAGCCAATGCATTCGCGAATGTCATCGACGCGGCCTTGCATGATCTTCGAGGGCAAGAACGGATCGGCGATCGATGGTCGCGCACCGCCGATAAGATCCAAAATACCGCGCCGGATCTGGCTCACCATCGCATCGGGTGAAGTAAATCGGCCAACGCCAACAACCGGCTTGCTGGTTATCTGCTTGACGAAGCTCGTGTATTTCTCCTGGTGGGCTTCCTCATCGAACCGGGACGTGCCGGAATCGCGACTCCAGCCGGCAACATTGACATCCCAAAGATCCGGCAGTTCCGACAGCATTTCGACCACCGCTCTTCCTTCGTTGTCGTAGGTCAATGGACTGCCAGCACGGAAATCATGCACAGCGATGCGTATGGCTATGGCTATCTCGCCGGCCGCTTCGTCGCAGGCGTCCTCCAGCACTTCGCGCAGCAGCCGCACCCGGTTTTCAAACGAACCGCCATATTCGTCGGATCGAAAATTGTAGAGCGGTGAAAGAAAATGCCAAAGCAGCGACGCGTCATGTGCGGCATAAACATAGGCGATATCGTACCCGGCCTGCTTCGCCCGCGCGACAGCGGCCCGGTGACTGGCGCGAAACGCCTTGATGTCGGCCTTGTCCATGGCTTTTGCCTGGAAAGGCGCTTCCGGTTTCAGGATGGGCAGGCAGGAGGGAGACATCACCGGAACGCCTGTCGCCATATTCCGCGATCTAAGCCCGGTATGCCCGAGTTCAATCGCCGTCAGGCTGCCATGCGCCTTGACCCGTTCGACCATCCGGGCGTGGGATCGTACATCCGTTTCATCCCAAAACTTTTCCATCGGTAGATTGGAAATATCGGAAGACGGATCAATTTCGGCGAGTTGCATGGCCACCACGCCCCAGCCGCCTTCTGCCTTCATTTCACGCATGCCGATCGAGCCATTCGGCATCAATGGCGAATGGCCGGTGGCATGAGGAACTGCAAAGAAGCGATTGGGCGCAACCACCGGACCAATTCGGACGGGTTCGAAAAGCGTCTCAAACCGTTTGTCTAAGGACACCGGCGTTACCTCCCGACAGCCGTTTTCACGATTCCATCCGCCACCCAGCCATCAAAGATCGCCATCACTGTATCGGCAAAAGCCTGATCGTTGATGTGCGCGTCGATTTCGGTCATCTGGGCTGGTGATTTGATCACCTTGCGCATTTCATCGAGGAAGGCCGCCAGCCCTTCGGGATCATGCGCCGGCTCGCCCACCTTGTCCCATTCCTCGATCCCCTGATTGGGCAGAATGACATGCACCGGGGCGTCCGACCGTGAGATCCGATCGCTGATTTCCCGAGCGGTTTCCCGCCGTTCCTCGGCATCGAGCCCCGATGATTTGATCAGCCGGTTGTGCTCGTGAAATGGCCGGTCGGCATATTTTTCCGGAATCTCCTGCCAGCCGGCAAAATCGATCAAGTCGAGGCAGCCGGGTGCAATAAGTTGAGGTATGCCGGCTCGCCCGGCATTGAGCATTCTGTCCTTGCCGGCATTGATTACCGATCCGACCATCAGATTGCCGAGTTCCGGCAGTGCAAAATCCATCACGCAAGCGAATGCACCGTCTCGCGCCAGGCTCTCAAACGCCATTCCGCCCATTCCGGTGGCATGGAAAACGGCAACCTCGAAGCCACGTTCTTCCAATGCGGGTTTCAGCAATTTCATATACGACAGGCAGGAACTGCCAAGGCTGGTCATGCCGATCAACGGACGATCGTTTTTCGAAGGTTCCACCGCCATCGCCGCGCCGAGTACCGCACCGGCGGCCTGGCTCAGAGAGGATTTGCAAACGGAATTGAGGCCGTAGAGTCCACCGGCCCATAGGATCATCTGGATATCCGGCGCGAGACGATCCGGAGGGATCAATGGTGAGAATGAAACGGTCGAAATGATGTATTTTGGCACACCGAGCGGCAGCGCCTGAGCACAATCGAGAGCAAGGTCTGTCCCCATCGTGCCGCCCATGGCGACCATGCCATCAATTTTCCCCGATGCATGAAGCTCAGCGCAGAGCATTGATGCTCCGGCGGCCATGATCTGCATGGCGGTGTTTTCATCACCGGAGTCAATTGCCTTCTGGATGGAAGATCCACCGGCTTCGGCAACCTGATGTTTCGAGATATCGACCGGGTGCGGCGGATCGCCGAGAACGCTGACATCCATTGTCATCGGCTTGCCGCCCTGCGATGCGATACGGTCTGCCAGGTACAGCAATTCGTCCGATTTGGTATCATAGGTTCCGATGATCAATATTGTCTTCTGCGCCATGCTTTCCTCCCAGCAATTCAACCACGCATGCGTTCCGCACCCGGATCGTAAAACGGCTGCAGCTGTACTTCGATCGGGTGTTTTTCCCCTGCGATCTGAACCTCGAAACTGCCCTCGGCAATCCAGTCGCGGCTGACGCCCTGCTCATTGTGGATCGAGGCGAGGCCCAGCAGTCTTTCGACCCGGTGCCCCCAGCCGCCCGACGTTACATGACCGATGATTTTACCATCGCGCCAAACCGGCTCGTTGTGGCTCAGGAACGGCCCAAGTTTCTTGTCCGCAGTTTCAACGGCAATCGAAACAAGTCGTTCTGCCGGCGGCTTCGCCTGCTGCTTTTGCCGCACCAGCGCATCACGCCCGAGAAAATCCGGTTTGTTCAGATCGACCGCAAAGCCAAGTCCCGTCTCATACGGCGTGTCGTCTTCTCCGATATCGTGGCCAAAATGCCGGAATGCCTTTTCAAGCCGGCACTGGTTCATGGCAAACATGCCGGCCGGACGCAGGCCGTGCGGCTGGCCGGCTTGCTCGATGGCCTCGAAAACATGCGCGCAGAATTCGGTCGATACGAGAATTTCGAAGCCAAGTTCGCCAAGGAAAGAACGGCGGATGACCCAGGCGCGGGCATAAGCGATATCAATTTCCCTCGCCGCCCCGAACGGCAATGCGTCATTGGAAAGGTCGTCATCGCTGATGCTCTGGAGTACGTCGCGGGATTTCGGCCCGTGCACAGTCAACAGACCATAAGCGGCGGTCGCATCGAATACACTGAAAGACCAGTTCGGGTCCGCATGGCGTTCGATCCACATACGGTCTCGAACCTGGCTGGGGTGACCTGTCAGAACAAGGAACTCATCCGGGCTCAATCGGGTGACGGTGACATCAGCCTCAATGCCGCCGCGTTGGTTGAGGAATTGCGTGTATATCGAGGTACCGGTTGCAACATCCATTTGCGCCCCGCAGACCCGGTTGAGCGCATGCACGGCGTCGGTGCCCTTGACCAGCAGTTTTGCGTACATCGACTGGTCGACCAGCACGCAATCGTTCATGGCCGCAAGACATTCCGTTTCGACTGCCTCTGACCAGCCATGCCATCCCAATGTCGGCTCTGACGGCCAGTTTCCGTCTGTATCCGGATCGAAATACATCGGCACTTCCCAGCCGATCCGCTCGGCCATCACCGCGCCTTTCGCAAGCAACTGGTCATGCAGCGGCACGCGGCGGACCCCGCGGGCGCTGTCGATCTGCCGGCCGGGCCAGTTCAGCCCATAATGGAAGCCGATCGATTCAGCCGACCGGTCACGACAATAGGCACTGTTCTTCTGGAAGGGATGAGCGCGTGACGCTGCCAGAGGTCCCATGCCTCTCGAGGGGCTCCCATCAATTAGCCATTCCGCCATCGTCAGTCCGACACCGCCGGAATTGAGAATGCCGTTGGAGTTCATGCCGGTCGCGACAAACAAACCGCTGAGATCGGGAACCGGTCCGAGATAGGGCCGACCGTCCGGCGTGAAACTCTCCGGCCCGTTGAAAAAGGTCTGAATACCCATTTCCGCCAGTGCCGGCATCCTCTCGAACATGCGTTCCAGTTCCGGTTCGAGATGCTCCATATCAAACGGCAACTCATCGAACTCGAAACTCTCCGGGATACCTTCCCGTCCCCAGGGTTTGCCCTTTGCCTCGAATGCACCGATCAGCAGCTTGCCGGCATCTTCTTTCCAGTAGGTCCGCTCTTCGATGATGTTGAGGATCGGTGTCGTCGGCGACAGATCCGGAACGGCTTCGGTCAGAATGTAGAAATGTTCGACCGCGTGCAGCGGCACCGTCAGACCGTATCGCAGCGCAAACCGGTGGCTCCACATCCCACCGGCCAGAAGGACTTTGTCTGTCGCGATAGTGCCACGGTCGGTCTCCACGGCCAGGACCCTGCCATTCTTGATCGTAAGCCCGGTGACCTTGGTGTCTTCAAAGACTTGCGCGCCATTGGCTTTGGCGCCTTTTGCCAGAGCCACCGTCACGTCGAGCGGATTCACCTGTCCGTTGGATGGTACGTAAAACGCACCCTGCACGCCGCTGACATCCAACCATGGCCAGAAAGCCATGAGTTCATCATTGCCGATCAGCCGTGATTCAATTCCCATCCGTCCGGCATGATCATGCGAGCGTTTCAACTGGTCTAAGCGGACTTCGCTGAGCGCCAGGTTGATTGTTCCGTTCTGCTTGTAACCGGTCCCCTGCCCGGTCTCTTCTTCCAGCGTGCGAAACAGATTTGCGGTGTATTTGCCGAGTTCGGTCTGGGCCGAACTGTCGCGCAACTGCCCGACAATTCCGGCGGCGTGCCAGGTTGTCCCTGATGCCAGTTTCTTGCGTTCCAGCAGGACCGCCGGCACGCCGCGTTTGGCCAGATGATAGAGCGTCGAGACGCCGCAGATGCCTCCGCCGATAATGACGACAGGCGCCGTTTGGGGCAGTGGATTCATGCCGCGGTTCCCTGCTGGTCCGCCAGAAAGGCTTCAGCCATCGAGGCAGCCCGATCACAAAACCGCAGGCAGCGCGCCTCCGCGCCAGGTTCGTCCATTCGCGCAACAACCCAACCGACATAGGTGAATGCACGAAGCACCAGGAAAAGCGGTAGCACCGACGCATCGAGCTGTCGAACCGAACGATAACCGGTAATCAGAGCGTTCTGCAGGTCTGCAAAGTTCGGTTCATTGCGGCAGGCAAGCAATGTCGTGGCAACATCGAACAGGCGATAGCCAAATCCACCATCATCGAAATCGATCAACCTTATTTCGGCACCGGAGATCAGTACGTTTTCGCGAACCATATCGGCATGGATGAGTCCGTAGTCGAGTTGGTCACCTTTGCCTTGCAAGAACATCCGTGCCCGGTCTCGCGCCTCCAGGATCGGTTTTCTCTGCTGGCCGGACAGAAACGGGTTTTCCCAGAACCGCCCCCATACGGGGTTTTCTCCCAGCAGTCCCTCGACGTTCCAGCTACAACGCCGGAAATCGTCCGGAACTTGCCAATCGTCCGAAATCCGGTGCAGGCGTGCCATGGACGCACCGAGGTTTTGTAAGACCTCGACTGAATTTGGCAATTGCAATGTTTCACCTGCCCGGCCCATTGGGTCGCCATCGAGCCATGTCAGCAGATCGGTCTGATGACCGTCGATGATTTCGTGTAGATTGCCGTTTCGTGACCGGATGGGTCGCGGGACGGACAGGCCCTGCAGATCAAGTTCCCGCATCCATGCAAGTTCCGACGCCAGCTCCTGATCGCTTCGGTAACCGCTGCGATGAAACCGCAGCGCAAGTTGCCGGCCATCGGCACAGGTCACCCGATAGACATGGTTTTCACGTTGCGCCGCGAGTTTGGCGCCGGCCCCCTCCAGTTTCCACAAGACAAGCGCCTTGTTGACGAGGTGCTTCGTCATGAAACCACCGGAATTGCAGTCAGCACGTCATCCAATGTCTCAAGCAGAAGATCCGCATTGTCTTTCGAGAACGGCATGGGCGGGCGGATTTTCAACGTGTTGTAATGAATACCAAGCCGGTTCAGCAGAACACCACGCTGTCGCATTTCATTGGCGACACGGTTGGCAAAGTTCGTTGCGGGCTCTTTTGTATTCCGGTCCAGAACCATTTCCGCACCGAAAAACAGACCTGACCCGCGAATATCTCCGATACATTCATTTCGCTGCGCCAGTTTTGAAAGTCCGTCGCGAGCGTAGGCACCAACAGACCTGGCATTGTCCATCAACGCCTCGTCCTGCAACACCGACAACGTCGCCATCGCCGCCGCGCAGGATACCGGATTGCCGCCGAACGTATTGAAATAACGGAATGATTTGCGAAATGCCGCCATCAGGTCGGACGAGGTAACAACACCGCCGACCGGATGGCCGTTGGCCATCGGCTTGCCAAGTGTCACGACATCCGGTGTCAGCCCAATGCGCTGGTGACCCCACATATGCGTCCCGGTCCTGCCAAAACCGGGCTGCACTTCGTCGGCAATGATGATGCCACCGGCCTTGCGGACAATTTCCGCCATCGGTTCAAGCCATCCGGAAGGCAGGTCCGGAAAGCCTTCATTGGCAAAATAAGGGCAGAGGATGATGGCAGAAAATCCCTGGCCAGATTTTTCAAGATCGGCAATGGCGCGTTCCACTTCACCCGCAAAGGCATGTGCGTGCGCCATCCCGGCTTCTCCGCCAAGCGGCCGGTAGCTGTCGGGCGCCGGCACATGCCTGACATGTCCGCCATATCCGCCGGGCGGCGGATTGGTACGACTGAGTTGCGATACCGCGCTGGTATTGCCGTGATAGGTATGGTCGGTGGCGATTACTCCCCGCTTGCCCGTCACCGCCTCTCCCATGCGCAATGCAATATCGTTTGCCTCCGAACCGGTGCAGGTCAGGATCGCCGTTGACAGTGGATCGGCGAATGTAGCGGTCAGACGTTCGACGTAATCGAGAATGCCTTCATGCAGATAGCGGGTATGCGTGTTGAGCGTGGCCGCCTGACGGCAAATGGCGTCGACCACCCTTGGGTGACAGTGACCGACATGCGGCACATTGTTGTAACAATCGAGATACCGCCTTTTGTCGGCGCCCCAGACCCAGACGCCCTCACCGCGGACGAGGTGCAGCGGTTCTTCGTAGAATGTCGACACATTCGGGCCGA
Organism: Hyphomicrobiales bacterium; assembly: GCA_021775495.1. Lineage (GTDB taxonomy): Bacteria > Pseudomonadota > Alphaproteobacteria > Rhizobiales > Rhizobiaceae > JAJFHT01. Next base: position 16,274 of record JAJFHT010000111.1, on the reverse strand, counting down.
GCAATCGCGCCCGGCGCTGCAGCAATATCTCACCACTTTGCGGCAAGTGATTGTTCTGACTCATCTGTTCATGGTTCCAACAGGGTTCACAGCTGGATCCAGGCCGTTTTCAGATCGGCATATTTGTCGAGCGCATGAAGGGACTTGTCGTGGCCGTTGCCCGACTGCCGGTGCCCGCCAAGCGGCACGGTGGCATCCGCACCACCATAGGTGTTGACGTGTACGACCCCGGCTTTCACGTTTCGGATCATCCGGTGCGCCCGCGACAGGTTTGAAGTCCAGATAGCGGAGGCCAGCCCGTAGACGGTGGAATTGGCTATCCGGATGGCTTCCCCCTCGTCATCGAAGGGGATCACCGCGAGTACCGGACCGAACACTTCCTCATTGGCCAGAGCCATTTGCGGCGTCACTCCGTCAAATATTGTGGGCGCCATGTAATATCCGCCGGTCTCTTCAAGAATACGGCTGCCGCCAGTTTGAAGGACCGCTCCCTCGCCCCGGGCCTGCTCGACAAATGCAAGGTCCTTTGCAAGCTGATCGGCACTCGCAACCGCCCCGGATTGCGTTGAAAGGTCGAGCGGATTGCCGACCTTCATCGACCCGGCGATAGCAGACAATCTGTCGACAAACGCTTCGTGAACCGATCGCTCGACCAGCAATCTCGAACCGGCGACGCAGACCTGTCCGGAATTGCGAAAAATGCCGGCTGCGGACACGCTGGCTGCCTTATCCAGATCTGGCGCATCGGAAAAGACGATGTTGGGAGATTTGCCGCCAAGCTCCAGATAGACTCGTTTGAGGTTGGAACGAGCCGCATACTCAAGCAGCCGCCTGCCAACGCCGCCGGAGCCGGTAAACACCAGCACATCGACATCCATATGCAGCGCCAGCGCTTCGCCCGCTACCGCGCCTGAACCGGTGACGACGTTGAAGACACCGTCCGGAAGCCCAGCTTCGGAGCACAGCTCGGCAAGCCGAAGCAATGACAGCGAGGCAATTTCAGCCGGTTTCAAAACCACTGAATTGCCGGCGGCCAGCGCCGGTGCGATCTTCCAGGCACCGATCATCATCGGGAAATTCCAAGGTACGATTGCGCCAACAACTCCGACAGGCTCCCGGTGAATCAGACCAAGCACGGTTTCTGCGGTCGGAGCGATCTCGCCGTAGATCTTGTCGATCGCCTCGGCGTAATAGCGGAATGTGCCGGCGGCGCTGCCGGGTTCAGCCTTGAGCGCCATCGAGATTTCCGTACCATTGTCCCTGACACCGAGGACAGCGAGTTCCAAGGCGTGTTTTTCAATCAGGTCGGCAATCCGGTGCAGTACCCTCTTGCGTTCAGCCGGTGCCGCGCGCGACCACACTCCGCTGTCAAATGTCCGACGTGCTGCGGACACCGCTAGATCGACATCACCGGCATCGCCGCTGGAGATTGACGTCAGCTTTCGGCCATCAATCGGCGAAATGACATCCATTTCCTTACCACTGGCTGAAGGCACCCATTGGCTGTCAATGAAGTGTTTGCCCGGTCCGATCGGATTGGAAGCAAGGGCGTCGATGTCAACCTGACTGCTCATGCGGCACCGACCCTTCCAGTGTTCCACCGCACTTCAAGGCTTTTCGGTCCCCGAAACTCAAATCCATGCAGTTCGATCGGCTGTTGCCCCGCCAGTTCCAGATCCGGCAAACGCTGGAACAGAACCGACGCGCCTATGTTTATCTCCTGCAGGCCCAGCCACAGGCCGAGGCAGCGATGCTGGCCACGTGAAAACGCCAGATGCACTTTCTGACTGCGGCTGGGTAGGAACTGGTCTGGCTGTTCCCAATATGCTTCGTCGCGATTGGCCGAACTGAGACACGCGGCAACAAACTCGCCGGCGGGCAGTTCAACATCACACAATTGGGTGGGCTGCGTGGTCATGCGCGCTGCGGTGCCCACCGGCGAATAATAGCGCAGAACTTCATTGTTGAACGCGGGCCAGAACCCGTTTTGTGTGTGATCACCACCGTGTTCGAGACAGGCATAAACCGAGAGCCCTATCCCATCGCGCGGTTCATTGATCCCACCGGAAATCATGAGCCGGACATTGTTGATGATGTCCTCGGTGGAAAAGGCCTCATCCGAATGGACATAGGCAGAAATCGCCGATCCGTCCGGCGTGGCGCGGACAGCGTCGACCTTGTCCCGGACGATTTGCTCCAGTTCGTGCGTAGCCGATCGGAAAATTCTGTCGTTCTCCGGATCGCCTTCAAAATTGGCAATCCCGGCGCAAATTCCTTTGCACAGCCCCCACATTTTTGTCGTCGACACGGTGCCAAGACCCAAAACTTCCTTCAGCGAGATCGTACTGAGAGGTTCGGCATAAAGCGTCATGATGTCGCCCTGGCCCAAGGCGGAAAATCCGTCGATCAACTCATTTGCAACTCTTGTCAGATTTTCGCGGACGAATTGTCCCGAACAGCCCTGCGAAGTGAAGGGCGGAATCATGCCTTTTTTCAGCCGCCGCGCCCGATCGCCTTCCAGCGTCAGCATGTTCTCACCCAGCACATCGCGCAAAAACGAAGGTTGTGTTTCTGCGGTGAACACCTCCGGCGTCGTACATACGGTTTCGACATCGGCCATGCGCGTTGCCAACCACATCTGCATGGATGGCAACCAGGCAAGAGGTTTTTCAGAGCGCAGCCATTTGAGGGACGGACCCGGGTCGTTTTCGAGGTCCGCAAGCTTGATATCAACCGCGTAACGGCTGCGAAGTTCATCCACATTCATTCCGTCGGTCTTTCCGAATCTGTATTTGACACACTCCGCCGGGCGCTGATCAGTGTCCACGCGTGATAGGCCACGGCACATACAATGATGGCGAAAATGACCGCCGCAATCGGTCGATTGACCCAGTCGAGAGGCGAGTGAATACGCGGCAGCGATGTCCGAAATTTGGTCTCCATGATGCCGCCAAGCACCATGCCCAGAATGATCGGTACGATCGGCAGACTAAGGCGTTTGAGAATGAAACCGAGCAACCCGAACACCGCAGCAATCGCGCAATCCGTGGCGGAGTTTCGCAATGAATAGACGCCGACAAACGACAGAACCAGAATGGTCATGCCGAGAAAACGGTTGGGTATTTCGATGACCTTCAAAAGTGGCCTTGTGGCCAGCATCAGGAAGACGAGTGCGAGTATGTTGAGGAACAGCAGACAGAGATAGAGCGCTAGAACAAAGTCCATCTCGTTGCGAAACAGGTTCGGCCCTGGAATGACATTGTGGACATAAAATACCGACAGCATCATCGCGGTCAGCGCTTCGCCCGGAATGCCGAGAGCCAGCAACGGAATCATCGCAGCCGCCGGAACCGCGTTGTTGGCAGATTCTGAGGCAATGATCCCTTCAGGAGCCCCATTGCCAAACAGATCAGGTGTTTTCGAGGTCTTTTGTGCCAGCGTATAGGACAGAAACTGCGCGGTGAATTCGCCAACGCCCGGAATAATTCCCATCATGGTTCCGAAGCCGGCACCGGACAAAGCGACTTTTGGATATCGCAGGACTTCCCAAAGGCCACGGAACAGTCTGCCCTCAAGCAGGGGAGGTTTTTTCTGATCGTCCCGGCCGCTGAGCAGAACAAAAGCCTGACTGAGCGCAAACAGTCCGAGCACCACGACAATCAGATTGACCCCGGATGTCAGCCAGGTCTGATCGAACGTGAACCGGGTCGTGTAACGGACCGGTTCCAATCCGATTGTCTGCAGGAATATCCCGAAGCACAGAAGCGCTCCGGCCGCCATATTCTGCCCGCGATGGGCGATCACCACCAGGACCATTCCCAGCAATGTCGCAAGAAAAATCTCACGTGAGCCGAAAAGCGGCGCGACCTTTGCCAGTACCGGTGCAAGTGCCATCAGACAGATGACTGAAAATATTCCGCCGACAAAAGACGCTCCATACGCCAGGGACAGCGCCCGAGGGGCCTCCCCCCGTTCCGTCATCGGGTAACCATCATAGGTCGTCAAAGCATTGACGGGAGTACCGGGTGTGTTGATCAGGATGGCCGGCAAAGCCCCGCCGAACATAGCCGAGCCATAGACACCGAGAAGCAGCGTCAGACCGACAATGGGCTCGAGAGAAAACGTCGCAGGCAACAGGATCGCGATCGCAATTGCCGGACCGACACCCGGTATCGCCCCGATGATCACTCCGCCGACAGAGCCAATGAGCAGTGCGGCAAAGACATCCCACCTTAGGATGATTTCGATGCTGGCGGCGAGTGTTTCCATTTCGAGCCGGCTCTACAGATAGAGGATCATGAAATTGCGAATGGCGGCCGGCAGATATTCGTAGACAACACCACCCGGGATCTTGACGGCAAGCAGAGACTTGAAAATCACAACCGTCGCCGCGCCCGTCAATGCCGCCGCAAGGACCATGCGCGCACCTCGGTAACCGAGGCGACAGGCAAGCAATACGCAGAATATCATTGTAGTTGGAAGGTACCCGGCCAGCGGAACCAGCCAGACATAAACCATGAACCAGGCCACGTATTCGAGTGGATAGGCCCAGGCGGCAACCTCGCCGAGAATGCTGTCACCGCGCCCCGATGCATTGCGGCGCCACGAGAAATACAGCTCAAGCGTGCCAAAAATCGTCATACCAACGATCGATACGATCGACCAGAACGCCGGCTGTTTGGTGAACGGTTGTCCCTTCACCCAGCTTGTCTGACCTTCAATCTGACTGAGCAGAATCAAGGCGATGACGAATGACGCCACGCCAAACACGATCTCAGCACGATGATGTTTGGGTTCGACAAGTTCGGTTATGTCGTGCCTGTGAGACCTGTCCGACATATTTCACGTCCTCAACCGGAGGGATGATCTGCAAGTGTCTGCAATTGACGCCTGTTGCTTGGAACGTGGCCGCATATTTATGCGACCACGTCGCCATTGACCTATCGATCAGTTGCCAAGCATCTGATTGATTTTGCCCATCACCTCGATGTCCTTGGTGATTTGTGCCTTGGACGCTGCTGCATCCCACCAGTGAATCTGCGCGCCGGTTTCCTCGGAAAATTTATTTGCCTTGTCGCTGCCCATTGTTTTTTCCGCAACAGCGGCAATCTTGGCGCGCACGTCTGCCGGGGTGTCTTTGTGAACAAACAGGCCGTTCCACAGAAGAACATCCAGTTCCGGAGCTATTTCCTTCACCGTCGGCGCGTCCGGCGCCTTTGAAATCCTGTCACCTGTCACTGCGGCCAGAACCGTAATCTTGTCGAGACAGGGCAGAACGAGCTGAATCGTCGTGTTCATCACATCGACGTCGCCGGATGCGAGTGAATTGCAATCAAGCAGATCAAATGCGGCATCGGAAGCGTAGGAAAAGCCCATGCTCTTTGCCAAAGCCAGCGTCACCTTTGTGGGCACCAGCGGAGCACCAAAATGGCCGAGGACGACGTCATTGGATTTGGCATGCGCGGCGAGCTCCTGCATCGTTTTGTAGGGCGCATCCTTGGATGTGACGATGACAAAGGGATATGTGAGAAATATTCCGATCGCCTCAAATGGATCAGGATTGAGTTCGGGAATTCCGATATTCGGACCCACAACCGGCACACCCATGACAAACGATCCGACCGTTGAACCATCAGCTGGCGCCGTTGCCACCTCAACCGCTCCGGGGAAAGGCCCACCGCCGCCACCCGGCTTGTTCACAACCGCCGCCGGTTGCCCGTAAGCGGCTTGAAAATCATCGGCAATCATGCGCGTCAACACATCTTCCATGTCTCCCGGAGGCCAGGGAACAACGAACTGGACAGGCTTGTCGGGGTATTCGGCCACGGCGGGTGTAATCGCCAACGCCGCTACTGCAACAGCCGCTGACGCGGCAAGTGAAATAAATTTCTTCATGTCGGTTCCTCCCAAAACAATTATCGGTTCACTATTATCACCAATAGTTCAAAAGCTTGCACCATTCCATATTTTCTGTCAAGATTATGCATGTGTTAAATAACTACGGCGCTCAGCATAACCAATAGCTCATTCGCGACGGAATCATGCGGACCATCGACAAAGCCCTGAAACTGCTGGAAGAATTCGATGAGAGTCGGCCTGAAATCGGCCTCAGCGAAATGGCGCGCCTGTCGGGTCTCGACAAGGCAACCGTACACCGCATGCTGACGACTTTGGCGCGGCATGGATTTGTCGAACAGAACCCGCAGTCTAAATCCTACCGTCTGGGTGCCGGCATATTGAGGCTCGCGCGGATACGCGAGGCAAGCTTTCCGGTGACCGCTTCAATACAGCCGGTACTTGAACAACTGAGCAGGCAGACCGGCGAGACGGCGCATGCATCGCTGTTGGTCGGCGACAGGCTTGCAACAATCGGCATTTGTGAAAGCCCTAAGTCGACCCGCGTCTACCTGGCTGCCGGACAGATATTGCATCTGCATGCCACCGCATCCGGAATCGCCTGCCTCGCCTACCTGCCGGAGGACCAGGCGGTGCGGATATTGAACAGTGGACTGGAAGCTTTTACTCAACATACGGACACCGATGCCGCATCGATTCTGACGCAGATCAGGACTGCCCGCGAAAACGGACACGCTTGCTGCGACCAGACCTATGAAATGGATGTATTCGGCATTGCATCACCGATCTTTTCGGCGGGCGGACACGCCTGCGGGGCGATCGCCGTCGCGACGCCGGCACATCGCATGACCGGTCAGCTGAGGGACAGCATCATTGCATCCGTTGCCGAGGCGGCATGTGAAGCCTCGAGGCGGATCGGTGTCGAGGCGCCCGAATCGTTCCGCAGAACCGTGAACCGGATGGTGGCGTGATGGAAAAAGCCCTCGTTCTTGACTTTGGCGGTGTCATCTCGCGGACATTGTTCGAAACCCATGCCCTGACCGAGGCTGCTCTCGGATTGCCGTCCGGTACGTTGCGCTGGATGGGCCCGTTCGAACCGGAAAGCGATGCCCTTTGGCGCGACATGCAGGCCGGACTGATCTCGGAGCGAGATTACTGGCTCAAGCGGACACTTGAAACCGCGGCCCTTGTCGGACGGCCGTGGACCCGAATGGAAGAATTCGTGAAGGCCGCGCGTGGCGCCGATCCGATTCCCGTGATCAGGCCTGAAGCTCTGGAGACGATCGGCCGGGCCCTTGAATCGGGGTTCAAACTGGCCATCCTGTCCAATGAACTTGATCTTTTCTATGGTGCTGACTTTCGCGGCAAGCTGCCATTCCTCGCCGATTTCGACCTCATTGTTGATGCCACCTACACCAAAATTCTCAAACCCGACCCCAAGGCTTACGCGCTGATAACCGCAGGTTTGGCATTACCGGCCGACAACTGTATTTTTGTCGATGATCAGCCGAAAAATGCGGCAGGGGCCGAGGCGATCGGGATGAAAACGATCCTGTTCGACGTCAAGAATCCAACCACAAGTTACAACGAGGCCCTCGCCCTTCTGGGCCTGCCATCCCTTCAGGAGACGAAAAATGATGCTGCATGACAACAATTTTCTGAAGGAAAACAACGCCAAACATATGTGGCATCCAATGGCGCATCCGGCCGAGATGCTGGCCAATCCACCCAAGATCATCACAGCGGCGGAAGGCGTGACATTGACCGATGTCGATGGCCACAAGACACTGGATGCGGTCGGCGGCCTGTGGAACGTCAACCTCGGTTACTCCTGCGATCCGGTCAAAAAGGCGATTGCCGAGCAACTTGACCAACTGGCTTATTACTCGGCATTTCGCGGCACTTCGACGGGCCCGGCGGTCGAACTCTCATATGCCCTTGCCGAATGGTTTGCACAGGATGGCCTCGTCCGCGCCTTCTTCACCTCGGGAGGGTCGGACAGCGTCGAAACCGCGTTGCGGCTGGCCCGTCAGTATCACAAGATCAGAGGCGACCGGGACCGAACGAAATTTCTCAGTCTCAAGAAGGGCTATCACGGCACCCACATGGGCGGCGCCTCGATCAACGGCAATGCCAATTTCAGGCGCAATTACGAGCCATTGCTGCCCGGATGTTTTCACATCCCCTCACCCTATCTCTACCGCAATCCGTTCAACGAGACCGATCCGGCAAAACTTGCCCAGGCCTGCGTTGCAGCGCTTGAAGACGAAATTGCTTTTCAGGGCGCCGATACGATCGCCGCATTTATCATGGAGCCCGTACTCGGTGCTGGCGGTGTTATCCCGCCGCACGAAAGTTTCATGCCGATGGTCCGCGATATCTGTGACCGGACCGGAATCCTGCTGATCGCCGATGAAGTGATCACCGCCTTCGGCCGGACAGGCGCATGGACAGGATCGCGGTTGTGGAACGTCAAACCCGATCTGATGTGCACCGCCAAGGCCATAACAAACGGCTATTTCCCATTCGGTGCAGTGATGATCGGCGAAAAAGTTGCCGAAGCTTTCGAAACCAATACGGATGCCTTCGGCGCCATCGGACATGGCTATACCTACTCCGCTCATCCGGTTGGAGCGGCTGCAGCGCTGGCCTGTTTGCCGGAGATCACCCGCATGAATGTCGCGGAAAATTCCGCTGCCCGTGGCACGGAATTGCTCGAAGGAGCAAAAGGCCTGATGGCCAAGCATGAACTCGTTGGCGACGTTCGCGGCAAAGGACTGATGGTAGCGATTGAACTCGTTTCCGATCGAAACAAGAAGACCCCGGCGTCGAAAGACACGGTACAGAAGGTTTTTGAAACCGCCTATCAGGCGGGCGTCATGCTACGGATTTCCGGGCCCAACATTATCCTGTCGCCGCCGCTGGTGATCACATCGAACGATGTCTCGAAGATCGTGTCGGCTATCGATACGGGATTGTCGGCAGCCGTCTGAGCCTCGTCAAAGATCGATTTCGATCACTCCATCAGCATCTGCCGCGCGTGATTGGCACAAGATGATTTCATGCTCGCGTTGTTTCTTCGACAACACGAAGTCCCGGTGTTCGACATCACCTGAGACAAGTCCGCACTGGCAGACCCCGCACAGGCCATCGGAACATTTGATGTCGATGTGAAAGCCGTTTTCGTTCAGCACATCGGCAGCTGACTTGTCTTCCGGAACGACGAACTCGCGTCCGGATTTCGCCAGCTTCAGCTTGAACGGATGGTTCTCATAGTCCGGAATCTCCGGCACCGAGAAATATTCCAGATGCCGGAAATCTTCCGGATAACCCTGTCGCTCGGCAGCGGCGATCACGCCATCCATGTAGCGGTCCGGCCCGCAGGTATAGACATGCCATCCATCCTGCCATCCGCTCAGGATCGCATCGAGATCCGCCCGGGTTCCGTCTGCGGAAATGTGAAGATGCACACGATCCTTCCACAGTGCGGTTTTCAGGTCTTTAAGATACCCTGCTGTCTCGCTTGATTTTGCCGAATAGTGCAGTTCGAAATCGGCACCGATCGCATGCAACCGATGCGCCATGGCGATCATCGGGGTCACGCCGATGCCGCCACCCATCAAAAACGTCTTCGTAGCCGTCTCATCCAGCGGAAAATGATTGATCGGCTTGGAGATGAATATTCTGCGGCCCTCGCTGAAAATCCGGTGCATCAGCTTCGAACCGCCCTTGCCCTCATCCTCCCGCAGCACGCCGATCTGGAAGATCGAGCGATCGGTGGGGTCACCGGACATTGAATATTGGCGCAGGAATTCCGGTGCAACGACAATGTCGAGATGCGCACCGGCCGTCCATTCCGGTAAATCCCCGCCATCCGGCAGGGCAAATTCGTACTTCGTTACGTCCGTGGTCATCTTTTCGGCTTTGGTCACCTGGACCCGGATGACCGGCGCATCGCCTTCGATATGGTATTCATGTGCCAGCCCATCAGTCTCGCCGCGCGCCAGCCGCGCCTTGTACTCGTCTGCCGTGATCATCGCCTGATATGCTTCGATCCCCTTCTCCCGGTCCATCGGAAACGGGAACGGCCAGGGATGCGGCGCCAGATGTGCCGGGTAGACGGCAAGGGTCTGGTCTTCATATTTGAGATCGAGATCGCGTTGCAGGCCACGCGCATTGACCGGCTGTTTGGTAGGGCGATAGCCGCCGTCCTCTTCGATTTCGAGATCCCACCACCATTTTTTTATGGGATTGAGATCGCCGTTTCCGACCGCATCATCGAGCTTCGCCAGTATCGGTGCTGCCGCCGGCACATTCATCGCCGCCCAACGAAACGGCGCTTCCGAAAACAGGCCCTCCAGGTTCCACGGACAGGTTTTCATGCACCGTCCACACATTGCCCCGCCCGGCGTGGTGATGCGGTATGTCGCGCATTTCTGGCTGTCGGATTTCCAGATCTCGTAACCATTGAACATCAGTTTCGGTCCGGCCGTGATTGCACCAGAGGGGCATTCACGGGCACATTTGTTGCAGCTCTCGCAGAATTTCTGCAGACCGAAATCGATTGGCTTGTCATGCGTCACTGGCATGGTCGTGGTGACGACGCCGGATTTGAGCCGCGGGCCAAGATAGGGATTCAGGATCACCTCTCCAATGCGGCTCACCTCACCCAGTCCCGACAGCAGCAGCAATGGCGGTTGCAGGACTTCGCCATCAAGCACCGTATGTGCCTTGGCCAGATATCCGAGATTGCGGATGTGCTTGGCGATCACGCCACCAAGCAGGGAAAATCTGAGATATGCGCGCATCGATTGAGCGACGGAGATCCAATCGTCACCCGAAGCGCCTTCCATCGTCTCGTAGCCCTGGTCGATGATCATCGAAATCGCCTGATCATGCGGCGGGACAAGCGGTTCGCCGATGGCGTCATGCGAGTACCAGGTCCAGTCCGGGCAACGTGACAGTCCGACGGCATCGATACCGAGGAAGTAGGTCGCCGCCTTGATATTCTCGGCATTTCGTTTTGCATCGGCCGTACTGGCGGAAATTTCCGATGCGGATTCCCCGTCCTGGATCAGCACAAATGCGCCAAGCGCTCGCCTCTGCGCCATCGACGGCGCGGCCTTGCGGGCATAATGGCCATTGCGCGCGCCGTCCTGAACCGACTTTCCCAGATCGCCGAACTGTGCCCTTGCGAACATGTCGGTGCGTTTGGGCACGCGGGCAACCCTTTCCTCGTCGATGAATGTCGTTGGACTGTCCACCCGTTTCAGTTTTTCGAACGGATGGGCCCCGTCGACATATCGCCGGCGTGCGAAGGCTTCGCGGTTGAGGGCGTTTTTGGCAAATCCCATACCGGTTCGCCAGGCCAGGCCATGGGTTTTGCTGCGCGGTTGCTCAGCCAGCGGCACCAACGGTTTGTCAGTTGCAAGAACGAATTCGGTCGTCACCACCGCAACGCCAAAACGCGCGCCGACATAGGGATTGACCAATTGTCCCTGCCCGACGGTCGCCAGGCCGGCCGCGACAGCCAACCGGTTGAGGTCGACATCGGAAGACGCGCCAGTATGTGCCCGTGCGTCGTAACCAAGCAACCTTATGTAGTTGGCGATCACCACGGCAGTTTCCGACGCGCACAAACAGGCCCGCTCGACCTGTGCATCCAAGATCCAATCGCTTCCGGGCTCATCGGCTTTTGGATCGCGGGGAAATTCATAGAGAAAGACGATCGCGTGGGTATGATTGTCGATCGTCGTCGGCGGCGCCTCCATGCTTTCCTTCAGATCAGCCATGATCATGTCGATGCCGGATGCCAGGGTTTTGGTCTGCTTGGTTTTCAGATCCTCCGCCAGGCGGGCGATATCGGGATTGTGTAGAGGGTCGCGTAACTGGCACCCCTTGGGAAGAGCGCAGATGCCGACCATCGATGCATCCGAGAAATAGCCGAACCCCTTGATGTGATTTGCCCGCTCGACCGGATCGTCCGGGCAGCCCGCCCGCGCCTTGTTGACCAGGCCGTCGCGAATGGCATCCAGCATCGCCTGGTACTCGCCCATCGCATTGACGATGCTCTCCGGCGCATCCGGGCGGTGAAAGGACACCGGTTTCATCGGCGGCACGTCATCGAGGCCAGCAACGCTGTCGCGACGTGCCAGTCGTTCCAGCGGATAAGGACCCATGTGGACAGGCCGGTGTTTGTCGGAAAAGAACCGGATGGTCATTGCTGAAGGAAACTCCCTGTCTTGCTACCGCTCAAATTCACATCTCCTCCGGATCAGCCAAACATCGTATTCGGCAGAAAGACCGCCATGTCCGGAACAAGCAGGATCAAAGCCACACACAGCAGCATGGCGAACCAGAAGGGCCATATGCCGCGAAAGATCGTGTTCATCGGCACATCCGGCGCGATCCCCTTGACCACGAAGACGTTCAGTCCGACCGGCGGTGATATCAGCGCCATTTCCAGAACGATGACCATCAGGACGCCAAACCAGATCATGTCGACGCCATGGCCCTCCAGGATCGGCTGCACCAACGGAATTGTCAGGACCAGGATTGCAAAACCTTCCAGGAATGTGCCGAGGACGATGAACATGGCCAGGATGACAAGCACAATCTCGATCGCCGACAGCCCGGCACTTTCAACAAGGCCGGTGAGCTTGAACGGGATGCCGGTGAAGGCCACGAAGGTCTTGAAAACAAATGCGCCGAAGAGAATGAAAAACACCGTGCCGCAGGATCGCAAAGTTCCGGTCAGCACCTGTTGCAGGTTTTGCCATGACAGCGAACGGCGAAAGAATGCCACACAAGCGGCCAGAAACGCACCGATACCGGCGGCTTCAACAGCAGAAAATACACCCATGTAGATCCCGCCGATTGTCATTGTGATGATACCGATGATCCAGGACGCTCTTTGCAGCGCACGAAACCGGTTTGCCAGGCTTTCCGGCTCGATCGCCTGAGGCGCCTTCTCCGGGTTTATTGCCACCACAAGCCGGATCGCCAGAATAAACAGCAGGGTCAGGACCAGGCCCGGCAGCACCCCGGCAATGAACAGCCGGCCGATGCTTTCCTCGGTCAGGATCGCATATACGACGAAACCCGCCGAGGGCGGGATCAGGATCCCGAGCGTTCCGCCAGCCGCGATTGATCCGGTCGCCAGACCATCGTCATAATTATAGCGCTGCATTTCCGGTAGGCTGACCCGGCCCATGGTCAGTGCGGCAGCAAGCGATGAACCGGAGAGTGCGGAAAACCCGGCGCAACCGACGATCGTCGATGACGCGAGCCCGCCCTTCATATGCCCGAACCAGCTGTGGGCGGCATCGTAGAGATCCCTGCTCATGCCGGAGACACCGGCCAGGTTCCCCATCAGCACGAACAGCGGAAGAATGGTCAGCGAGTAGTTGGAAGCCTCGCCAAATATCTCACCCGCAACGACCGGCATCACCGCGGGTGGCCGGATGAACCAGATGCCCACTGCTCCAACAGCCAGCATGGCCATCCCCACCGGCATGCGGATCAGCAACAGGACGAACAGGCAAATGAAACCCAGAATGCCAATGTCGAAATTGCTCATTGCCGGTCAGTCCGAGATTTCATTCGGATCTTCGCCGCCGAAATGCGCGAGGCCGATTGCGAGATGGACAACAAGTTGCAGGGCGTAAAGCGCCATGGCGATCGACAGGGCGTAATAAAATGGCTGATGCATGATCTCGATATTCGGTGTGAAGGCGCCGCACCTGAAACCGCAACTGCCCTTCACAAACAGCGCATAGGCTGCACCGCCAACGACAATCGCTCCCAAGACACGCACCAGAACATCTGTCAGGCGTGTTACCCGGCGCCCGGCAAACAGCCCGACCAAATTGACCGACACATGCGCGCCATGCCGCGCTCCATAGGCAATCGACGCCGCCACCACCACTGTCAGGATCATCGATGAGACATCTTCGATCCCGAAAATCGGATCGTTCAGAAAATACCGGGCAAACACTGCGACAACGGTGACCGCGACCAGAAAAACCAGGAAGATCGAACCGAAAAACGCAAGGAGCCCGGATAAAAATCCGAGCCCCTTGTCCGCTTTCGCCCAGAAGCTGGACACAGGGTCACATGCCCTTCATCAGCTTCACGACATCGGCACCGGTCATGCCGCCCTTGACTTCGGAAGTGTTGAATTTTTCCAATGCGCCGGCAAGCGCCGCGTTGAACTTGGCTTTTTCAGCATCGGACAGGTCAATGATCTCATTGCCTGCCTTTCGCGCAAATTCCACACCCTTTGAGCCCGCGGCGAGATACCCCTCTCCGCCCTTCATCGACAGCCAGTTGCCGGACGCCTGATCGACCCAGCCCTTTTCCTCATCACTCAACCCGTCATAGATGCCCTTGTTCATGAGCAACACAAATGCCGAACCGGACCCGGGAAACCACGTGGTGACATATTTGCCCGCCTCGTGCAGCTTGAACGAGCGGATCGCGGACGGCGCAATCGCGATTGCATCGATCACGCCATTGGTCAGATTCTGATTGATGACCGAAACCGGTTGCGACACAGCAGAGGCCCCGAGCGCTTCCGCAAATGGAACGTCGGTAGCGGCGGTGACGCGAATTTTCATACCCTTGAGGTCTTCCAGCGTGCGCACCGGCTTGTTGCGGGTAATCAGCACGGGCGGTGAATTGGCCCAGATGGCCAGCACCTTGGCGTCATACTCCTTTTCCAGTTCCGGCCCGGCGCGTAACAGCGCTTCAGTGCAGCTTACCGCACTGTCGCAAAGATCGGGAATGGTCACCACGTTGGTCATTGGGAAAAGCTGCGCAGTGTATCCCGGCAGATGAAACGCCACATCGGCCACCCCGTCGAGCAGGATGGAATATTGTTTCGGCGGAGCCGAGTTCAGTGCGCCGCCGGGAAATTGCGTGACCGTGAGTTTGCCGCCCGAAACTTCAGCCAGTTTTTCGGCAAACGGCGTGAACACGAATGCGTTCATGGGATGTTTGGGACCCATGAAATAGGACAGGCTGAGATCCTTGGCGGTTGCTGACACCATACCGGCGGCAAGCAGCCCTGCGGCGACAAGCGCCTTTGTCAAAATTTTCATATCTTCCTCCCTTGCAGATTATCGCCGATATAACCGGCCTTTCAAACCATCCAGCCCGGCACGCTGGAAATCGAGTGGTATCCCTGAAACTGTATGACGCCCTCATATCCAAGATTACGTCCGATTCCAGATTGCTTGAACCCGCCGAACGGTCCGCGGCTGTCCTGTGCGCCCGGTCCATGCGCGTTGAGATAAGTATATCCGGCCTCGATCCTGCGGGACAGCGCAACCGCGCGGTCCCTGTCCTGCGTCCACACCGAGGAACACAATCCAAAGCGCGAGTTGTTGGCCTGTGCGATCGCGTTGTCTTCGGAATCGAACGGCATGATCGGCAGAGCCGGGCCGAACTGTTCCTCGCGGACAATGTCGAGTTCCGGGTCCGGATCGTAAACCAGCGTCGGTTTCTGAAAATATCCCTTGCCGTAGAGTTCTTCATCCGGCACCTGGCCGCATTCCTTCAGATCAGCACCTGCCGCCCGGGCCTGGTCGATCATGTCGGTCACGACCTTGAGCTGCTTTTTGTTGTTGACCGGCCCCATATTGGTTTCATCAAGCAGCCCGTCACCGATCACCATCTTGTTGCACAGCGCGGTCAGCCCATCGACGACGTCATTATACCGCGAACGATGAACGTAGAGCCGCTTCAATGCCATGCAGATCTGCCCCGACGACATGAAGGTGCCCATGTACATGCGCATGAACGCGCCAGGGTCGAGTTCGGCATCCTGACAGACGATGGCGGCGTCGTTGCCACCAAGTTCGAGCGTCACCGGTGTGATGTTGTCTGCAGCAACTCTCATGACATGTTTGCCGACATCGACGGAGCCGGTGAAATTGACAAACCGGACGAGCGGATTGCCGACCAGTGGGTCGCCGATCGTTTCGGCCTTGCCGGTGACGATGTTGAGAACGCCGGGCGGCAGCATTGCCGCGATCTTGTGTAATGTCAGCGACGGCGCCAGGGCCGAATTGTGCGAAGGTTTGACAACCACGGTGTTTCCCGCCATCAGCGCCTGCGGCAGCTTGGCGCCAAGAATGGACAGCGGCCAGTTCCACGGAACGATCAGCGCCGCGACACCGCGGGGCTGCCGTGTGATGATGGTGTCGAACGGCGGCCCGGAAAGCTGTTCGTCGGCGGCCAGCCGGTCGGCATAGGAAGCCGACAGCCGGAACCGGTCGCCGAGCCGGGTCATCTCAATCAGGGTTTCCTTGATGACCTTGCCGTGTTCCCGGCAAAACAGCCTGGACCGGAACGCCACATCGGATTCATCGGCGACCAGTTCGTCGGCGATCTTCATCAGTAATGCCGCCCGTTCG
>JAJFHT010000012.1 GCA_021775495.1 Hyphomicrobiales bacterium | reverse complement strand
CAGAAATCCAGCAGGATGGTCAGGTCGCGGTCATGGGTCTCGGCCGTGCTGCTGGTGATCTTCAACTCATCGGCCGCTTCGAACTTGCGCCAGAACCGGCGCATTTTCTGGCGCGTGTTAGAACTCAGACAGGACTCCAGATAGCTCTCATAATCACCCGAAAGCTGGATTTGCGGACAAATCAGATTATCGACGGTGCCGCCATTGATGATGTCCTCGCCATGCGAGATGCGATAGCCGGATTTGGCAAAGCCATTTAGCAGCAGCTTCAGCCGCCTCTGGCAGGGGTCGTTTTTGTGCGACAGGCGACCCCACGGCAGTTCGCATAGTTTTGCAGCCACTGCGGCAATGGCCGGTTTTTCCCGGTCTGGCAGACAGACAAATCCCGTATACTGCCCCCAGGAGAGCCTTCCTCCGGCCTGAATTTCGGTCGTGAATTGCTGCGAACTGCTGCTCCAGCGCGTGCCCAGCTTGAGGGGAAAGAAACAGACATGGTCTGAACCGGCATCATCCGGCTTCACCGCCAGAACCCGCCAGCGATCCGGGTTGGCGCGAAAGACTTCGCCAAGCCATTGCCAAGACAGGAAATAACCCGCTTCCGGATCCTGCGCATGAACGGTTTCCCAGGCCTGTTTCAGCCCCAGGAACGCGTCCCATGTTTCAATGACATCGACCTGCACTGTTTTCCCCGCCGGTTACCGATCCGCTGGCAGGTTAGAGCAGAATATCTAAAATTCGGTATCATCGTGGAATTACTTCCGGACCAAGCCGTCAAGCACATCATCGATTTCCGCCAGCGTTCCGGAGTCGAGTTCGACCCCGACAGCAGCTGCATTCTGCTCGATCTGCTCGGGACGGCTGGCGCCGATAATCGCCGAACTGACAGTCTTCTTGTCCAGTACCCAAGCCAACGCCAGTTGTGGCATCGAAAGCGACAGACGCTCGGCGATCGGAAGCAGCTTCTGCACTGCCTGCAATACCGGTTTCCGGGTGAAGCGGTCTATTTTCCGGTTGGCGGCCCGAGAATCTTCAGGTGGCCGTGTTCCCGGCGCGTATTTACCGGTCAGCACACCCTGCGCCAGCGGCGACCAGACGATCTGGCCGATGCCGCGTCGGCGGCACATGGCAAAAACCTCGCGCTCGCACTTGCGGTAGAGCATGGAATATTGCGGCTGGCTGGAAACAAATCGGATCTGGTCGCGGAAGGCGTCTGCCGCCCGGATTCGCCGGGGCGACCATTCGCTGAAGCCGATATGGCGGGCCTTGCCCGATGCCACGACTTCGCTCAACGCTTCCATCGTTTCTTCAAGCGGCGTGTCATGGTCATAGCGATGGCACTGATAGAGATCGACATAATCCGTTTTCAGCCGCTTGAGCGAGGCGTCGATCTGTTTGTGGATCTGTTCCCGGGACAGGCCGAAATCGGTTTTCGACATCGGGTGGAAGACCTTGGTCGCCAGAATGTAGTCTTCCCGCCGATAGGGCGACAGCAGCTCACCGAGCAACGATTCCGCGGCACCTTTGCCATACATGTTGGCCGTGTCGAAAAAATTGATGCCGAGATCGAAGGCTCGCCGGACGCACGCATTCGCCCGGTCCCGTTCGACCGAGACGCCATAGGTCAGCCACGAGCCGAGGCCGATTTCCGAAACGTTTAGTTCGCTGTTTCCTAAGCGCCGGTACAACATGGATCGCCGGCGGGTTATGCGTCTCTCAGCGAGGAAAAAACTGTGCCGTCATAGTCGTTGCAGATCGGCGGCAGCGGACGGCGGTGACAGTAATTCACCAGCAGGGTCATGCGCAGATCGGGCGGCGTATCCTCGGTTTTCGGTTTTGACGGATCGGGCACGACCCCGTGATAGAGTGTGCCCGGGAAAACCACGTAATGATTGTGAACCGCCGGCACCGACATACCGAATTCCGGTGTCTCGGGAATCTTGGTTTTGCCGTCCGGACCAAGCTCCTGATCGAGAACGATCGTCGGGCTGGTCGGAAAATCGTTGAGGTACAACACGCTGGCATAGATCGGAAAGACCGACTCGCCGGTCTTGCTCTTCAGCGCCAGGTCCCGGTCGAAGTGAAACCCCAGTTTCTTGCCGTAACCGAGCCTGCCCAGCCACCATTCCATGCCGATGCATTCTTCCGGCGGGTCGACCAGCTTGAGCAGTTCGACCGCTGCATTTTCGGCAATGTTGCGTGGCTCGGTGCCGCGCGGATACCAGAAGGTCGTCGAATAGCTGCCATTGTTCTTCAGCCGCTCGCTGCCGAGCGCCTTGACGGCCTGATGCAGCCTTTCGCAAAGCCCATCCTGAAGCGCGTCTTCAAACACCATGGTGTCGACGGCCTTCTGTTTCGGATCTCTCATGCCTTCGGTCTCCTCAAGTGGTCACCCTCCGCTGGTCGGGGTCCAGCCGGCAAAACAGAAATTTCCGTTTCAGGATGCGGGAGCCCGGCCGATCCAGCCGTTGCTGATTACCGCAAAAAGACTAATCAACCTTATACGGCGGCCCGAACTGTTTAATCAGGCCGGTTCGGTGGCAGACCGGATTGCTTGCCAGGTCGGTCGGCGTCAGGAGACGGCCAGTGACCGCGCGGCGGCGGCGCAGCCGCTTTCGCCGATCGGGATATCCAGCGCGATCAGGGCGGATTCAATGACGCCAAGGGCGCCGAGCAGCATCGGCGCATTGATGTGGCCCATATGGCCGAGCCGCCAGCCTTTTCCCTGCCAGCCGCCAATACATCCGCCAATCGTCACGCCATATTCATCCCGGCAGAAATCGATCAGCCGGTCCGGATTGTCCATCAGTGCCACCGTAACGGCGTTTGATCGCGACGACGTGTCATGGATGCCAAACTCGATGGCGCCGCCATCCGACCAGACCTTGATTGCCGCCCGGGCGGCCTCGGCAAGGCGGGCATGGCGCTGAAGGACATTGTCCAGCCCTTCTTCGAGAATCATGTCGAGCGCCTCACGCAGTCCGAACAGCAGATGTTCCGGCGGCGTCCCGCAATATTTTTCATAGTGCATCTCGCCATCGCGGAAGCCCCAGTCCCAGTACTGGGTTTTGAGCCCGGCAGTCTTTGCGGCGGCTTTCGCCCGAGGTCCGGCAGCGACAAGACCCAGTCCCGGCGGTGTCATCAGGCCCTTTTGGGACCCGCTGACCGCCACATCGACATTCCACGCGTCCATCTCGAACGGCGTGGTTGCCAGCGAGGCCACCGCATCAACCATGAACAGCGCCGGGTGGCCTGCCGAGGCGATTGCCGAACCGATGGACGGGATGTCATTGCAGACACTCGAGGCGGTATCGATTTGTGCCACAAGAACGGCCTTGATCTCGTGACCGCTGTCCTGCCGCAACCGGGCTTCCACCGCGTTCGGATCGACGGCTTGATGCCAGTCTCCCGGCAGAACCTCGACATCAAGGCCGATAAATTCACCCAGCAGTCCCCAATTAGTGGCGAAACGGCCGGATTCCAGCACCAGCACCTTGTCGCCCTTCGACAATGTGTTGGTCAGCGCCGCCTCCCATGCGCCATGGCCATTGGAGATGTAGATGTAGGGGCGATGTTCGGTTCGAAACATCAACCGCAGATCATCCAGGCAGCGGTCGGTGATGTCGACCAGAGGTCCGGCATATATGTCGATTGCCGGGCGATGCATCGCACGAAGCACACGGTCGGGCACCGTCGTCGGTCCCGGGATCATCAGAAATTCGCGGCCGTTGGAAACAGGCATTGGTGTGCACCTGGGTGGAATTGTCATTATTGAAAGCCGGAAGGCAGCCGTAAAGCGATCACCGGCAACGCAAAAGGTCAAGCGAGGTGAACACTCTTTTTGTTTACGCCACGGTTGTGAATGGCCGCGGCAAGCAGGACCGGCAGGATCAATACTGCTCCCGCGGCCAGCATGGAAAACTTGTTGATACCCAGAATCCCACCGCCCGGCATGCCGATCGGGATGCACCCGGCGACCAGCAATATCCGCGCGGGCAGCTCCAGCACATGGCCTTTCAGAATATTGCCGATGCCAACTACATAGCCCTGCAGACCTCCTGTGCCGACAAAAATGGCCAGTACCACGAAACCGAATGCAGTCAGCGTATCCCAGGCTGTTCCGTTCAGGATCAAAGCGGGATCGAATACAAAAAAGAACGGGATGAAATAGATGATGCTGCCAAGCCGCATCGCCTCGAAGCCGGTCTTCATCGGATCGGCCTTGGCGATTGTGGCCGCGGCAAAGGCGCCAAGCGCGACCGGCGGTGTGATAAAGGAGAGCATGCCCCAATAGAGGATGAACATGTGCACAGCCATCGGGTCCAGGCCGACGCTGGTCAGTGCCGGCGCCAGCAATATGGCCAGGAATATGTATGCGGCGGTTACTGTCATGCCGATGCCGAGGACAAAACTCGTTGCTGCTCCCATGATCAACAGCATCAGCACTGAACCGCCTGCTAGGCTGATCAGGTCATTGACCAGGGTGCCGACCAGACCGGTCATCGATAAAGCGCCGATGATCAGACCGATACCGGCCAGCACACCGACCAACTCGGCAAAGAGCTTCGCCATGGTGTCGACAAAGGCGACCAGGTCTCGCCATCCCCAGCGGTCCTTTTTTGCGGCGATCTGGTTGATGATGATCAAGACGGGCGTGGCGTAATAGGGTGCCAGCGCCTCGCGTTTCAGCACGATCAGCATGAAGATCAGCAGGCCGAATGCGAAGATGTAGTACCAGCCTTCACTGATCGTCTGGCGCAGTGACGGCAGGTCGGAGTGGTCAAGGCCACGAATCTCCTCCCGCGCCGCGCGCGCATCGATCTGGATGAACAGGCCGAGGAAATAGAGCATCGACGGTATCGCCGCGGCGATGGCGATGTTGGCATAGGGAACGCCCAGAAAATTTGCCATGATGAAGGCCGTCGTGCCCATGACCGGTGGCATCAGCACACCTCCGGTCGAGGCACAGGCTTCCACTCCGGCGGAAAATTTTGCCGACAGTCCGACTTTGCGCATGGCGGGAATCGTCATCACGCCGGTGGTCATCACATTGGTGACGACGCTGCCGCTCATCGACCCCATCAGACCGCTGGACAGGATCGCCACCTTGCCTGGTCCGCCGCGCACGTGACCGAGCAGGGCAAACGCCAGATTGATGAAAAACCTGCCGGCGCCGGTGTGCTGCAATGCGACGCCAAAAATGATGAAGCCGACGACAAGATTGCCGAAAGCGCGCAACGGAATTCCCATCGCGCTCTCATTGCTCATCGCGTGATAGCCGGCAACGACATCGAGCGGCGAGGAAAAACCCGCGATCGGCCCGGGCATCACATCGGCATAGAGCGGATAGAGCGAGATCACACCGACAACAACGGCAAGCGCGTTTCCGCCCGCCCGTCGTGATGCCTCGAAGATCAGCACCCAGAACAGGATGGCGACATAGACAGCCTGCGGCGGTGCAGCCAGTTCCCAGCCGTTTTCGATCATCCGAAGGGAATTTGCGATCAGATAGGCAAGTACCAGGAACGACAGCACCGCACCTACGACATCATACCAGGGAACATGGGTTTTCGTCGCTCGCGCCGTTGCCGGAATGAGAATATAAATGACCGGAATTATGAACAGCAGGATCGAATAAAGATATCGGTTTGCCAGCAGCGTGTAGCCGATGAAGAAGTGAAAATTGAATGCCTGGTTTATCGCCAGCAATGCGACGGCGACCGCTGCCAGGCGCACCGGCCACATCCATCGGTCGGGAAGGGCGCGGAAGCGGCTGTCCGCCGCTTCCGTTTGCTGGTGTGTCATGTCCGTCAGGTCAATTTGGAGGAGTGATGCCGGAACAGACCTATTTTTCCCAGACGGGGTTGAGCCCGGCACCCTTCAAAGCGGCCGACCGAGCGGCCATCCACGCGTCCTTGATGTCGCCCTTTTGATCGGCAAATGCTTTCCATGTTTCAGCCAGAATGGATTGGCGCTTCATCAGCATATCATTATGCGCCTGGCTTTCGGCGCTCCACAGGCCCTTCTCCTTCCAGAACTTGACGGCACCTTCGTGGTACGGGAGCACCCATGTGAAATTCTGTCGGTCGTCGGCCCAACCGCTTGCCGTCGGCTCGGCTGCCACGAAGTTCGGAACCTGTTCGCTGATCGCCTTCGCCATATTGTAGACGAGATCGGCATCCTGACCCTGATCGGTCACCAGGATGGGGTAGGGGAAACCGCTGCATTCGAGCGGGTTGTCGGCCGAAAGGCCTGCACCGGCGGTCGCAATCCGCTTGGCAAAATGCGGCGCAACCTTTTGCATTCTTTCCCAGTTCTCTGCCTCGTCATGTGGTGTTGACAGCCAGGTGAGGCCGCGCGGCGATGCTTCGAGTTCCTTGACGCCGCCGCTGGTCGTGAACGTCGTCATCGCATCGACCTGATCGTTGACCATTGCTTTCCAGGCCGCGCCGAAATTTGCGACCTCGACCTTTTCCACATCGCTCCAGGTGAGGCCGCCATAGGCCAGGAACGCCGTTACGTTGGTCTGAAGCGAAGGCGAGCCGAGGACCCATGGCATGCGTTTGCCTTTCAGGTCCGCCGCGGTCTTGATGTTGGCGTCGGTCGCCGTCCCGAGCGCCAGACAGTTCTTGCCCGACGCGCTCATGGTCAGATGCAATTGCTGCGGTCCGAGCCCTTCCTTTGCCCAGCCGAGAACACCTTCGACGGCATAGAACACGCCGGAGCCGGCGGCTGAAAAATTGATCCGCCCCTGACGGACCGGCACAACACGGGAAACGTCGTTCTTGGCCGGTACAACCCGCAACGTCACGCCGTAACTGTCCTGCAATGCCTTGCCGATCGCGACTGACTGGTTGTAGCCGGAACTGCCGACATTGTAGGCGGTCCAAGAAACCGTGCCTGGAAGTTTGACCTCCCCGGCCGTCGCCATCCCAATTGATGCGGTAAACCCGATTGCCAGAGTAAGGAGTGCTTTTTTCATTCTCGATTCCTCCCGGATTGTAGGCCAGATCCACTGGCCGGTTGTTGTTATCGGCAACAGCTTTGTAGGGCCTTCAGGCGAGCCCCGGTACGAATTCGATCGGATTGGCCATGCGCCCGAGACCTTCGATTTCCGAATGCAGCGTTCCGCCGATCTTGCCGAGATCGATTGTCGCCATGCGCCACGGCGCAACGGCGCCGACGGTTCCCGTCGAAATGATGTCACCCGGTTCCAGAGCATGGGCGCGCGACAGGTATGAAATCAGATGCGCCGTGTTGAACACGTGTCCGGATGTTGATCCATCCTGCACCAGATCGTCATTCAGCCATGCCTTCAAACGCATATTGTCGGGGTCGGACACGGCGTCGGCGGTGACCAGCCACGGGCCAATCGGCGAGAACGTGTCGAAATTCTTGTAGCGTCCGGGATAGGTCAGATGTTCTTCCGACCCATCTTCACGCACCATGCGGATCCACTCGCTCGTCTTGCGCATCTGGTGTGCCGTGATGTCGTTGTGAACCGCATAGCCGAATACATGTTGAAGCGCCTCGTCCTCCGGAATGTCCCGGCCACCCTTTCCGATGACCACCAGCAATTCGATCTCGGGGCCGACCTGACCGACATCGGGAATCCGAACCGCGTCGTGCGGGCCGACAATACAGGAGGACAGTTTGACGAAATAAGTCGGGTGGGGGTTGTCGGGCTTGATCGCCGTGTCCCAGCCGCCATGACGGTTGATCGCAATGGCAAAAAACTTCTGCGGCCGGGAGACCGGCGCACAAATCTGCGTCTTGGAATAGTCCTGTATCAGGCCCCGGTCGCGCCATTGAGCGACGTTTTGTGCAACAGCCTCGGCGACCTCCGCCGCGGCGTCGAGGCCTTCCGGACCATCGGCGATCAGCGTCATCAATTCACTGGGAAAATCGTAGCTTTTCGATGACGCACCCGATTCTTTCAGGGCGCCATGAATTCCGGTTGCATCGGCGATGGCATCGGTGTCGTCTACAGCGATTCCGATGGCACGGGATGTGTCGTTTCGTTCGAACTGGCAGAGTCGCAAATCAATTCTCCCTTTGCCGGGCAAAGCGCGTGTCAGGCGTTTGAATGTGGACGTTGGCCGATCAGCCGGGCTGGGTTTGTCGTTATCATCCGCCGGATGTCTTCATCGCTGTATCCGAGTGTCAGGCAAGCCTCGATCAGTGTGCGGAATCCTTCCACCGGACTCGGGTTTCCATTCTGGCCGAGATCGGTCGCAAGCGTGGTCCCGTCAATGCCGCCGGCATCGATGTCAGCCTTCAGATCCTCAAGTGTGAAACATTTGAATTTGCAATCGATGTAGAAGCTGGCGGAATGCTCGACGATCGCTCCGCCCGCCGTCAGTTCCGCTATATCGGCGCGGCTGGCGCCGATCACATAAGTCGGATGGTTGACAAGACGGCGATTGACACCGCGTGCCTTGGCTTCGTCGAACAACGGCCAGATCTCGCTGATGTGCAGATGTCCGGAAGACAGAACCGCATCGAATTCCGCGATCAGATCAAGAATTTCCTTGACCTCGTCCAGCAGTTCGCCGCGCGGATCGACCACCGAAAGCGCAGTTGGTTTTTTCATCGGAGTTGCTGTTGCCAGCCGCTGCTTGCGGTGAGTGGAGCGGATGTGGTTGGCGGCGGATGACGTCGGCATCCACACCAGCCGGGCACCCAGTTTCAAGCCGGAATCCACTGCATACGGATTGAGCCCGCCGGCGGTGTTGTTAAGCGGAACACCGGAATAGACTTCAACGCCATATTGCTCGTAGTGCGGTTTCATCAGATTGACGATCGGGGCGCCGGAATAATAGTGATCCTTGATCAGGATCGCTGACATTCCGGCTTCGGAGGCTTGCTTGACGGCTTCGATGTGATCGAGTTTGCGCGCCATCACCGACGGGCCGGAGTGGATGTGAAGGTCGATCGCCCCCTTCATCAGGGCGTCGACCCGACCCTGCAGGTCTACATCTTTCGGGAGGGTTACGGTTTCGACACTCGTCACGTGCTGCTCCAATGATCGCGTTTGTGTATTGGAAGACTGACGCGTGGCACCGGACAGCTCAATCTTCAATCGCCGCTGTTTCACGATGCGAAATGCAGACTTGCTATCGGTTGCCAGCAATGGGAACATTCAGCATTGAAAACGGAGTAATTTCTGGGGGAAGCAGGATGGGTTCGTTCCCGCCGGTGCAATCCGTGCAGCGCGCACTTAACATCCTGGTTGAGCTCAATCGCAACCGGGTAACAACGGTGCGGCATTTGCACGAAACGACCGGTCTGCCGAAACCGACAATTGTCCGGCTGCTGCAGACCCTGGTGGCTGCAGGTTATGTTTCCAATGATCCCCGCCATGGCGGATATCAGGTGACATCCGGCGTGTCGTCATTGAGCGCCGGTTTTCATGGCGACCCGCTGGTTGTGGAAGCTGGCCGCGCCGGCGTAGCGGAATTGACCAAACGGCTGACATGGCCGGCGACCATCGCCATCTTTGACAACAACACGATGATCGTCCGGTTCTCGACGATCGCCGACAGTCCCAACTCGCCATTCCACGTCACCGTGAACATGCGGTTGAGCCTGGCATCCCATGCGCTTGGGCTGGCCTATCTGGCGTTTTGCCCGCCTGCCGAGCAATCGATGCTGATCGATATGCTGGAACAGTCGGAAGCCCCGTTGCAACAGCTTCCCTGCACCAGAGCGATGTTTGTCCGGCGAATTGCAACGATAACAAAACAGGGCTTTGCTGAGCGCGATCCGACCATGCAGCCGTTATCGTCAAACACCATTGCGGTGCCGATCCTTGTGCGCGACCGGGTGCTTGGCACCGTCGGCATGACATATTTTCGGTCTGCCTACAGCCGCGATGAGGCGATCCATCATTTTGTCGGAAACCTGAAATCGGTGGCCACGCTCATATCGAGCAATACGTTGGCCTTGATGCCCGAATAACAGCTGACATTACTGGCTCGTTCCGCGTTCCCGGTTCAGCATTGCCATGATGTCCGGCAATTTGGCCTTGGCCGCTTCTGTCAGCTGATCGTAAAGCGAATTGCCGCGAATATCGACGCCCACATTCAGTGGACCCAGCGCCTCGACCCGCAATTTGGTCAAACGGAACTGGGTGATGAAATCATGCCACTGCACATCGACGACCTTGATGACTGCCTCCGATGTCAGGGCGCTGGCGCCGCCGACAAAGGACAGGTAGACGCAGCCATGCTGGCGCATAGCGTCGATGGTTTTAGGGCCGACTCCGCCCTTGCCACCGACGGCTTTCAGCTTCAATCCAGCGATGATTGTCGGCAGATAGGGTTCGAAACGTGTGCTGGTTGACGGGTTGATGTATCGGCTGGTTGGTTCCCCGTCGATGTCCTCGACAAAGGTCCCGACCTGGCAAAGCATGCCACCGGCAAGATCCATCGGCAGCTTCTTGCCGGCGTCGAGATATTCGGCGATCCGTTTGTGTGTCGGCAAGCCGACAGTGACGACAATTTCGCCGTCAAGGTAGACCAGGTCGCCAACTTCCAGTCTGGCGAGGTCATCGTCTTTCAGCGGCAGGGCCAGCCGGTGGGTCGTGCTCATTGCCGCCTCCTATTCGATGCGCTCGACGGTGCCTGAATTGAAAATCCGTGCCGTCGTACGGCGGTTGATCCAGCAGTTGAAACAGACCGCGACCGGGGTGAATCCGTGCCCGGCCGAATAGTCGATATGGATACCGAGTGCGGTCGTGTCGCCGCCTTGTCCCATCGGACCGAAGCCGGTCGCATTGATCGCCTTGAACAGCCGCCGTTCCATATCGGCCAGTATCGGTTCTGGATTTTCGCTGCCGAGTTGGCGCAGGGTTGCCTGTTTGGCCATTTTCGCCGCGTGGTCGAAAGAGCCGCCGATACCGACGCCGATCATCACCGGCGGACAATGCTGGGAGCCGGCGCGGATGACACAGTCCATGATGTATTTTTCAATGTCCTCGAGCGTCGGATAGACGAAGATTTCCAACTGAGCCCATCGGCCGGCACCGAGCGCCTTGGGCGAACAGGTGATCTCCATGTAGTCGGCGCCGTCCTTCAGGTCCCAGGAGACGATCGGCATGTCCTTGCCCTGGTAGGAGCGTTCGTTGGTCAGCGGGTTCTGCACGAATTTCAGGATCGGTGGATCGATACGTTCGACCAGATCGGCAAATCCGTCGGCAAAGGCACGCTTGATGTCACCGTCCAGCTGCGCCGCCGTGCCGATCTTGACCACATAGACCGGCACACCCGCGTCGGAACACAAAAACCGGTCTTCTTCCTCGGCGCGTTCGGCGCTGAGCAACATGAATTTCAGCACCTTTTTCGCGTTCTCGCCGGATTCGGTTTCAAGCGCGGCACGCATGGTGTTCAGCGTATCGTCCGGCACCTTCTTCAGCGACCATTCGTAGAGATCGGCAGAGACCTGTTTCACCAGATCATAGGTTATCGCCATTTTCCGTCCTTCATCCGGTTCAGCGCGGCGGCTCGGTTGCCGGCCATTATTCGGTCTTGTCGTAATAACGCGGCATGGCGAATGCTTCCGAGATGACGCCGTAGTCGAGATAACCCAGTCGGGCCAGGGGTTTTGCCTTGTCGATATCGACCAGTCCGTCGGTCAGGCAGGTGTCGTCGATATGGACGCCGACAACCTTTCCGAACACGATAGAATTGGGATTTGCCTCGATATCGGTCGGCAGGTGCAGCACCTTGATGGTCTTGCATTCCAGGCAGATCGGCGAAGCGGCAACACGCGGCGGACCGACAATTCTGCTTGGTACACTTTCCAGTCCGGCATGCTCCATTTCATCGACATCGCGCGGCAGCGATTTCGACGTCAGGTTCATCTTTTCCCTCAGTGGAAAGCTCGCCATGTTGTAGACGAATTCGCCGCTTCGTTCGGCATTGACCCAGCTGTCCTTGGGCGAGCCGTCGGCTTTGAGACCGTTGCAGGCGAACATCACCGTTGGCGGGAAATTGTGCACGAGATTGAAATAGCTGAACGGCGCCAGATTGACCGTGCCGTCTTCATCCAGTGTCGAAATCCAGCCGATCGGCCGTGGCACGACACAGGCCGATATCGGACTGTGCGGCAGACCATGGCCATCCTTGGGTTCAAAGAACATGTCGCTCCCGCAGCTTGAGTTGCATGATTATGTTCGCCACCCTCGGGCGGCTCAACGCCAATCCGGCTTCGTTTCGCAATGCGAAATAGAAAATTGAGCTTGGCCTGTTCAGCCTTGCCGCGCTTTCAGCGCCAGCCTGACCATCATGGCCAGGTCCTTGTCGCCGTGACCTTGTGCCACCGCATTGGAAAAACTGCTCGATGCGGCTTCAATTGCAGGTGCATCGACACCCAATTCCCGCGCAGTACCTGTGTACACGTCGAGATCCTTGGCGACACCGGCAATGGTGAAACTGACGTCATGCGGTTCACCCAGAAGCACAGGCATCTTGCCGGCCAGCGTGCTGTTCGCCGCCGGACCCTTGGCGATAATGCCGAGTGTCTGTTCCAGGTCGAGGCCTGCTTCGACGGCGACACCGAGTGCTTCGCTCAAGCTCTGCCAGAACCCGGCAAGCATCATGTTGTTGACGACCTTCATGGTCGCGCCGCTGCCGATCGCGCCGATATGGCTGACCCGGTCAGAAAACGCCGCGGCAACCGGCGCGAACCGCTCAATGTCTGATGAACTTCCCCCAATGAACACACCGGCCTTGCCCGCCGCGACAAATTCCGGCCAGCCGGAAATCGGCGCATCGATCATCCTGCCGCCGGCTTCTTCGATCAGCGGAGCCATCTCTTTCACAGTGCCGGGACGGATCGTGCTGGTTTCGACAACCAGTTTGCGGTCCAGAGGCATTTTCGCCAGATGGCCCAGAACCGATCGAACGGCAGCATCATCAAGCAGCGATGTGAGAATGATGTCGGAGCGCTGGGCGAGGTCTTCGAGGCCATTCGCGGCGACAATATCAAGTGAAGCGACCTTTGCCGGCGAGACCCCGCTGCGGCTCCACCCGCAAACTGGAAATCCCTGGCCGGAAATACGGCCTGCCAGTGCGCTGCCCATTCGGCCAAGGCCGATGATCCCGATGGATGGAGGCGTGTTCATGTCATTGTCACCGCTTTGTTTTGAAATTGCGTGGCAAGGCTAATCGCGGCGGCGCCGTGCCACAAGAATTTGTTGGGAATGTTTCGGATGCTGAAATTGCCGGATGCACCGCATGTGGTCATCAAAACTACGGCGCAGCACATTTCTGGTCGCAATTGGGAACAGCCGTTCAATGCAGCTCCGCACTGCATCAAGGTATCCTGGGAAGCCGCCGCCAACAGCTACCTCAACCTGCTTAGTTTTGTACGCATATGTGCCGACACTGGGGTTCGAATTCTGCCGGTACAATTGGCAATATTACGACATCCATTTTTGGGGTTGATTGGGAACGATCATGAGTAAAATGCTAAAGTCTCGTTTGGGCGGGTTTCTCTTTCTTGTTGCAGGAATGTTTCTGGGCGCAGTGCCTGGGGCAAATGCCGCAACTTTGAACATACCAGAACTGGGTTCCTTTGCCGTTTCGCCAATTGTTCTACCTGAGGCAACGATACGGAATCTCGAAAACAGCACTCTTGCGACCGGGGCTGCTGGTTTTGGAATTGCAAACGGATTCTGTTTCACCAATCCGGCGATAAACTGTAAATCGGACGGTGAAATTGTCTTTACGAATCCCGTGACGAACCTGACATTTAATACCGCCGGGGCACATTTTGGTGGCAGTGACAGCGTCAGCATATCTGCCTTCGATGGCGCAGCAGGATTGCTTGCCATGCTGACCGTTACTACAGATGGCCTGGTTGATTTATCGGGTGCCGGGGCGATCACCCGTTTGTTTTTCGACGACAACAGTGCCGATCGAGGTGGTCTTGGGTATCACGGGTTCAGTTTTAACGTGGCACCACCTATGGCAGCTGTGCCATTGCCGGCTGCCCTCCCGCTTCTGGCTGGAGGTCTGGGCTTGATGGGATTGGTCGGCTGGCGCAGGAAACGGATCGCTGCTGCGACCTAGAGAGCCAGCGTCAACAGCTACCTCAATCTACTTAGTTTTGTACGCATGTGTGCCGATACTGGGGTTCGAAATCCGGCGATACAATTGGCTCCATTGCGGCATCAAATTATTGGGGTTGATTGGGAATTGTCATGAGCAAATTGAGAATTGTGTCGCTATTGGCTGCCGGGTTGCTTGCTGCGGGCGGGGGGTCCGCTCAAGCAGCTGTGGTTTTTTTCGACAGTTTTTCGTCCGGGTCTGCGGCTGCCGAATTCAGTGGCGCCGGTTCAGTGGTCGGTGTCGGGGGCTATAACTCGATCAACGGCTTTGCTGACAATTTCCTGCACAATGATACGGGCGCAATTGGTGCTGGAACCGGCCTAAGCACCAACCTTTCTCTCAATGGTCTCGCTGCGCACACGTCCATGACAATCGAGTTTGACCTTGCCATGATCGATTCATGGGACGGCACGACTCCACCCCATGCCCCAGATTACTTTAGACTGCTCGTGGACAGTACCAATGCAATGGTGGTTTCCGTGGACAATGGGGAACAAAGTACGAATGAGATCGTACCCACTGGAGCGACCAATCGTATCCCTCTACAACAACTTTTTGGGAACGGGGTCGTTGCGAATCCGGATCCCAACTGTTCAAGTTACTTTTGTGATTCCGGCTTCTCGATCGCGCTTACACTCGCCCATTCCAGCAGTTCTGCACTGCTGAGTTTCATCGCAAATGGGAGTGGCTACCATTCTGGAATTGGCGCACTCGACGAAAGCTGGGCAATTGATAATGTCCGGGTTTCGACAAACGCCGTCACTGCTGTGCCGCTTCCTGCAGCGCTTCCGCTATTTGCAGCTGGACTCGGCCTCCTGGGTCTGTTCGGCTGGCGCAGGAAGCGGACTGCTAGCGCCGTTTAGAAAAGTTTCGTTGTCACAAATTGCCCTGAGCCGGCAAATGCACTGCGAACTCGGTCCGATAATCAACTCCGGTAGGCGGCGGTTGCGCGAACGAGAAATCCAACGCCCGCCACCAATTTGATATGCCGTCCGGTTGCGCCGCCAGGAGTCAACGGTAAAACGGCGATCACCTCGGCTCGAGGCGGTAGTTCGCGGGATCGTATTGCTCGGCTGCGTTGGCGCCGCCTGAGTAGGTATTTCCGAACGAAGCAGACGTGTAGATCCCCGGTGTTCCGAGAAATTGTCTAATTCCGTCGAAAGTGATGAATTCCACTACACAGGTTTTGTCTGAGCAGATTGAGATGTCGTTGTTCAGGCCGCTGAGTGTCAGAACAGGTTTGTTTATGCCGGTTCCATCAACCAGATCCGCAAGGCTCGTCACGAAGGTCATGGAGGGGCCGGGAATGCCATCAAGACGAGCGTTTTCGATGGAGCTGACGACTACGGTGTCGCCATCGACCTGCAATTCACCCGTGATGTCAGCTTCGAGCACGCTTTTGAATGTGAATTTGTAGGTGAGCCTGAAATTCTCAGCGGCAACCGGCCCTACAGCAAGCGCCGCCGCGGCAAAGACGGTTGCCAATCTTTGTATCTGTTTTCTCATTAGCCGACATTCTCCAAGTGCAGTCTCGACCGTTGTCAAGGTCACCTAATCCGGCGCGTCGGTCAATCTCGATGGACCTGCTACCCGGCGCTGCGGTGGCCTGAGCACCCTCAGAGAAAATTCGGTGATGCTTTACAAACCCTCCAATATCGAGGTCAGCAGGGTTCGAAGGTCGCGGTCTTCAAATGCGGGCGGGTGGTGATATTCCCGGCGCGAGGTCACCTTCCCGACTCGAGAGTCTGTGTTGAGGCGAAAGGTTGATAACCAAATCAGTCACAGCGCAGATGGCGCGCAGATCGTCAATCAGAAACCTTTATTGAAAATCTGGTGCCGCTTGCGTGACTCGAACACGCGACCCCATCATTACGAATGATGTGCTCTACCAACTGAGCTAAAGCGGCTTTGCGGCACGATGCGTGCGGCGGGCAGATGGTGAGCGCGTGATAGCCGCAACGCCGGGTGAATTCAAGCGTCAAGATCGATGGTTAGGGGACCAATTCGCAATGCCAATATCAACTTTGGCCGCCCCTGAACGGAAAAATCCGCAATTGCGGATGGACTATTCGTTTGCCTGCGTTAATCTCCCGGCTCGGCGAAAGCCGCGCCGCGGCGGCGTCGGTACAAAAATCAAAGACTTTCCGGGAGGGATTAATGGCAAATGTCGAGTTGACAGTGAATGGGCGTAATGTGTCCGGCAATGTGGAGGACCGGACGCTTCTGGTTCATTTCCTGCGCAACGAACTGGGGCTGACCGGCACGCATGTCGGTTGCGACACCTCGCAATGCGGCGCCTGTGTCGTACATGTCGATGGCAAGGCAGTAAAATCCTGCACCATGCTGGCTGCGCAGGCCTCCGGTTCGACCGTGATGACGATCGAGGGATTGGCGCCTGAAGGTGGCCTGCATCCTGTCCAGGAGGCGTTCCGCGAAAACCACGGTCTGCAGTGCGGCTTCTGCACGCCCGGCATGATCATGTCGGCGGTCGATCTGATCGAACGCCATGGTGGCGCCCTGGATGAGCAGACCGTGCGCGCCGAGCTGGAAGGCAATATCTGCCGCTGCACCGGTTACCACAACATCGTCAAATCGATCCTGGCGGCATCGAAGAAGATGTCGAAAACCAAGGGCCGCAGAAAAGCCGCCTGATCACGCCAGCAACGAGACGATAGAAAAATGCTCCCCAACCCGCGAACCGGACGCTGAAGCCAAAAAGGCTGCAGGCACGTTCGCGTGGACATTGAGGATGACGGGAGCGGCAATTTGAGGAGGAATTTCTGATGGGTGTAGAAGGTATCGGCGCGAGGCTCGCGCGCAAGGAAGACAAAAGGTTCATCACCGGCTCCGGACGTTATGTCGACGATATGGTGGTGCCGGGCATGAAACATGCGGCCTTTGTCCGCAGCCAGCATGCCCACGCGGCCATTCGCAAGATCAACATCAAACCTGCTTTGGCGATGCCCGGCGTGATCGATGTGCTGCTCGGCAAGCAATTGAAGGCAGACGGCATCGGCAATCTGATCTGCGGTTGGATGGTTCATTCAAAGGACGGGTCACCGATGAACATGGGCGCCTGGTCGCCACTGGCAACCGATACGGTGCGTTACGTCGGCGACGCGGTCGCCATCGTTGTCGCCGAAACCGCCAGCCAGGCGCGCGACGCCGCCGAGGCGGTCGAGGTGACCTACAAGGAAAAGAAGGCCGTCACCACGGTTACCGATGCGCTGAAAAAATCAGCTCCGCAGATCCATCCCGAAGCACCGGGCAACCTGATCTATGACTGGGAAATCGGCGATCAGTCGGCAGCAGACGCGGCGATTGCCAATGCCGCCCACGTCACTACCATGCAGATCGACAACAACCGGCTGGTGCCCAACGCCATGGAGCCACGCGCGGCGCTCGGCCATTATGACAAGGCCGAGGATCACTACACCTGCTGGACGACATCGCAGAACCCGCATGTGGCGCGCCTCGTCATGAGCGCCTTCTACAATGTCGCGCCGGAAAACAAGCTGCGTGTCATCGCGCCGGATGTCGGCGGCGGTTTCGGCTCGAAGATCTTCATCTATCCGGAAGAGATCGTCTGCCTGTGGGCTTCCAAGCGCACCAATGTGCCGGTCAAATGGGTGGCCGACCGCACCGAAAGCTTCCTGACCGATGCCCATGGCCGCGACCATGTGTCGACCGCGCAGATGGCGTTCGACAAGGACAACAAGATGATCGGCTTCAAGGTCGACACCATCGCCAATCTCGGCGCCTATATGTCGCTGTTTTCCTCGTCGGTGCCGACCTACCTCTATGCAACATTGCTGTCGGGCCAGTACAAGATCCCGGCAATCCACTGCAATGTGCGCACGGTCTACACCAACACCGCTCCGGTCGATGCCTATCGTGGCGCCGGGCGTCCGGAAGCCTGTTACCTGGTCGAACGTATGGTTGAAACGGCCGCGCGCGAGCTCGGCATGTCGCCGGCCGAACTTCGGCGCATCAACTTCGTCAACGAGTTCCCGTACCAGACGCCGGTCATCATGGCCTACGATGCGGGTGACTTTAACGCTTCGCTCGACGCCGCGATGGCAGAATCCAAATATGACGGCTTCGAACGCCGCCGCAAAACTGCCGCCAAGAAAGGCAAGCTGCGTGGTATCGGCATGAGCTGCTACATCGAGGCCTGCGGCATTGCGCCGTCGGCTGCGGTTGGCTCGCTTGGCGCCGGCGTCGGCCTTTGGGAAAGCGCCGAAGTCCGGGTCAATGCCGTCGGCACGGTTGAAGTCCTCACCGGCTCGCACAGCCACGGCCAGGGCCATGAAACAACCTTCGCCCAGCTTGTCTGCGACCGGTTCGGTGTTCCCGCAGACTCGGTCTCGATCGTCCATGGTGACACCGACAAGGTGCAGATGGGCATGGGCACCTACGGTTCACGCTCTGGCGCCGTCGGGATGAGTGCCATCGTCAAGGCGCTCGACAAGGTTGAATCGAAGGCCAAGAAGATCGCCGCGCATCTTCTCGAAGCGGATGAGGGTGACATCGTCATCGAAAACGGCGAGTGCAAGGTTGCAGGAACCGACAAGTCGGTGCCGTGGTTCCAGCTGGCGCTGTCGGCCTACACCGCGCACAATCTGCCGGAAGGCATGGAGCCGGGCCTGAAGGAGGGCGCGTTCTACGATCCGACAAACTTCACCTTCCCGGCCGGCTGCTACATCTGCGAGGTGGAAATCGATCCGGAAACCGGAACGACGGAAATCGTGCAATTCGTTGCGGCTGACGATTTCGGCAAGATCATCAACCCGATGATCGTCGAGGGCCAGGTGCATGGCGGTATCGCGCAAGGCATCGGCCAGGCACTACTGGAGGGCTGTGCCTACGATCCGGGCAATGGTCAGTTGATCACCGCCAGCTACATGGATTACGCCATGCCGCGGGCGCATGATCTGCCGTCGTTCAAGGTCTCGACCACGGAAACCGTCTGTCCGTCCAACCCGCTTGGCATCAAGGGCTGCGGTGAGGCCGGCGCTATCGGTTCGCCGCCGGCGCTGATCAACGCCATCACAGATGCGATCGGCAACAATGACCTCAGCATGCCGGCGTCGCCGCAACGGGTCTGGGCCGCCATCAACGCTGCCGACTGAAGCCATCAACTCTCGGCCGGCGGCTTATGCGCCGGCCTGATCGAATTGGAGAAGTGAACAATGTACGAGACAAATTATCAAAGGGCCAAAACGGCCAGCGAAGCGGTCAAACTGATCAAGGCAGCCGATGACGGCAAATTCGTCGCCGGCGGTCAGACCCTCATTCCGACCATGAAGGCCCGGCTTGCAGCGCCATCGGATCTCGTTGATCTGAGGCACATCGGCGATCTGTCCGGCATCAAGGTGTCCGGCAAGAATGTGTCAATCGGCGCCGGGGCGACCCATGCCGAAGTGGCCTCCAACGCCAAGCTTGCAAAAGTCTGCCCGGCTGTTTGTGCGCTGGCCGGAAATATCGGCGATCCGCATGTCCGGCATATGGGCACGATCGGCGGTTCGGTCGCCAACAACGATCCGGCCGCCGACTACCCGGCCGCCATGCTTGCGCTCGGAGCGACCATTGTCACCAATCGGCGTAAGATTTCAGCCGACCGGTTTTTCAAGGGCCTGTTCGAAACGGCGCTCGGCGATGACGAACTGGTCAAGGAAATCACCTTCACCGCACCACCCAAGGCAGGGTATGCAAAATTCCCCAACCCGGCTTCGCGTTACGCCATGACTGGGGTGTTCGTTGCCAGGAACAAGGAAGGCGTCCGGGTTGCTGTGACAGGCGCCGGCGAAGACGGTGTCTTCCGTGCCAAGAAGATGGAAAAGGCGTTGGATGCCAAGTTCGACTCCGCGTCACTCGACGGCATGTCGGTTCCCGCCGATGGTCTGATGGGTGACATTCACGGCTCGCCCGAATACCGCGCCAATCTGGTCGCGGTCATGGCCAAGCGCGCGGTCGACAGCGCAAACGGATAACGCAGTTCTGAACCAGAACTGATGAAGCCGGCGGCAGAGATGCCGCCGGTTTAGACCCTTTCCTGGTTAGCTTGAATCGTTTGACCGGCTTTTCAGGTTTGCTGGCAAGGCAGGGTTTATGCCGTGGTCTTTACGACCACAAATAAACCATAACGACGTCCAGCGGGCCTGAAATGCCGGCCTTCGGTGGGCCAGATCGGCTCACCGGGCGTCGTTGCAAAGCTTGCCCGATGCGCTGCATCGCGCTGCGCTTCGCGTCTAGCCGGTAAACCGATTTGGCTCCATCAAACGTTTCAATCTAACCAGGAAATGAGTGTCTTATGATTTTCCGTGCTGATCAGGCAGAATTAGTTCCGCCGCAGGCGAGTGATAGCTCGCCTTTGCGGCGGCGGAGGATGGATCGTGGAAATGGCGACCGTTTGAAGGGTCGAGCTAGAGTCTGATCACCTCCGTCT
>JAJFHT010000110.1 GCA_021775495.1 Hyphomicrobiales bacterium | reverse complement strand
CTGTCTGCCAGTCGAAATCATGGCCGAACGCGGAGCTGAAACCTTGCGTCACGGGCCGATGAAGCCGATGGGCCTGACAAATGCCCATAATCCGGAAACCAAACCATATGCAGTCGTCCAACTGCGTCAGGATAATGCGCTTGGCACACTCTACAACATGGTCGGATTTCAGACGAAGCTGAAATATGGCGAACAATCGCGGATTTTTCGGCTGATCCCCGGACTTGAAAACGCCGAATTCGCGCGCCTCGGCGGCCTCCACCGCAACACCTACATCAATTCACCGACACTGCTCGATCCGACTTTGGCGCTGCAAACACGCCCGGGATTGAGATTTGCCGGCCAGATCACCGGCTGTGAAGGTTATGTCGAGTCAGCCGCAATCGGGCTTCTTGCAGGGCGTTTTGCCGCCGCGCAACGGCTTGATCAGGAAATATCTCCGCCTCCATACACGACGGCTTTCGGGGCGCTGTTGCGGCACATCACCGGTGGACATCTGGTCAGTCACGACGAGCCCGGAAAGCGCTCGTTTCAACCGATGAATGTGAATTTCGGCCTGTTTCCGCCGGTCGAAATCGTCAAGCCGGAAGGCGCTGGAAGATTTCGCGGTAAGGAAAAGGCGATCGCAAAGAAGCTGGCCATCTCCCGGCGAGCATTGGCCGATTGCCGCAGCTGGCTCGGCTTGGAAACGAAAATCCAGGCCGCGGAATAGATTCACAAGGCCAGTACTGGAACGGAGCGGTTACTCCGCCGGTTGCAGGTCGGGTGCGGCCGTTGCCGCCTCCGGCAGACCCGGTTTTCCTGATTCTTCTGGATGAAGACGGACAAAATCAGCTTTCAGTTCCCCGGACCCTTTGCGGCTGCCATCATGGCTCCATCCGGGCGGCGCAAACAGGTACAGAAAACGCTGTCTCAGGCTCAGACCCGGGGCTAGAGCATCCTTGAACATCGATGCCCATTCATGAAAGGCGATTTTGAACGGATTGAACGTACCGATATTTTTGACGATCCCGTATCGCGGGCGATCTTCATCCAGTTCGGGGACGAAAGATCCGAACATTCGATCCCAGACGATTAAAGTACCGGCATAGTTGGCGTCCAGATATCTCGGATTTGTGGCGTGATGAACCCGATGGTGCGACGGCGTATTGAAGATGAATTCGAACCACCGCCACATCTTGCCGATCGTCTCCGTATGAATCCAGAACTGGTAAAGCAGATTGAGGCCGCCGACAAAAACCAGCAGAACCGGGTGAAATCCGATAAGCGCCAGCGGAATCCTCAAAATGAACATTCCGGTGAAAGTCCCCGTCCAGGATTGCCGTAAAGCGGTCGACAGATTGTAGTGCTGGCTGGAATGATGGTTGATGTGTTCAGCCCAGACCCAGCGGCTGCGGTGGGCAATCCGGTGATACCAGTAGTAGCGGGCATCATCGAGAATGAAACACAACAACACCGCCCACCAGGAAAACCCGAATTCATAAACCCGGAACTGCCAGGCCCACATCAGCACACCGAAAGCGATGAATCCAAGCAACAGCCCGGAAACCACGTTGCCCGTTCCCATCAGAAGGCTGGCCAGCGTATCACGAGTCTCGAAACTGCCCTTGCCCTTCCAGTAACGGACGATGAGGAGCTCGATCAGAATGGCGGCGACAAACAGCGGGATCGCCAATTGTGTGACGTTGGGAAACTCCGGAACATCCATCAGGCAATTTCCTTTTTAGTGTCTGCAAGCATTTGCAGGTGATCGAACACCGCATCGCAGACATTCCGGTCCTCAAACTCGAACACTCCGCCTGGCCATGTCGGATCGTTCAGGTTTAGCAGGAGTTTTTCGTCCGATGTTCGTTCGACCCGCCTAATTTCAGCGGGCCACAAACAACGGGTC
This sequence comes from Hyphomicrobiales bacterium, assembly GCA_021775495.1. Classification (GTDB taxonomy): domain Bacteria; phylum Pseudomonadota; class Alphaproteobacteria; order Rhizobiales; family Rhizobiaceae; genus JAJFHT01. Next base: position 40,782 of record JAJFHT010000110.1, on the reverse strand, counting down.
AGAAACATGTCGCCAACGCTATGGACTACGCCAACCATACCGGACGCCAAAAGCAAAAACGCGGTACGCGTGTCGCGGGTTATATGAACGTCCTCGGCCGTCTCTTCCTCAAAATCAGCTGACAGCCGATCGACCGCCGTCTGCTTCGACCCGATCTGCGCTATTTCGCTGCCGCCGGAAAAATGAACCGCCAACACCACAAGGGAAATGCCGGCAAAAACCACAATCACCAGAACAGTCAGGCTCATTGATGCTGGTTCCAAAAACTAAACATTGGCCGCAATTGGTATTCCGCAATCCATCCAAGAAAGCATCAGCCGTCAAAGATGAAAAATTCCGGACCTTGGGCCTGAGGCAGATAAGTAACATTTTTGACGTTTACGTCAACTGTCAGTCTCACCTCCACCCCCAAACGGCGCGCCTCAATATGGCCAATTGCCGCCGAAATGGTGCTATCGTTCGATGACTGGCAGTTCCAAGCCCGCGCCCGGCAAGGATGGAACGAACCGGCGCCAGCGGCAGGAAGGCCGGTCGGAGCTGTTTCGGCAGATCACCAGCCATGGCCTCAAACGAAGTCAGATGCTCGCTGGCCAATGCGATCATCATTTCCACAGCTCTCGATTCAGATTGTCCGTCGTTGATGAATTCAAGTGGATCCGATCCCGCAGCGTTCAGGATGTCGGCAGGAACGAAACATTGTCCTCGCTCCCGGGAACGCGGCAATGACTGTAAAAGCCCGGTGATGCCATAGGCAACACCCGCATGTCCGGCACAATTGGACACCTCCCTTGCGGCAGACGGATCGAGCACCATCGCAGCAAGCTGAAACATTGCCGAAACTGTATCCCCGCAATAGCCTTCTAGGTCGCTGCGACTGGGCATTGGATCGGAATAGAGATCAAAAATCCGCGCATCAATCAGGTTGGCAAGGCTCTGTTGCGGTAGACCAAACTTTTCAACCACATCAACAAACGCAGCAGCGACAGGGTTTCCGGTCGCCTCGGCCCGGCGTTCTCCGCCGATCACGTCACGCCACCATTGCAACCGGATCTCGCCAGGCAGCGGTTCGCTGACGCGTTCGATTATCTGCGAAATCTCAGCGTCAAACCCGTACAAGGCGGACAGGGGACCGCGTTTTTCGGTCGGTGCATAGAGCGTTGCAATATACCGGTCCGGGCTGGCATCCCGAACGATCATCATCGAATGTTTTTGGTTGTCGTCCAACGACGCGCCCCGTTCAGTCGACGGCAATCAGGGCTGCCGCCACTGCCCTGTCTTCGGCCAAAAGCACATTGTATGTGCGCACCGCCGCGCCTGTTCCCATCGGGTCGGCCGATATGCCGGCATCCCGGAACACTTCACGCAGTTCTTTGGGCAGCGGTTTGAGCTGGTCCCCTGTTCCCACAAGAAGAATCTGAACGTCCGACGCTTCATCAAGCAGCAATTGGAAATCAGCAGCTTCCAGTGCGTCGGGCCGTTTCGGCTCCCAGCCGTGAACGCCCGACGGCAGGCACAAAATCGACCCGCGATGCGACATGTCGGCGAAGCGGAAGCCGCCATTGCCATAAGCATCCAGCGGCACCTTTCCGGGGAAATGAGCCTGCCTGATTTCAAACCCGCCGGCCATCGCGCTACTGGTCAACTGGTTGCGACGGGAGCGTCTTCTGGCTCGTTCCCGCTTGCAGCCTGTGCATCAATATTGCGGCTGCCTGGGCGCAGATTGAACAGAACCAGCAACGGCGCCGCAATGAAAATCGACGAGTAAGTGCCAATGACAACGCCGAATATCATTGCTGCTGTGAACGACCGGATGACTTCACCACCGAACAAGAACAAGGCAAGAAGCGCCAGCAAGGTGGTAACGGAAGTGATGACCGTACGCGACAGCATCTGGTTGATGGAAATATCAAGCAGATCGGTCAATCGCATCTTCTTGAATCGTCGCAGATTCTCGCGCACACGATCGTATACGACAACCGTATCGTTCAGCGAGTAACCGACAATCGTCAAAATCGCTGCGATGCTCGACAGGTTGAATTCAATTCCTGTGACGACAAAGAAACCAATCGTCATGACGACATCGTGCAACGTTGCCAAAATCGCACCGACGGCGAACTGCCACTCAAATCGCAGCCAGATGTAGAGCATGATCGCAAACATGGAAACCACCACGCCGATGGTTCCGTTACGCGCCAGTTCTCCCGATATGGTGGGACCGACAACCTCGACACGGCGGAAAGTGTGGTCAACCTCCAGTTCAGCACGAACCTTGGCAATCACCGTCTGCTCGGCATTCTCGCCGCCATCCTGACTCTCGACGCGAATCAGCACATCGCTCTCGGCGCCGAATTCCTGCACTTGCACATCACCGAGATTCAGATCGGAAAGGCGCGAGCGAATATCGCCCGTGTCGGCTTCGCCGGAATTTGCCTGAACCTCGATCAGCGATCCGCCCTTGAAATCGATGCCGTAGTTCATGTTGATGGTTGCAAACAGCGCCAATGCCGCCAGGCCGAGTGCTGCCGATCCACTGAATGCAATGCGTCTCAGCCAGAGGAACGGAATTTTTGTGCTATCCGGAACCACCGCCAATGGCCGGCGTGGCAGATCTTTCGGACGCGCCCGTTTGACCCACTCCGCAATCATCCAGCGCGTCAGGGTAAAGGCGGTGAATACGGTGGTTATAATGCCGATTGCCAGAGTGATGGCAAAGCCCTTGACCGGCCCGGAGCCGAGGGTGAACAGGATCAGCGCAGCGATCAGCGTGGTCACATTGGCATCGACGATCGTTGCGAGCGCGCGTGAGAAACCCCGGTCAATAGCTTGAATGATCGATTTGCCACCGACCCTTTCTTCACGAATACGCTCATAGATCAACACGTTGGAATCAACAGCCATGCCGATAGTCAGGACGATACCGGCAATACCCGGGAGGGTCAGTGTTGCACCCACGACCGACAGGATGGCGACGATAATCGCAATGTTCGCCGCCAATGCGATATTGGCGATGATCCCAAGGAAACCATAGGCCAGCAGCATGAAGGCAATGACAAGCACGGCGCCGATAAGCGACGCAATCTTGCCGGCGTCAATCGAATCCTGACCGAGACCCGGACCGACCGTGCGTTCTTCAATAATCGTCAGGGTTGCCGGCAGCGCACCGGCGCGCAGCAGAACCGCAAGATCATTGGCACTTTGAACATCAAAATTTCCGGATATCTGACCTGCGCCACCAAGGATCGGTTCACGGATCTGAGGAGCGGATATGACGCTGTCGTCGAGTATAATGGCAAACAGACGCCCGACATTCTGCTGAGTAGTTTGACCGAATCGCGTGGCACCCTTGGTATCAAAACGGAAGGAGACGACCGGCTCACTTGTCCTTTGATCGAAACTTGCCTGCGCGTCGACCAGGTTTTCACCCGATACGATGACACGATTCTCAATCAGGTATGGAAAGGGTGGATCATCGGTCGAATACATGACCGACGTGCCCGCGGGCGGGCGGCCTTCAATCGCTTCCTGTACGGGGACCGACTGATCGACCATCTGGAATGTCAGTTTGGCGGTCTGGCCGAGCAGGTCCTTCAGACGCTCCGGATCCTGCAGGCCGGGGACCTGAACCAGAATACGGTCGGTGCCCTGCCGCTGGATGACCGGCTCCGTCGTTCCAAGTTCATTGACACGCCGTCCAACCACTTCAATCGACTGGGTAAGGGCCGATGCGACACGATAGTCGATACCAGCCTCCGTCAGAAAGAATGTCAGTAATCCCGGTTCAGTTTCATCGATCTCGATTTCCCTGACGACACCGCTGCCGAACAGACCAGATGAGACCGGTTCAGTAAGCGTCTGCAGGGCCGTTTTCGCCCGTTCGACATCGTCCAGATTGCGAATACGTACTTGAACGGTGCGATTCAGGCCCGAGAGACCGGTATATCCGATACCTTCGCTCCGCAGGCGCTGCCGGACGTCATCGCGCGTCGATTCGAGGCGCTCATCGATCAGATCCTTGCGTTCTAGCCGGAGCAGAATATGCGACCCGCCTTGCAGATCGAGGCCCAGGGTCATCTGTTTTTTGGGCAGCCAGTCCGGCAGTCCGGAAAGCAGCGACGGCGAAAACAGGTTTGGCGCGGCGAACAACACGCCTGCCAGCACCGACAGCCAGATCAGAACGGTTTTCCAGCGGGAAAAATAGAGCATGGAAGCTCCCTTGGCTTGCCGACCACAGGGGCCGGCGTCGCGTTACTTTTTGGCGGCTGCCGCCGGTTCGCCCTTGACGCGCACTTCGGCCACCATCGATTTGATCGCTGTCACCTTGACGCCCGAAGCAATCTCGACCTCCAGTTCGCCATCATTGACGACCTTGGTCACCTTTCCGACCAGGCCACCGCCTGTAACAACCGTGTCTCCGCGACGGACAGCTTCGAGCATTTCGGCGCGTTTTTTCGCCTGCTGCCGCTGCGGTCTGATGATCAAAAAATACATGATCGCGAAAATGAGCACGAACGGCAGAATGCTCATGAAAAGATCGGGACCAGCAGCTAGGGAACCAGACTGCGCAAAAGCCGGCGTGGCGAACATACAAATTCTCCTGACAAAACAGACCCCTTGCCGATGGGCCTCGGGTTTGCGGAATATAGTTCGTGACGCCGCCTTTGCAACCGCGCTTTCGTGCCTAAACGGTGCTTTTCGCGTCGAATTGCCCATGATAAGGGCTTGGTTCTGGATTGATCCGGTGGAAAGTGACGAGACAATGGCTGACGAGAGCATCCGTACCCTGAACGACAAGCTGGATCGGTTGATCGACGCGGTGTCCCGTTTGACCCCACCGCAACCGCCCGAAACCGACTTTGCCGCAGCTGATTGTTTCATCTGGTCGGCCCGTCCCGGCTATCTGGAACCGGTTTTTCAGGTCAATCGCGTCGATATCGGATTGATCCGCGGCGTCGATCATGTGCGTGACATTCTCATCGACAACACAAGACGTTTTGCTGAAGGCCTGCCGGCCAACAATACATTGCTCTGGGGCGCTAGAGGCATGGGGAAATCGTCACTGGTGAAAGCTGTTCACGCGTCGATAAACGGTGCTGCCGGCAAATCCGATGCCCGTCTGAAGCTTGTGGAGATCCACCGCGAAGACATCGGCGACCTGCCCGAAGTGATGAACATCGTCAAAAACACAAATCACCGCTTTGTCCTGTTTTGCGACGACCTCTCCTTCGACAATGACGATACGTCCTACAAGTCCTTGAAAGCTGCTCTTGAGGGTGGCGTTGAGGGACGTCCGGACAACGTGATTTTCTATGCAACGTCGAATCGGCGGCACCTGCTACCGCGCGATATGATCGAAAACGAGCGATCGACCGCGATAAACCCGTCTGAAGCCGTTGAAGAAAAGGTTTCCCTGTCTGACCGGTTCGGTCTGTGGCTGGGTTTCCACAAATGTTCCCAGGACGACTATCTGGAAATGATCGACGCCTATGTGCGCTACCACAATCTGGAAACAAATCCGGAAACATTGCACGCCGAAGCTCTCGAATGGTCGGTCACGAGAGGCAGCCGGTCTGGTCGGGTAGCCTGGCAATTCATTCAAGATCTCGCGGGTCGGCTGGGTCGAAAGCTGAAGGCTGACAGCAGGCAAGCCGACTGAAGTTTGGCACGCTGTAATGTGTTACCGCGAGAGTCGGCAAGCTTGCCGAATGAGCCCTTGCTGGCGACAATTGCGGTTGCTGTTTTGATTGACAGGTGGAGGCGCTGTATTGATGACGGACGTCTTCTCGTAGTTGTTCTCTTTAAAAACAATGGTCAAAGCGGCAAACCTGTTTCAAGAAAGTCGAGCGCGCCGCCGCAGGAATTCCGGCTTCTGGCTCAGTCGGCCTCACCGAATGTCTTGTGCCATCCGCAGAAACAATACCGGGCCGGTATCAGCTATCCTTCCCCGAGATACCCGGCCGGATTGACCGGTGCGGAGTTCTTGCGAACCTCAAAATGCAGTTTAGGCGTTTCAGCCGACCCGCTCATTCCAGAGCGCGCTATATCCTGCCCACGCCGCACCTTGTCTCCACGTGAGACCAGCAATTTGCTGGCGTGGCCGTAAACCGTGACAAGTCCGTCGGCATGGCGAACAAGGACCGTGTTGCCGAATTCCTTCAGGCCGTCGCCGGCATAGATCACAACGCCGTTTTCGGCGGCCTTCACCGGTGTCCCCGAAGGAACAGCAATGTCTATTCCATCATTAGTCTTCCCGCCGGATTTGCTGCCGTAGCCGGAAACCACCCGCCCTTGAGCCGGCCAGCGCATAGGCGCCGAATCGGCCTTCTTGGCCGTCGCTTTCGCCGCACCGGATTCCTTGCTGGGCGGCGTGTAGCTTGAAAGCTTGCCGACCTGCCTTGTTTTCTTTGCCGATACGGCCGGCTTCTTCGCCGGACCGGCTGTACCGGTGACGATGGGATCGACACCGGTTGATGAAGGTGCCAGCGCGACCTTGGTTACCGCTGTTGTCGGCGCAGCCGCGGTCGCCGAAGCGGGCGGACGGCCAGAGGTTCCGGGCAGACGCAGCACCTGGCCGATGCGAATGGAACCACTGTCAAGGCCATTGGCCTGTTTGAGCGCAGTCACGTTGGTGCCAGTCTTGCGCGCAATGCCATAAAGCGTGTCACCGCTCTTGACGGTGTAGCCCGAGGCGGAGGCCGCCGTGTTCCCCAACTGCTGCCTTGTCTGCGCTGCCGGTTGCCGTTCTTGTGGCTTTTGCGGCAAAACCGCCAGTTCGCTGCGTGGAGCTCTGGCCGGAACCGGGACCTCTCCGGGCAGCGGAATGGATTTCAATCCGCGAGACGAACGCGCTGAAACGGTTTTTGGATTGTTGTCCGGAGCGGAAACCGGAGCCCGTCTCGAATAGACATAGGTTGGAATTACGATCGTCTGCCCGGCATTGACTGTGGAAGGGTTGGTGATGCCGTTGGCTTTCATGATCTCTTTAACCGGCACGCCGAAACGCCGCGAAAGATTATAGAGTGTCTCACCATCGCGCAGGGCAACCTGCGTACCGCCGGTACGCGTCCAACCCTGCGCTTGCGGGGCAAGCGGTGCCGTGCTGCGGGCCGGAGCTGTGGAATTGGTGACAAACCGGTCGACGCGCGCTGGCGCCGGGGCGAGAGCAGCGCCGGAAGAGCCGGCAAGCGGGGCAAGGGTCGCCGATGGCCGCTGCAGCGAAGCGCTTCGCAGAGCTGGTTTCGGCTGCGACGTCATTGCCGGCAGCCTGGCAGTTTGCTGCGCGGAAGGCAGGGTTGCACGACGGACAGGCTCCAGAACGCGCGCCGAGTTATTTGACGCTGGAAGCGGCGCAAGCATTGCGCGCTGCACTTTCGAATTGGTCTGCGTGGCCCGCAGTGGAGCGGCCTTGCGGATCGACCCGGTATAGGTGTCATCCACCTGTGCCGAGGAATCATAACTGTCTGAAGGATATGGTTGCTGCGGCCCAGCAGTTGCTACTTCCTGCTGGGTCGGCATCGCACCGGTATAGAAACCATCTTGAAATCGGACGACATCGGAGCTGCATCCGGCGGCAAAACCGCCTACCATGAAAATGGCAACCCCACGTGCCAGACAACGCTGACTTTTACTCAATACACTGAAGCGCATCGCTTTATCCACGCATACTCACTACTTCGAACACGCATGATTAAAGCTTGTTAATGTTACCGCGGGGTTAAAACACAGCGGAAAGATTTTTGCGGGCCAAATACTTGCTGCTAGAGCGCCGTTGCAAGACCCGGTTTGACGGGCTGCAATCGGACGCTTGCGATATCCTCACGTTCGAACCGGCTGCCGATCTTGGTCAGCTTTGCCAGGGTCTGCCCACCCCCTCCCGGTCCGATGGGTGTTATCATTATGCCACCGCTTGACAGCAATTCGACGTAGGATCGTGGCAATCCTTCAAAAGCCACCCACGAAACGATCCTGTCGAATGGTCCCTCGCCAGACGGGCTTTCCGATCCGTCCATATGCTTGGTGATGATATTGTTCAGCTCAAGCGCCTGGAACCGCTGAATGGCAGTTTTGCAGAGCGTATTGTAGCGGTCGATCGTCGTCACACGCTGACCAAGCCTCGCCAGGACCGCGGCGGTAAAACCCGAACCGGTGCCAATCTCGAGAATTCTGTGATTCTGCTGAACGTCCAGCGTTGCAAAAATCTGGGTTTGCATATCCAGGCCTTCAATCGATTCACCGCAATCGATCGGGATCATCCGGCTCGAATAAGCCGCATTTATCCATTGTCCTGGAATGAAATCTTCGCGCGGGGTGGCCTCGATCGCCGCGAGCAGACGTTTTTCGGAAATACCGTACGAACGCATGCGCAACAGATACGCCGCAATGTCCTCCCGGCTTTCACCTTTCTTGCTCACCCCAACACCTCGGCAATCCGGTCTTGCATGCCACGCGCTGTCAGATCGAGTGTCAGAGGGGTGATCGACACATTCCGCTCGCGCAGCGCCGACACATCGGTTCCTTTTTGCGCGCCAGGAGACCGCTGCCCAAAACGCAGCCAATAATATGGAAACCCACGCCCATCGAGCCGTTCCTCAATTCCCAATCCATGCAGGAACTTTCCCTGGTCGGTGACTTGCGAGCCAGCCACATCTTCCACACTGCAATTGGGGAAGTTGATATTCAGAAACACACCGCGGTCAAGTTCCACAGACATTAGTTTCTTGAGCAAATCCGGTGCCAGCGTTTCAACCGTGTCCCACGGGATCACTCGGCCCTCTTCCCAATTGTAGGCCTGTGACAATGCAATCGAGCGAATGCCCAGAAGCGTTCCCTCCATCGCGCCGGCAACCGTTCCCGAATATGTCACATCATCGCCGATATTGGCGCCGCTGTTGACGCCGGAAAGGATGAGATCCGGCATTTCCGGCATAACCTTGCGCACTCCCATGATCACGCAATCAGTAGGAGTCCCCTTAAGGGCAAACCTTCGATCATCGATCTTTCGCAAGCGCAACGGTTCTGAGAGCGTCAGCGAATGCGCCAGGCCGCTCTGGTCGGTTTCAGGAGCCACGATCCAGACATCATCGGAAAGACGTGCGGCAATACGTTCAAGAACCGCAAGACCCTCTGCATGAATCCCGTCATCATTTGTCAGCAGGATACGCACGATCTCAAACTGCCTCGATTTTTTCCATGCCCCCCATATAGGGACGCAGGACATCCGGAACCGTGACGCTGCCATCATGGTTCTGATAGTTCTCGATGACAGCAATCAATGCCCGGCCAAGGGCCACGCCGGAGCCGTTCAGAGTGTGGACAAACCGCGTGCCCTTTTCTCCGGCAACCCGATAGCGCGCGTTCATCCGCCGTGCCTGGAAATCACCGCACACCGAACAGCTCGATATTTCGCGATAGGTATCCTGCCCCGGCAACCAGACCTCGATATCGTGGGTCTTTTGCGCGGCAAAGCCCATATCCCCCGTGCTTAGCATGACGACCCGGTAGTGCAGGCCGAGTCGTTTCAAGACCTCCTCGGCAGCCGCCGTCATCCGATCCAGTTCTGCCATAGAGCTTTGCGGTTCGGTGATTGAAACCAGTTCCACCTTCATGAACTGGTGTTGTCTCAGCATACCCCTGGTATCGCGTCCGGCTGCGCCGGCTTCAGCCCGAAAGCACGGCGTCAGCGCAGTCAGGCGTATTGGCAGTGAGGAATGATCGACTATCTCTTCCCGAACAAGATTTGTCAGCGGCACTTCGGCGGTCGGAATGAGCCATCTACCATCCGCAGTGTGAAACAGGTCATCGGCAAATTTCGGCAATTGCCCGGTGCCGAACAGCACTTCCTCGCGCACCATCAATGGCGGTACGGTTTCTGTGTAACCATGTTCACCGGTATGCAGATCGAGCATGAATGCCCCGAGCGCCCGTTCCAGCCGGGCGAGATTTCCTCGCAAGACCGTAAAACGGCTGCCTGCCAGTTTGGCAGCAGCCTCAAAATCCATCATCCCAAGATTTTCTCCAATCTCGAACTGTTCCTTCGGCTCGAAATTCATTCGAGGTTTCTCGCCTATCATGTGAAGGACGACATTGGCGCTTTCGTCAGGCCCGACCGGCACGCCGTCCAAGGGTATGTTCGGAATTCCGGCCAATGCTTCGTTCAATGCAGCCGCGGTGGCGCGCGCGTTTTCTTCGCCGGCTTGTGTCGAAGATTTTATCTGTGAGATCTCCGCTTTCACCTTGTCGGCGCGTGCGGCGTCTTTCATCGACAGCGCCTGGCCGATTTCCCGAGAGGCTGTGTTCCGCTGCTCCTGCAAATCCTGCAGGTCGGCAAGGATCTTGCGGCGCTTTTCGTCGATTTCGATCAGGTCGGCAGCGACGCAATCGGACCCGCGCTGCGCCATCGCATCATCGAAGGTTTGGGGGTTTTCACGAATCCATTTGATATCAAGCATCGTTCCGTCCGAATCTGCTGAGCGGCCCCACGGGGATCACCGCGCAGCCATCAGACAGATTGTTGGAAAAATCAAGGCGTCGTTGTCTGAACGCCGGGTTCCGGGTCATCATTTTCAGTCGACACATCCGAATCATCACTGCCGTCTGAATCCGGACCGTCATCCTCATCGGATGCTTTGGTGGAATTCTTTTCCCGGTTCTGCTCAACCAGGCGCGCCATGAAGATTGAAATCTCGTAAAGCAGGATCGTTGGCAGCGCCAAGCCGATCTGGCTCACCGGATCAGGCGGCGTGAGAACGGCCGCTGTCACGAACGCGATGACGATGGCATATTTCCGTTTGTCCTTCAGGCCTTCGGAAGAAACCAGGCCGACCCGGGCCAACAGCGTCGTGACAACGGGCAGTTGAAACACCAGACCGAAGGCGAAGATCAATGTCATGATCAGGCCAAGATATTCCGAAACCTTCGGAAGCAGTGAAATCTGGACCTCGGTATCGGATCCGGTCTGTTCCATTGCAAGGAAGAACCACATCACCATAGGAGTGAAGAAAAAATAGACCAGCGCCGCGCCGATCAGGAACAGAACTGGCGAAGCTACAAGGAAGGGCAGAAAAGCCATTCGCTCGTTACGGTAGAGACCGGGGGCGACAAATTTATAGATCTGACCGGCGATCAATGGAAATGCCAGTACCAGACCACCAAACATCGCGATCTTGATCTGCGTAAAAAAGAACTCCTGGGGCGCCGTGTAGATAAGTTCGACAGCCTTGTCCTTCATGCCCGCCCAACTCACTGCCCAGGTGAACGGAATCACCAGAAGGTTGAACAGTTCCTTGGCAAAAAAGAAACACAGGAGAAACGCCAGGAAAAACCCGCCGATCGCCCACATCAGGCGCCTGCGTAGTTCAATCAGATGATCAAGCAGCGGTGCTGCTGACTCGTCGATGTCGTTTTCGCTCTGACTCACGCTTTGGTCCCTGCCGCGGTCTGCTTGGCGGAACTGCGCCCTGTTGATGACGATTTTGGTTTGGCGGACCGTTTGCCCGGTGCGGAGGCGGCTTTGGTCTTTCTTTTCGCGGGCTTGGCGGTAGGTTTCTTGACCGCGGGCTTGGTTTTGCCAGCATCCGGTGCCGCACTATCCTTTGTCTGCGGCAATTCCGGTTCCACAGCTGCAGGTTCGCTGACTTCTGCTGCTTTCACCGCATCCGTCAAACCAGACTTCACCTCGTCGCCAAATGATTTTAGCGGATCAAGGTGCTTCTTGATTTCAGACCTTGGATCGAGTTTGCGTGCAGAATCGACGATATCTTTCACATCCCCAAGCTCGGCTTCCTTCAGGGCGTCATCGAATTGTCGACGGAAATCCCCGGCCATGCTGCGCAGCTTGTTTGTCGTCCGGCCGAACGTCCTGAGCATGCTCGGTAGGTCTTTCGGACCAACGACCACGATCAGCACGACCGCCACAACAAGCAGCTCCGGCCATCCAATATCAAACATGACGCTTCAACCAATCCTGCACTTCAGCAACACACAAAGCGGCGAGTGCCTCAGGATTTGCCGGTTTTTCCTTTGGCCGCTTCAGCGGATTCGTCCGCATCGTGCTCAACCGTCTTTGCATTTTCCGCTGAGGCTTCCTCGTCGGACATCCCCTTCTTGAAGCTCTTGATGCCCTTGGCAACATCGCCCATCAACTCGGGAATCTTGCCGCGTCCAAACAGCAGCAGTACGACGACAAGCACAATCAGCCAGTGCCAGATTGAAAAGGTACCCATATTCGGCCTCACTAAAACGGTTTCTGTAATGTGATTTAAGCGCTTTCGGCGCGTCTTTCAAACACAAGTACGTCCGACTTTCGGACGGACACACCAATTTCGTTCACGTCTTGCGGCAGTTTGCCCCTGCGGACCCTTGCACGAATCCTGGTTTCCGCCCCCGAAATGGCTATTTCGAGAACTTCGGTTTCACCGAGAAACCTGCGGGAAACAACCCTTGCCGCCAGATTGGCGCCGGCTGCACCAACTTCGATACCGGCCAATCGGATGGCAACATTCGCCATGGTTCCATCTGCATATGGCTTCGCGGCAAATCGCCCCAGCGGCGTGTTCACCATGCCATTCTCGACCCGTGCCTCGAACATATTCAGTTCGGAGAAGAATCCGGCGACAAAAAGATCAGCCGGGTTTTGATAGAGCTCCTCGGCTGTCCCAATCTGCACAAGCCCACCTTTGTTCAACAGCGCGATACGATCTCCCATCCGCATGGCTTCCTCGGCATCATGCGTAACCACAATGGTCGTAGCACGACTTTGATGAAGAACAGCGAGAGTTTCGGCACGCACTGAATCCTTCAAACGGGAATCAAGACCGGAAAACGGCTCGTCCATCAGCACCACTGCAGGACGCGGCGCAAGTGCCCGCGCCAGCGCAACGCGCTGCTGTTCGCCACCGGACAATACATGCGGATAGGCATCGGCATATCGCTCAAGTCCGACGCGGGTCAGGGCAATCATTGCCTCGTGCATGGCCTCGGCCCGCGACAGAGCAGTCAGTCCAAAACGCACATTATCGATGATCGAAAGATGCGGGAACAACGCAAAATCCTGGAACACCAGACCGATCGATCTGTGTTCAGGCGGCACGAAAATACCATCGCCGGCAATTTCCCGGTCATTCAGCAACACCCTGCCCGCACTCTGGACCTCTATACCAGCAGCAATTCGCAACAGGGTTGTTTTGCCGGAACCCGACGGACCGAGAAGACAAAGCACTTCTCCAGGTTCGACGGATAGCGAAATGTCTGACAGGATTTGCGCACCGCCATCATAGGCATGGTGGATGCCCTCAAAGCTCAGGCTGGCGGCAAAAGTAACACCAGCGGGAATCCCGCCGGCCAATTGCGCCGATTTTGCCATAACGCTGATACCCATCACTTGTCGTGGCTCGCCCTGAACAAGTTTGCGGCAACCCCGATCCTCAGAGTTTGGTGTCAATCATCCTGCGCACGGGGTGTCAACAGACCCAGTTCTTCCAAATCGATATCGGTTAACGGATCTTCGTCGTCGGCAAGGGCATCCGGATCGGAATTTGGAGTAGGAACGGAAAAGCTGGTCGGCATCCGCGAGGAAAGCAGCCCTGCCCCTTTCAATTCCTCCAATCCAGGTAGATCACGTATTTCAGCGAGACCGAAATGGTCGAGGAAAACCTCCGATGTCCCATAGGTAACAGGCCGTCCAGGGGTTTTTCTCCGGCCACGCATGCGAACCCAGCCGGCTTCCATCAGCGTGTCCAGCGTGCCTTTCGACGTCTCGACACCACGAATTTCCTCCATTTCGGCGCGCGTCACCGGCTGGTGGTATGCAACGATGGCAAGAACTTCGAGTGCGGCGCGTGACAATTTGCGCTGCTGCACTGCTTCCCGTGTCATCAGAAAGGACAGGTCTCCTGCCGTACGAAACGCAAAGGCGTCTCCCACCCTGACAAGATTGACACCGCGTTTTTCGTAAATGCTCGATAACTCGCTGACCACCAGGTCAATATCGACATTGTCCGGCAACCTTTCCTGCAGGGCACGGCGGGACACCGGTTCGTCAGATGAAAAAATGATCGCTTCCACCATTCTGGTCGCCTCAGCCAGATGCAACCGTTCGGCAGGGTTGTCCAGCATGTCGAGAGCATCGCCATGCTCTTCCTCGGCAAACTCAACTGCCGTCGCTTGTCCGCCTTCAGACATGGTTTGCCTCTCCTGTTTCCTGTGTGTTCCGAGCCCGCAGATACAAAGCGCCAAAGACCTCGGTCTGACGCATTTCCAATCGGCCCTCACGAACCAGTTCCAGACTTGCCGCAAAGGAACTGGCAACCGCAGTGTTGCGGGTTTCGGGCGTCGAAAGATAATCGACCAGATAGCTTTCCAGCGCCGTCCAGTCGCTCAATGTCCCGATCAACCGCATCAGAATGCCGCGCGCATCGGACAGGGACCAGACGGCTCTTTTTTCAATCCGCACATTGGTAACGGCGGTCCGTTGCCGCTGTCCGGCATAGGCGGTCAGCAGATCATAGAGCGAAGCGGAGAACACGCTACGTTTTTCCACCATGACGGCTTCCGGCATACCCCTGGTGAAAACATCACGGCCCAACCGGTTGCGGTTGACAAGTTTGGCGCCAGCATCGCGCATTGCCTCGAGGCGCTTTAGCCGAAACTGCAATATTGCAGCGAGTTCCTCACCGGACTCGCCTTCCTCATCTTCCTGCTTTGGAAGCAGCAGTTTGGATTTCAGATAGGCAAGCCAAGCGGCCATCACCAGATAGTCAGCCGCGAGTTCAAGCCTCAACTGGCGCGCCTGCTCGACGAATTCGAGATATTGCTCGGCCAGTGCCAGAACCGAAATTCGGGTCAGATCGACTTTCTGGCCACGCGCAAGATGAAGCAGCAGGTCGAGCGGTCCCTCAAATCCCTGGACATCGACGACAAGCGAGGAGTCTTTGGTGCCAGCGAACTCTGTATCGTCGGTCCACAGGCGATCCATCGGTGACGGATCCTTTGCTACCGCACTATCGTTGGTCTGCTCAGTTCCCATCAAATTCAGCCTGCCTAAACCGCCGGGCTGAAAAGCGCGGCAAACTCCTCGCGGGCGCTGTTCTCAGCGGTGTCATCCAACTTTCCAGCCATCTTCAGTGCCCGTTCTGCCCTTTCAAGCGCGACCCCGGACAGTGCCGACGTCTTACCTGCAACAGCCTGCATCTCTTCCATGACACCGTTGCAATGCAGAACTACATCGCATCCCGCGGCAAAAATTGCATCGGTCCTTGATTCGAAATCCCCAGAAAGCGCTTGCATCGAAACGTCATCGCTCATGATCAGACCGTCATAGGCCATTTCACCACGCACTATGTTGTGGAGGATGTTGCGCGAGGTGGTCGCCGGTTCGTTCGCATCAAGCGCGGAGTAAATGACGTGGGCGGTCATCGCCATCGGCAGCTTGTTGAGAGCAAGAAAAGGCGCAAAATCAATCGAACGCAATTGTTCCACCGACGCATCTACGACTGGCAAGACCTTGTGACTGTCGACAAGTGCACGCCCATGCCCTGGTACATGCTTGACGACCGGCAAAACACCGCCGGCCAATAGCCCCTCCGCCGCCGCCTTTCCCATCGCCGTTACAATTTCCGGATCGTGGCCATACGCGCGATTGCCGATAACATCGTGGGCTCCCCTCACCGGAATATCGAGAACCGGAAGACAGTCGGCTGTGATGCCGAGGCGTGACAGATCGAAGGCGTGGAGCCGCGACATCAGCCATGTCGCCCGCAAACCTGCGACCTTGTCCGACCGGTAGAGAGCACCCAGTTCCGATGCCGATGGGTAGTCAGGCGCCATCGGCTGGCGGATACGCTGCACCCGGCCGCCCTCCACGTCGATGAACACGGGTGCGCTTTCATTCCCGATGCTGGCACGCATTGATGCAACCAGATTTCGAACCTGATCGGCGTCCGATATGTTGCGCGCAAACAGGATAAATCCCCACGGTCGCTGGGCCCTGAAGAACTCCGTTTCCCCCGCCGTCAGGACCAGGCCGGAAGAGCCAAGGATCATTGCTTTTGATTCGCTCATTTGAGAATCATAGTCAGTTTGAGCATATGAGGCAAAATGGAAGTGGCATTGGCCTGCCCGCAGTAAGCACGCAAGATCAAAGGTTTACGGGATCATTTTGATATCGTGACCGATCATACCGGCTGCGGACACAAAAAAGGGCTGTCAACAAAACAGCCCTCTTCGATATTCGGATTTTCACCTGCTTATTGCCGAGCCACGAAACAGCTTCCGCCGGCGGCCTTGTAGCTGCGGCAAAGTGACGAGGCTTCAGACTTGCTGCCCGCCGGCACACGGACCCTGTAGTAAACACCTTTGCCGGGAATGTCGGCCTTGACGATATTGACGCCGCGACCACCGATCACAGAGCCGTAGCGACGCGCAAGGCTCTGATAGGAAGACTGCGCACCCTCTCGTGTCGGTTGCGAGGCAATCTGTATTGCGTAGGGCCCGACCGCCGGGCTTGTGGGTGTCGTAGCCGGCTTTTCCGGCTCTGCCGCGGGGGTTGGCGATGTAGTCGCAACAGTGTCCTGCGCATCAGTCGGCGCGGGGGTAACGGGCTGTTCTATCGCCACTGTCGGTCTTGGTGAGACCTCTGTCCTCGCCGCAGGTGCGGCCAGGGATGCCGAGGACGTCGCATCGTCTGATACGCCATTTTGGGAAGGCGCGGTCGCGTTCTCGCTGGCCACAGTGCTTCTGTCGGGTCGAGGTGTCGGGACAATAAACGGCGTGCCGTCTGGATTGGTGACAACCGTTCCCTCGCCGGCCAATGCAGACTGTCCATCGCCGGCAGTCGAGTCCGGATCACTGGCCGCTGTAATCTGCGGAGCCACGGCCGGAGCGGTTTCTTCCCGTGGAACCATCGTACCATCCGGTTTGACGATCATGGTTTTCACGCGCCGCGGTACGACGACCACAACATCATCATTGGTCAGCGTCGGGCTTTCCGTTTGCGATGGGACAATTCGTTCCTCCGACTTTTGCGTATCCGGCTGCCTGGCGGGCGTGGTATCGATGACCCGGGTCCGGATCGTCTGCGTGGCAACATCCACCGGTTCTTCGGCCGTTGTCACCAGCTTCTCCTGAGACGGTGAGTCGACGGAAGATTCACCGGACACCTTCTCGTAAACCTTGTTGTCCTGATTGGGCACCGTTGTGCCACCGGGATCATCCGGCTTGATCTTGACATCACCAGGCTCGGCAAGAACCACTGCCGGCGGTGCATCCGTCTCACCACCGCCGAAAGACAGCGCGAAAATGCCAATTCCACCGAGCATTGCAATGCCGACGACAACCGCGGCTATCATCATGCCCCGGCGACTCGATCGACCGTCCGCAAGCCCATCGGACTGGGCACGTGCGGCCAGCGTTTCAAGCGCAGCCTCTTTGGTCGATTCGCGTCCGCCCCTGAGCTGATGGGCAACCGGCATGGCCGCCGTCGCGGCAACCGCAGCGGAAGCGGCCGCTATCCGGTCCTCATCCGATGAAACCTCGACATCAAGATCATCCGCCTCAAGATCGAACGTGTCCATCTCAAGCGGGTCTTCGAGATTTGTGGCCGGTTCAGCCGGCACGGTCGGTGCGGATGCCACCGCTGGTGATACTGCCGGTTTGTCGGCGTCCCCGAACAGGGCGGAAAATTCCGCTTCCAGATCTTCATGATCAGACACGATCGGTGCCGGCGGTTCGGCAACCAGCTCCGGGATCTCCAGATCATCAAAAGCGGATTGCGCCTGTTCCGGCACTTCCACGGTTTCAATCTCCGGAACGCCGGACGATTCACTGGCCGCCCCGGCAACGGCATCATCGAGGTCAGTTTCAAATCCGGAACCAAAGTCAATTTCTTCGGCCTCCGGTTCCGGCGCGGCTGACGGCGTCAGCGGCTGCACGTTTGAGCGACCGAATATCGGCTTGTAGGTTCCGGCGTCATCTACCGGTGCGACATCATCTGCCGGCGCGTCGCCCTCGCCTTGGCCATCGCCGGCTTCAACAGGTGGATCTCCGATATCGGCCAGCAGTGTTTTCAGCTCATCTTCGAGCGTATTCCGCCCGTCATCCAGCTTCACCTCATTGCCAGACACAGCCGGCTCGGTTTGTGGGGCGACTGATGCGCTGATCGATCTTGTCACCACTTTTGGCAAGGCTTCATCGGTAAGCGGATCCACCGGTTCCGGCGCGGGAAAACCCCGCGCGCGAGCCACCAGTTGCTCGAAAGATTCCGGCTCGTTTGGCCGCAGCACCGGCGCTTTCGGGGCGTCCTCTAGCGCTGGTTCCGGAAAAGACGGTTCGGCGCTTGCTTCACCCGGAGAATTCGGCTCCGACTCCGCCACACCTGCCAGGGCGCGTTCCATCTCCTGATCGTCCACATCAGTGGAGAATTCGGGGACAGGCTCCGGTGCTGGCATTTCAGTTGACACTGCACGAAGAGGCGCAACATTGGCAGGTTCGTCCGAAAGTTCGCCCATCAATTCTTTTTCAAGATCGATTTCGACTTCAGATTCGTCTGATGCGCCGTGATCCGTCGGCGGCTCGACGGCCTCCTCCGGTGTCTCCTGCAGACCCATTATCCGGGTCAGTTCGGCAAGAGGATCATCATCGGCAACTTCCGGGGATTCACGGCGTTTGAATTGCTTGTTATCTGCCATGCCTATTTCGCGCTCACACTCCGTCGGGCCCAATCGGGCGCCCGCCACACTGTAGAGATTTTCGCCTCTACCAGTCTATTGTGGGCAAATGGTGACGACAACTCCGTTCAAATCTAGCGCATTTCCTGTGGCGCTTCCGCACCAACCAGTGCCAGACCGGATGTAAGAACATCTGAAACTGCTTGCACCAAACCTAGTCTGCCCAAGGTCAACAATGGATCGTTAACCTTAACAAACCGTAAGTCGGCATTTTCAGATCCCTTGTTCCAATGGGCATGAAAGACGCTGGCAAGATCGTGCAGGAAAAATGCCAAGCGATGAGGCTCATGCGACAAGGCCGCCGTTTCGATGATCCTCGGAAACTCCGCTAGTTTGCGGATCAGCTTCAGTTCGTCCTCCGAATCGAGGCGACCCAGATTCTCTATCATCTGTTCACGACCAGGCGAATCCAGTTGAAGTTGTTCCTTGGCCTGCCGGAATACCGAATGGCATCGCGCTGAGGCATATTGGACGTAGAACACCGGATTGTCTTTTGACTGCTCGGTGACCTTTGCGAAATCGAAATCGAGCGGCGCGTCGTTTTTCCGGTAGAGCATCATGAAGCGAACCGGATCACGTCCGACCTCGTCCACCACTTCCCGCAATGTTATGAAATCTCCCGACCGCTTGGACATGGTAACCGGTTCGCCGTCGCGAAACAGCTTGACCAACTGGCAAAGCAGCACGGTCAGTTTCGCAGTCCCGTCGGAGACGGCCTTGGCCACTGCCTCAAGCCGTTTGACGTAGCCTCCATGATCGGCACCCAGCACATAGATCATCTCATCATAGCCGCGATCGTACTTGTCTTTGAAATAGGCAACATCGGCGGCAAAATAGGTATAAGCGCCGCTGGATTTCATCAGAGGCCGGTCGATATCGTCACCAACCTCGGTCGATCTGAAGAGCACCTGCTCCCGGTTTTCCCAATCTTCCTGGTGTCCGCTTTTAGGTGGAGGCAATATGCCCTTGTAAACATACCCTTTTAAAGTCAGGTCGTTGATCGCCGAACGGATCGCCTTTTCACCGTCAGCATGGAGTGCGCGCTCTGAGAAAAAGACATCATGGCGCACGTTCAGAGCATCCAAATCCCCGCGGATCATCACCATCATCGCATCGATGACGATCGGCCTGATCTGCTCGACAGCAGCATCGTCATCCAGATTCAGAAGCTTTGGGCCGAATTGCTCGGCCAGAACCTTTCCGACAGGGACAAGATAATCGCCCGGGTACAAACCGGACGGTATTTTTCCGATATCCTCACCAAGAGCCTCGCGGTAACGCAATAATGCAGAGCGGGCGAGCACATCTATCTGCGAGCCCGCATCATTGATGTAGTACTCCCGTGCAACATCAAATCCGGCAAATGAGAGCAGATTTGCCAGCGTGTCGCCAACCACTGCTCCCCGGCAGTGTCCGACATGCATAGGCCCGGTCGGGTTGGCGGAGACATATTCAACATTGATCTTGTTGCCCGCCCCGACCTGAGACCGGCCGAAACGCGGCCCGTCGGACAATATCCACCGCAGATGCGATTGCCAGAACGCCGCACTGAGGCGCAGATTGAGAAAGCCCGGCCCGGCGACCTCGGTCGCCACGATATCCGGATCGGCTGCCAGTTTCGTTGCAATCCGTTCGGCAAGATCCCGCGGTTTCAGCCCCGCCGCCTTGCCAAGAACCATGGCAGCGTTCGTTGCCAGATCGCCATGGCTGGAATCTCTCGGCGGTTCCACAACCACTCGTGAAAAGTCCACTCCGGTCAGTTCCAGTTGCTCTACGGCTTTGATGATCCTCGCATGGAAATCGGCGAAAACGTTCATGATCAATTCCAGATGTGTCGGGGAACCTTCAAAACAGGCTGACTTCAGGCATGCCGCAAGGTCGGTGTCGCCTATCGCAAATCAGGCGTCCGGTCAAACAGGCGCCGGTGTTCGTCAAGTGCAAACGTATCCGTCATTCCGGCCAGAAAATCGGCGATCGTCCACATGGTGTCCATTTCGCCACGGTCTGCGCTGTCCGCCGCCCACTCGCCCGGCATCAGCGAGGGATCGGCCGCATAGGCGTCGAAAAGCTGCTCTACCACGGTCTCGGCCTGGTCCATCACAGCCATCACCTTGCGGTGACGATAAAAATTGGTCCAGAGAAAGGTTTTGATCTCACGTTCGACCCTCTTCATTTCGTCCGAGAACACGACAATCGGGCATCCGGCCCTGCGAACCTCGTCCGCAGAACCCGGATTCAACCTGGTGAGCCGCTCGGTTGATTGTCGAATGACATCTTCGACCATCGCTGTGATCTGACGCCGCATATATTCGTGTGCTGTCCGCCCCGCGTCCAGACCGGGATATTTCCGGCCGACCACTGCCAGTATTGTCGCCGGGTACGGCACGGTTTCAAGCATCTGAAGGGTCAGCAGCCCTGCCCGCAGGCCATCATCGATATCGTGACTGTCATAGGCGATATCATCGGCTATGGCCGCGGCTTGCGCCTCCAGCGAGCCGTATGTCGACGGACCAAGGCTGAAACGGCTATCAAACGTTCCGGCCCGTCGTACATCATCAGCCTTTGTATCTGCTTCATTCGGCACAATCGGTCCATTGTGCTTAACAAGGCCTTCGAGCGTCTCCCAGGACAGATTCAGACCATCAAATTCGGCGTAGCGATGCTCCAGGCTGGTGACGACGCGAAGCGTCTGCAGGTTGTGATCAAAACCTCCCCACGGCTGCAATTTCCGGTCAAGCGCCCGCTCACCGGCGTGACCGAAGGGCGTATGTCCGAAATCATGCGCAAGCGCGATCGCTTCGGCGAGGTCTTCATCACCGCGCAGAGCCCGCGTGATGGCCCGCGCAATCTGTGCAACCTCGATCGTATGGGTCAATCGCGTGCGGTAATGATCCGATTCGTGCGCGACAAAAACCTGCGTCTTGTGTTTCAGGCGCCGAAAAGCAGTTGAATGGATGATTCTATCGCGGTCACGCTGAAAAGCTGTGCGAGTGGGGCTTTCAGGTTCCGCATACTCCCGGCCGCGGCTTGCTGCGGGGTCACAGGCGTGCCGGGCGCGCGGACGGTAGCCAAAACCAATCTGGTCAAAGCCCTCCGATGGTCGGTTCATTGATGTCGCTCCGCCATGGCCGCCCCGTTGACTTGGCTGTCGCCGGTACATACCTATCTGGGTAAGCAAATGGCAAGGGAACCGCCCGCGCGCGGTTATTCGGTCACATGGAAAATTCCAGTTCGGTAACTCTTTCGGACGCCGCGGCAACTCGGATTGGAAAAATCCTGTCCGAGGAGGCGTCAAACAAGGCGCTTCGAATTTCAGTTGAAGGCGGAGGCTGCTCCGGATTCTCCTACAAATATGATCTTGTCGAAACCGGGGACGAAGAGGACTTCGTCATTGAAAAGGGTACGGCAAAGGTGGTGATCGACAGTCTCTCCCTGGTCTATATGGGTGGTTCGGAAATCGACTTTGTTGACGATCTGATCGGCCAATCCTTCCAGATCCGCAATCCGAACGCGGTTGCATCTTGCGGTTGCGGG
The DNA here is from genome assembly GCA_021775495.1 of Hyphomicrobiales bacterium. GTDB lineage: Bacteria > Pseudomonadota > Alphaproteobacteria > Rhizobiales > Rhizobiaceae > JAJFHT01. The sequence continues at coordinate 18,532 of JAJFHT010000110.1, read as the reverse complement.
ACCAGCTTTACGGTCTGACGGTACCTGCAATTGGATCACATCTCGCTCTTGCCGCAACCTTGAGCTATAGGTTTTTTTACCTGCTTGAAACGCGCCAAAGAGTGAGCCATTGCCCATGAAGATCGCAACCTGGAACATCAATGGCATCAAGGCGCGCATCGACAACCTGCTGCACTGGCTGAAGGAATCCGATCCGGATATTGCCTGCCTGCAGGAAATCAAATCGGTTGACGATCAGTTTCCGCGCCTCGAGATCGAGGCGCTCGGCTATCACGTCGAAACCCATGGACAGAAGGGTTTCAATGGCGTTGCAATCCTGTCCAAACACCGCTTCGACGAGGTCAACCGCGGACTTCCGGGAGATGATGGCGACGAACAGGCACGGTTTATCGAAGGCGTGTTTACCGCGGGCGGTAGAGCATTGCGGGTGGTTTCGCTCTATCTGCCGAACGGCAATCCGGTCGAGAGTGAAAAATTTCTCTACAAGCTGGCCTGGATGAGCAGGCTGGAATCCTGGGCGGCAGAGCGTCTTGAACTGGAAGAACCGCTGGTGCTGGCCGGCGACTACAACATCATTCCACAGCCCGAAGACTGCCACGACCCTGCCGGCTGGCAAGGCGATGCACTGTTTCGACCGGAAAGCCTGACGGCATTCCGGCGTCTGGCCAATCTCGGCCTGACCGACTCGATTAGAGCCGTTAGCGATGCACCGCAATCATACACTTTCTGGGACTATCAGGGTGGGGCCTGGCCAAAAAACCATGGCATAAGGATCGACCATCTCATGCTCTCGCCGGAAGCCGCGGATCATCTGGAGAGCGCGGAGATCGAAAAATACACGCGTGCCTGGGAAAAACCCTCTGACCATGTCCCGGTATCGATCCGAATCAATCTCGATACCGCCTGATACCGGCCTTTGGTATTAGTTGTTTACGCGATTAGATGGTAAAATGAACTCATGTGCTGTCGGTTGTTGTCCACATTGCTTCTGCTCCTGGCGGTTTCGGTACCCGCGATTGCCGGACCGAAGTGCGTTTGCCGGGCAAACGGCAAGAATTTCGAAGAAGGTCAGGTGACCTGCTTTCGGCTGCCTTCAGGCATGAAGCTGGCGCGCTGCGAACGCGTACTCAACAACACTTCATGGAAAATGATCGGCGATGGCTGTCCGAGCGCTGCGACGCGCCAAGCGACGCAGGATCTGGCCCTTCTTTGCAGGCCTGAAGTCGAAAGCCATTCCCTGCCCGTCAACAGCAGCTGACACAACGAATTTCAGGAAGACATGGGACAGCGCACGCGCCATCGCTGGGAAAACCCTATTTGGTGCCTTTGACAAGAATATCCTCGGACAATGCAACGGCTGTACGCCTGTCGGCCTCGCCTGCAAGGGCAAAGGCTTCTTCCTGCATATCCCTGATCCATGATCGGTCAGCCGGGCTTGCACGTTCAAGCGCCGCCGTCATCATTGCAAGTCCGCGTACCACATGGCCGCTTTCGAACAATACCCGGCCCAATTCAGCCTGAGCACCTGAATGCCCCTTGCTGGCTGAGAGACGCAGCCACCGGACGGCCTGTCTGACATTGGATCTGCCGCCCTCGCCGACAAGCATCATCCGTCCGACTTCAAACTGTGCACCGGCATTCCCGTACATGGATGCAGCCTGGAAATACAAATCCCTCGACGCCTTGACATTGCGCCGTACCGGGCTGCCTGGAATACCGATTTTCAGGTAGCTGGCCAGACCGACCAGCGCATCCGAGACGAACGTCTCATCGCGGCTGCCGGGATCGGCGCCTTCTCGCACGATTTTCTCGAATATCTTGTAGGCTTGATAGTCATCACGACGGACGCCATCACCCTCGGCATACATCCTTCCAAGTTTCCATTGAGCGCCGGCGTGACCCTTTTCAGCCGCGTAGCGATAGGCCTCGATCGCTTTTTTCTTGCGGCCTTTTTTGTAGGATGAGAAGCCGAATTTGAACAAAGCCCAAGGGCTGGAATCTTTTTGCACCGGATCGCGCTGGTCGAATGCGCGTGCAGAAATGGAACCGCCAAGCAGCGCTGCTGCGGCTGTCACCAATACTGCTGTTCTGAACATCTCAGATATCCGCATAACAGTGCTTTTCTTTCGCGCCGTCTGGGCCTGGCGCTTCGGTGAAATGTTGCAGGGAGCAGCTTGCGACACCAATCGGCTGATGAGCTTCGTTCGCCGAGAGCCCAATTGCATACAGATATGACCGGTGCGGCACACGTGTCGGCCCTTCCGTAACATGCCTGCTTGGCAAATTCGCCTTGGAGATCGCTCTTGCGTCCATTCTCATCCTTACCGCTTATTGCGGACTGGTCACGACAAAACATCTTCTCGCATTTGTCGACACATCGTTCGGCGTGCTCCGGATTTATGGCGGGAAGTAGGCGAAGCGTCCCCACATTTCTTATAGCCCAATGGTTCTTTTGAAAGTGTTGCTGAATCGCCACAAAGCGTTTCATTTTGGCGAACAGAGCTCAAACTCCGGCAAATTTGCCAGAACAGCCGATAATGCGCCGACTCAACAATTTTTATAAGCAGCGCGTGTGTCCCGCAGGACACATGACGACAGACGCTCAAATTGTATACAGCCCAGTCCCTGAAAATGGCCTGGAAATCAGCCGGCGTCCCTGACCTTGGCAAGCGCCGTTTCCAGTCTCGCCATCGATTCGCGAAATTCGGAGAGTTTTTCCCGCTCGGCCGTCACGACGGCCTCAGGCGCCTTGGCAACAAAACCCTGATTACCGAGCTTTTTCTCCAGACGGGAAATTTCACCTTCGGTTTTCTGCAATTCCTTGCCGAGGCGCGCCGCTTCGGCCTGAAGATCGATCAGAGCGCCCAGCGGGAGGCACAGAGTTGCCTCGCCAACCACAATCTGAGCCGATCCTTTTGGTGCTTCGTCCTCGAGAAGAATGTCCTTGACCCGCGCCATGCGTTTGATTGCCGGATCATGCCGGAGCAATCGCTCGCAACTGCCGCGGTTCGCCCCGACAACAACCAATGGCGCAACCGCCGACGGTGGCACATTCATCTCGGCACGCACCGAACGCAGGCCACCGACAAGGTCGATCAGCCAGTTGATCTCCGCCGCGGCATCCTGATCCTCAAATGTCGGGTTCGGCCAGGCCGCATGACACAACAGTGTTTCACGCCACCGCGCATCATCTGCATGCGCCCACAATTCTTCCGTTATGAAAGGCATGAACGGGTGCAGGAGCTTGTAGATTTCCTCCAGCACAAATGCGGCACAGGCCTGGCTTTCCAGCTTTGCCGCCTCATCCTGGCCGTTGAATACAGGCTTGAGCAGTTCCAGATACCAGTCACAAAAATGGTTCCAGACGAACCGGTAAAGCGTCGCCGCGGCCTCGTTGAACCGATAGGTGCTGATGCCCTCCGTGACCGCTTTGACGGTTTGCGTCAACTCGGTCAGAATCCAGCGGTTGATCGTCAAAGTGGTGTTTTCAGGTGTAAAAGCCGGGTCTCTTTGAACCCCGTTCATCTCGGCAAAACGCGTTGCATTCCAGAGTTTGGTTCCGAAATTCCGATAACCGGCTATTCGGCTGGTATCAAGCTTCACGTCACGGCCCTGCGCCGCCATGATGGCCAGGGTGAAGCGCAGTGCGTCTGCACCGTATTCATCCATCAGTTCAAGCGGGTCGACCACATTGCCCTTGGATTTGGACATTTTGGCGCCGTGCTTGTCACGCACCAGAGCATGAACATAGACGGTGTGGAATGGCTCCTCTTCCATGAAATGGAGGCCCATCATCATCATGCGGGCGACCCAGAAAAAGATGATGTCGAACCCGGTTACCAAGACATCCGTCTGGTAATAGGTGTTCAGTTCCTTGGTCTGGTCCGGCCAGCCGAGTGTGGAAAATGGCCACAAAGCCGAGGAGAACCATGTATCCAGGACATCGGGATCGCGATCGAGTTCAACCGGTTTTCCGTAATGTTTGGCCGCTGCGGACGCAGCCTCCGGCTCGGTCTGCGCGACAAAAACCTTGCCGTCCGGGCCATACCAGGCCGGAATCCTGTGTCCCCACCAGAGTTGGCGTGAAATACACCAGGGCTGGATGTTTTCCATCCAGTCGAAATAGGTCTTTTCCCAGTTTTTCGGGACAAAATTCGTTCGCCCTTTCCGGACGCTGTCAATTGCCGGTCCGGCAAGCGTTTTGGCATCGACATACCATTGATCGGTCAGGAACGGTTCGATTGGAACACCGCCCCGGTCGCCGTGCGGAACCATATGCCGGTGCGGTTCGATCTTGTGCAGAAAACCACCCTCTTCCATCATCGCAACGACGATTTTTCTTGCCGCAAAACGTTCTTTTCCGTCGAGTTCTGCCACGGTCCTGGCAAGTTCCTGCGTCTCTTCAAGCCCTTCCGCAAAGGTCTCGTTTTCGCACAAGGTGATGGCACCGTCGGTGGTCATCACATTGATCATCGCAAGTGCATGACGCTTGCCGACTTCGAAGTCGTTGAAATCATGCGCCGGCGTAATCTTAACCGCGCCGGAGCCCGCTTCCGGGTCGGCATAGTCGTCGGCGACAATCGGAATTTTCCTGCCGACAAGCGGCAAGACCACGTGGATGCCCACGACGTCGGCATAGCGCTCATCATCCGGATTGACCGCAACCGCGGTGTCACCCAGCATGGTTTCCGGCCGGGTCGTTGCAACAACAACAAAACTGGTAGGATCATCGGTATTGAAATCCCGGCCTTCAACGGGATAGCGGAAATGCCACAAATGCCCGTCAATCTCGTGCTGTTCGACTTCAAGATCGGAGATCGCGGTCAGCAGTTTCGGATCCCAGTTGACCAGGCGCTTGTCCTTGTAGATCAAACCTTCTTCATAAAGGCTGACAAAGACCTTCAAGACCGCCTGGGACAGCCCTTCGTCCATTGTGAACCGCTCGCGTGACCAGTCACAGGACGCACCAAGCCGTTTCAACTGTTTGAAGATCGTTCCCCCGGATTCGTCTTTCCACTGCCAGACCCGTTCAATGAACTTCTCGCGCCCGAGATCGCGCCGGTGTTCCTGCCGCTCCATCAATTGCCGTTCGACAACCATCTGCGTCGCGATTCCCGCATGATCCATGCCAGGTTGCCAAAGCACATTTTTCCCGCGCATCCGTTCAAACCGGATCAGAATGTCCTGCAGCGTGTTGTTCAAGGCATGCCCCATATGCAGCGAGCCGGTCACATTTGGCGGCGGAATAACAATGCTATAAGGCTCGGCGTCATCAGCAGCCGCAGCACCGGCCCGGAATGCGTTCGCATCATCCCATCGCCCGGCGATCTTCGGCTCGATCGCGACCGCGTCATAGGTTTTGTCCAGCATAAAACATGCCCGTATTTTCAGGGAACTTACCGGATAGCTCTAAACCGGATGCTGGTCGTCAAGTCAACATTGCGTCCGAATTGCCGGAGCAGTTGAACCGATGGCTACCGGCGGACCGACAATCGGCGAACGTTGCAGGGGGCTCAGGCCACCTCGCCGCGTGCCACGCGCTCGATTTCCTCACGTACAAGACGTTCGACCAGCAATGGCAGATTGTTATCGAGCCATTCCTGCAACATCGGCCGAAGCATCTCCTCGGCCATTTCATCAAAACTCTTTTTGCGGGTTTCCGCGAATGCCTCAGACAATTGTTCAAAAGATGCGGCGATCTTGCGGCCGGCAACCTCCGAAATAATCGGTCTGGCCGCCTGGATTTCCGGCACCTGCGGTTCCGGCTGTTCCGATGTGGCCTCCTCGGCAGGCATGGGATCCGGGATACCGGTTTCATCATCCTCGGAAACCGGGGTAGCGGCTATCGGTTCGGCGCTGAGACGCTGCTTGGTTTCGGCCGGGAACACATCCTGATCAATTTCATCGTCGTCTTCTTGCAAAGCTGGTTCCTGTTCAAACTCCGCTCGCGCAGCCTCCAACACGGGCTTTTCATCAACGATATCCGGCGCAGTGAACTCCACCGGACTTTCCTCCTCGAGATCAAGCGCTGCGGCAGGCGACGGATCTTCCTGTTTTACCTCATCTGCTTCACTGGCATCGACATCAGCGATGGGATGGCTTGCGCCGGTCAGTTCACGACGGAATTCCTCAATTTCGGGCGCGGTGCTATCAATCATTGCGGGTTCTGCGACAACCGGTTCAACCGCTACCGGTTTTGGTTCTTCAACAGGATCGGATTTTGTCGCCGCATTCAACAGTTCCGGCGATTGCGCCGGTTCTCCGTCTTCGATGATCTTGCGTATCGACGACAGAATCTCCTCCATGGAAGGCTCGCGTTGTGCGTTGCTTGATTGTGACATGGTGGATACCGCCGCTTTCTTAGTCTGCCCCGTCGATGACCGGTATGAAACCGAATCACAAGGCGAGCGTAACCGACACCGGTGCACAAAGGGAATCCCTCAACCGCGTCCGCAATCTGTTTCTCACAGATTAGGCAACGGTGGCATCAATCGGCTGAGGCGTGGTCAGCGGATCGGCGGGATAATGTCTGTTTGATGCGAAGTGTTCAGCGGCCGTCCGGTGTGCGCAACCCGAACCACTTGTCCTTAACGGCTTTGTAGTGCTCCTTGGGGCGATAGATCGACACTTTAAGCCCAAGATTGCTGGCACTCAGCCTGCCAATTGCGGAAAGAATGCCATAGCTGGCAACCACGATGTCGCGCTCCGAGTTGGCCAGATTGACCTGTGCGTTGATCACATCGGCCTGGGCATCGAGCACGTCAAGCGTTGTGCGTTGCCCAACCTTGCGTTCCTCGATCACGCCACTGAGCGCAAGCTGGGCGGAAGATACGAGATCCCTGGTGGCACCCAAAGATGCCGATGCGGCCTCATATTGCGTCCAGGCTGAAGTGGCTGCAGCCCGAACCTGATCACGTGCCACATCCACATCGATTCGCGCCTTGCCAAGCGATTCCTTGTTCTGACGAACCGTCGCAGACGCACTTCCGCCCTGATAGATCGGAACAGTGAGCGTGGCGCCAATGCTGGCGGAATTTGAATAGCCACTCGGGCTGATGATCGAACCGGGCACGCGATTGCTGTAGCTTCTGGACAGTCCCGCCGTCGCGCTCACTGTCGGCAGGAATGCACCTTCGGCCGAATTCACGTTAAATCCGGCTGCATCGACAAGGTGCTTCGAGGCGATTATGGCCGGGTGTTTTCTCTGCGCTATATCCAGAGCCGACGCCAGATTGCGCGGATGTTTTCTGGAAAGCGCGCTTGCCATCTTCAGCCTGCCGGGTTCGGCTCCAACAATCTGCCGATAAATCGCCTCGCTGGACTTTGCGGTTGCCCGCGCGGCGTTAAGCTGAGCGACCGCGCCCGACCGGCTGGCTTGTGCCTGTGCCACGTCTGTTCGTGTGCCTTCACCAACCTCAAACCGTGCATCTGCGGCCCGGACCTGCTCCTCCAGAAATGCAAGATTGCGTTTGCGCAAGACAGCGATCCGTCGATTGCGAATGACATCCATATAGGCGCTTGCAGCATCAAACAGCGTATTCTGTTCGGCGTTATTCAGGCCCGCCTGACCGGCATAGACGCCGGCTTTTGCGGCGCGGACATTATTGAGGTTCCGAAATCCGGCAAAGAGCGTTTGCGACAGCGAAATCCCGAACGAGCCGGTCGTTAGTCTCGACCCTGTCGACGAAGCATAACTCAGGCTGCCGGTTCCGGTTATCGTCGGCCGGTATCCGGATTTTGCAAGCGGAACGTTTTCATCCGTCACCCGTAATCCGGCACGCTCCGAATTGAGGGTTGAATTGTTCATGTATGCTTTGGCGAGAGCGCCAAAAATCGTTTCGGCCGATGCGGAACCGGTATGCGCGACAATTAGACTCAGCGCGACTGCCGACACCATCAATTTGCGCATTCTCAACAAGACAATCCTATTCGACACGCCACACCTCGTTTCCCGATCCGAACGTCCTGCGCCGGTGATTTCGATCAACAGCCATTCCCAAACACAACAATTTCCGGCCGGGCGAAGTGCAAGCACTCAATGGCATGGAATTGTTATATCGTTATGACTAAACAATTGTAACCGGCCCAACTGCTAAAATTCAAACGCCGGTTCGCGACTGAACTCGGTTAGCGGCCTGACTGCCGCATTGAATTCTTCGCGATGAGATATCACGTTGTTTTCTTTGACATAAATACATGCAACCCCCGCATTACCCTGCCCCTCAACCGCTACCAACCGTCCACCATCGCGAAGCTGGACAAGCAATGATTCCGGCACGACATCCACAGCTCCGCCGACAAAGATCACGTCATAAGGCGCCTCTGATTTATAGCCTTCAAGCAAGGATCCATGGACGACGGCCACATTGTCGAAATCGAGTTCACTGAGCGTTTCGGTCGCTGTTGCGCACAGGGACTCATCGCTCTCCAGGGCAATGACCGACGTTGCCAGCTTCGACAGCACCGCAGTGGAATATCCGGACCCGCATCCGACATCGAGAACAACGTCTCCGGGCTGTATATCGGCGAGTTGAATCAGCTTGCCGAAAGGTGACGGGCTCATCAGGTAGCGCGCGTGCCCGGCATTATCAGCAGACGAAATTTCCAGATCTTCATCAATATAGGCCAACGGACGTTTTGCCGCAGGTACAAAAGCCTCGCGTGGAACATCCGACATTGCAGCCAGAAGCCGCGAGTTGGTGATGTCGGTTGTTCGCAACTGACCGTCCACCATTTTCATGCGCTGCACTGCATAGTCGATATTCATGAATGTCCCAGCCTGCCCCGCCACCGGATTCCGTGACAATTATCAACCGTGACCCGGACGCGGCCAGCCCCGGTTGATCCTTATGACAGCGCTGGAGGCCTCGCCCGGAATCGAACCGGGGTGCAAGGATTTGCAGTCCTCTGCGTAACCACTCCGCCACGAGGCCCTTCGCTGTCTGCGATCTACACAGCGATCTGTTAACAGAGGGTTTTTGCCGCCACAAGCATTCAGTTCGTTTGCTGATGCCTTTTCCCCCGTCTGCGCCCGCGCGTTTCGAAGCGTCGACGCAAGCGCCGAATGGGAGCGATATCGTAGGACAGCACGACGATACCCAGCGGGATCATCCAGAAGCCTACGACGGGCAGGAAACCGACAATACCGAACAGGATCAGCAAAACGCCCGCAGCTATTCTAACAAGTCGCGAACGCGGCAGCGTAAACTTCCACCCGAAGAGGTTCAAACGTTTCGCAGGCCTGTCGCCATACAGATGTGATTCTGGATCCAGTGTCAGCGCTCCCAACCGATCGGTTGCATAAAATTAGGACCAGCGGGAACCACCGATCCTGCATAATGACATATATATTGCTTCCAACCGGTTCAACAGATGCCACCGCCGCAAACGAAGCCGCAAAAAAAGCGCCGAATTTCGCTTGGCAAAAGCCAAAGGGTTTTGCTATAGCCACCATCGTTCACTTGAACACTCTGTTCCTCGGTAGCTCAGTGGTAGAGCAATCGGCTGTTAACCGATCGGTCGCTGGTTCGAATCCGGCCCGGGGAGCCATTTTCCCGCATATCCCGTCCAGAAGCGTTGATGACGCGTGTAGCGGTTCCGGCCGAAATTCGGTCAGCAACCGGTGTTTTTTGACTTGCAAAACAAGCACTACACTCCTGAACGCTACATTTATTCCCGTTTTGGGTTATTCTCTCGTCTTGGTGGGGTTTAATCGACGTGTGAACAGGGAGCATTTGCGCCATGTCGGAGGTCCTTGCCGGTATTATCATAATCGGAATCCAGCACATCGTGACCATTCTGGTCGGCATGGGCTCGATCTATCTCGGTTACCGATTGTTTCTACAGATGCCGAAGCGCCGGGAGGGGGAAACCAAGCTCGACCTGCCGGGCGGCATTTCCATTCTCCTGTCCCGTGTCGGGCCCGGCACTTTTTTCGCGCTCTTCGGCGCAGCGATGATTGTCTATTCGATCACCAAACCCCTGGAGGTGAAGGATATCGCCGAAAATGTCGTGACGGCAGACGGAGGGAATTCCGTCAGGCGCGACCGCTCGCTGACAGGATTGGGGCTCGCGACCGCCGCTGAAACCGGCGGAGAGACGAAAAACTTCACCATTCCCCGAAGCGTAATCATCGGCAGATTGAACAGGATCCGGCTCGAAGCGGAAAAAACCAAAACAGGATCAGACCTGCTTGATCTGCAGATCGCCGTCAGGGAGGCAAAACTCTCCCTGCTGCGTGAGGCCTGGCAGCCCGAATGGGGAGACTACGACAGATTTCATCGCTGGGTGACGGAACGGTTCGGACAAGGCACAGCACCAGAGGGACTGGAACTGGCTGTGCAGACCTATCGCCAGGGAGAGTGAGATGCCCGGCCTGCTTCGCAAATCTCTCACCATATGTCTCACAAGCGTGTTGTTTGCCGCTTTGATGGCTGTCTCCCCCAGTGTTTTTGCGCAAAAACTGCCACACTACAGCGATGCCGTTTTGGCGGAATGGCAGCAGCGCTATCCACGCGGCATCTATTCCAACTACCGCGAGGTCATTCTGCCCCGACTGAGTCCCGAGCAGCGCAACAGGCTTGGCAATCTGGTGTTCGAGTTCCCGCCACGCATTGAAAGTCACGAACCGTTCGGTTTCGCGGCCGATGCGAACGGGCAGATCATTTATATGTCCGTTCAATCTCTCAAATTTCTCGACGATGCCAGCATAGCGGCGGCCTGGCTCAATCGTAACGGGTACACGATGGAGAGCCTCACCAATTACTGGCTGATGCTGAGAAACTGGAAAGGCAGCGACGTTCCACCGCCGATGCTGAGCACCCTGTGCATTCCTCCCGATGCGATATCGAACCAGGATGTCGACGAGCTTTCCCAGAAGATATTCAGCACTGCGATTTTCTTCGTGATGCTGCATGAGATCGGCCACGTGCTCGGGGAACACGGCGGATATGAGAACATCACGCCAGCGGTGGCGCGCGCCCGTGAGCAGGCGGCGGACGCTTTCGCTCTGGACGTCATGGCCAAGGTCGGAGACGCACCGCTCGGGGTGGTGAACCTGTTTCTGGCGATGACCTATTTCTCTGACAACAGCGCTGACTTTGCGACGACACGCGCCTATGAGGAGAACCTCGCACAGCGGACCCATCCATTGTCACCGGAGCGGCTGCGAATATTTGCAGATACGCTTGAGGAAACCGCAACAAACTATTCCGGCAGTGGCATTAATCGTGTCGAGTTCACCGTGATCGCCGCGCAGATACGCCTGATCGCCGGCACGTTGAAGGACATCGAATTGCTGACCAGTCTTTCGGGGCAGGCAATCAGCCCGGCCGATCTGGGTCCCATGAAACCGGGCGAGAAAATCGGCCGGTCATGCACGGACGATTATTCCGGCACCCAGGCTTTTTCGGGCAGGTTCAAGGGTGTGACTACCGTCAACAATGTTGAATTCGATCTCGAGGCCGAGTTGCAACGGGATGGCAACAGGGTGACCGGACGGTCCAGCTATGGCCTCGGATTCTCAACGATAGAAGGCGTGGTCGAGGCCGGGACCATGCACTATCGCTGGAAACTTGGCCAATGGACCGGTCGCGGTGTCCTGAGCCACGCCGACGGAATCTACAATGGCGAGTGGATCAACGACGACCCGGCGCAAGGATCGGGTATGATCAGACTGAAAAGACGGTAGTTTGCCGTCAGCGAAAAGCCTGTCGCCGGGAGCGTACAAAGTCCTCGACGGCCGACACCGCCCTTTCTGTAACTTCGCCGATTTCCAGATCACCGCTAAGCTGAGGTTCACACAAGACCATTTTTCGCAATCCCTCGGCTGCCCAATGGGTCAATGCCGTGTTCACGGGTTTGGCCAGGGAACTGCGATTGAAGCGACCTGCCCTGCCCTCGACTTCTCCTCGTCCACCTGAAAGTCCGACATAGAATTCCATGCTGTTGGTCGGGCGCAGCTTCTGCGGACGCAGTTTGATGGACAGCGAATCTGACCAATCGCGCCACTTATTATGGTGGCCGGAATGAATCGGGCGGGCGGCGATCCATGGCGTGCGCAAAGCGTCGGCAACGATGGCGCCATGCATCGCCTCCGTGATCAGGACCCGGGTCGCCTTGATCTGTCTGATGATTTTGACGACATCATCCCGCGGGTCGATGAGCGGTATGCCGGCCAGGCGGCAGGCGTCCGACCACATGCCGCGGTGGAGACTGTCGAAATGCGGCATGAACGCGGCGTTCATTCTTTCCTCGCCCTCAGGCAGATCCATTGCACGCAACAATATCGCACTGTCGCAAATGGCCTTTTCCTTCGGCAGATCAAGCTGCTGGGCCGTCCACGGGCCACGCACGAAAACCACGTCCCATGAACCGTCATGCAGGTTCGGAGGAGCGGTGTAGCCGGCATAGCCGGATCCCATCACGAATTTTCGTGGTTGCTGCGGAAGGAAATCCCAGAGAATAGAGCCGATACCGACAAACAGCTCGCTTTCATCCTCATCGAGGAAATTTTCCGGCAGGATTTCCGGCCAGACATAAGTGTTCAACTCATCTCCGAAATTAGGAACATCACTTTGATAATAGACAAGCTTCATGGCCGACTCTGCCTTCGCGCCAGGATAAGGTTGTACATTCTGCTCATGTCCTGCCGGGCCAGAGCGATCATCACCGCGCAATAGGTCAACGCTCCCAGAAACACCTTGACTGCCAGTTCAGTAATATGTGGCCCCGGCCACAAAAACATATCGGCGTAAGCGACCATCAGCAGCATCGTCAGGCTCGCCAGTGCAGGCGCTACCAGCGGGCGCAGATAGGTCACGGCATCCATTTTGAGAATCTGCAGGACCTTCCAAATCGCCACCGGCCACAGGACGATGTTGAGAGCAACAATGGCCAGCATCAATTGCGTGATGCCATAGGGATAGATGGCCAGGATCACCGCCACCGTCAGCGATTGCTTTGTGCCCATGTAAAGCAGCCACCATCCGGCCTTTCCCTGACTGTTGATCAAGGTACCCTGAAGGATACCGATCGAGGTCATCGTACCGATCACACAAAAGAGTTGAAGGACCGGTATGGCGGAAATCCATTGCGCACCGAACACGAGCGGCACCAGGTCAGGGGCAACGGATCCAAGGCCCGCAAACAGAGGAAACGACAGCGCGGCGGAAACGAATGTTGCATGCAGAAACGCATCGGCAAGCTTGTCTCTCTCATTTTGCAGAGAGGACAGCAACGTATAGGAAACATTGTTGAGGCCGCCCGATATGACTTCGTTCAGGATCAGAAAGACACGACGGGCAAAACTGTAGATACCGAGTGCCGCCGTTCCCAAAATGGCCCCGATAAGAATCTGGTCAAGACTGATCTGATTGAGCACACGATGGCCGGATGCAAAGCCGCCGAAGCGGGCGAGTTGCCTGAGTGCCCGACGATGCAGTGTGAACCTTGGGCGCCAGCGCGCCGACATCGCCGCACCGACAAACAAGGCGAAGGAAGCGGCAAGTTGTGAAATCGCCAATGCCCAGATTGTCTGACCCAGGGCCAACAGCAGCAAGCAGACACAGCCGGCAAAAACCGAGGCCACGGCCGAGCGAAGCGCGATCTTGCGAAAGGACATGGACCTGGCCAGCAAAGCTGTTGGCACAACGGCGCAAAGGTCGAAGATAACCCGCAATCCAATGACCGGAAGCAGCACTGCAACACCGCCCTCGCCCAGCGTTTCTGCCAGCAACGGGGCGGCCAAAAACAATGCAGTGTAAATCACCAGAGCCGATCCAAAGCACAGCCAGAAGACACTATCGACATGGGACCTGTCGATGACATCCCGTTGAATCAGCGCCTGACCGAATCCAGCAGGTGCAACCGCGCTGGCAAACGATGCGATGCCGGATGCCAGCGCCACGATGCCGAATTCAGATGGGGTCAGAAACCGCGACGTTATTGTGAAGACCAGCGCCGCGACAAGCGCGGGTGCGAATCCGTTCAGGCCGGCCCAGAATACATTTGTCGCAGCCGCGCGCGCGCGGCCGCTTTGCAGGTGACCATAGGCTTCGTCCTTCGGGCCGATTTCCTGGTTTTGCCGCTCAACCAATTCGCACCTTTTCTGCAAATATCACACGACGGAAATTCGGACCGCGCAAAGTCATCACTGCTGTGTGCAGGCGACGGATTCTGGAAATTGGCAGGCATCGCCCGGAGCGGTATAAGCAACCCAGTCGATGCGCATCGTCAGCGGTCTTCCCGGATCTGAAAAAACGCCCATCCAGTCGCGAAACGTATCGCTTCCCCAGTGACTGAGGTAGATTTTTTGTGGATGTGTCGGCAAGTCGGTGTTTCGGCTGGTGGAGTGAACGAGAGTCCCGTTCACATACCAGCGGATACGATCCTTTTCCCAGACGAAGGAATAGATGTTGAACCTGGTATTCGTTCCGGCCGGAACAGCTACCACCCGGCCGTTTTTTGGTTTGCCTGACACATATGTGTTCAGGCTGACTTTCGATGTGTCCTTTGTCAGGATTTCAAAATCGATTTCATCATGCGGCTGGCCGTGCGCTCCGCCGATATAGGTGAAAAACGCGGCATTGAGGCCGGAACCGGCGTCAGATTTGATCCGCGCTTCGTAGGTGCCGTAGCCAAACCGCTCGCGCGTCTGAATCTCCGCGCAGCTGTTTTTGCGCTGCTTGTACGGTATCGTTGCAAAGCCAAGCGTCAATATCCCGTCTTTCAGGCCTATCTGACGTTTTGACCAGGTGCAGTTCTGCCACCCACCGCTTGCCCAGCCGTCCGATACATACCAGATGCTTTGGTTCAGCCGGTTGAAGTCCTCACGGAAAGATTTTTGCTGCGGTTGCACGGCAAATACCGAAACCGTCCCAGCACAAATCAAACACAGAAAAACCGTCATCCGCGTCATGAATTTGCCGAAGCGACCCGTCCCGTTTCTCATTTTCATCATCCTTAAGCGCACACCGGAGGTCCGTCGAAAACCAGCACAGCAAAAGCCGCAATGCTGCATCGCAACAAAGGATGACATCTCAAGATAAGCCACGCAACCAAATGGCGCAAAAGAATCCTTGGCCCAGATAAATTTTAATAACAATCTCAAAACATTGATTGATATCAGGCTGTTTTCTGAATTTTACTTTGAAGAGCAAGGGGATAAGCACGACCAGAGTTATTCCAGGTCATTTCCGACACCTGAAATCACGCGCTTTATGTTGCACCACAACATCTGGAGGCATAGTGTTTCTACCAAGCTAAACCTCGCATCGGAGCGGCAAAATGAGTGTTGCAGCCAAGGCTTTCCGATACGACCCTTCCGGTTCGGGAACCAGCTGATGCCGGATCTGAAACCTTCGACGGATGAACCAGTAGACGCGATGCCCGAAGTTTCGGTGATCATGGCGAACTATTGTGGAGAGGCATATCTGACCGCGGCGCTGAATTCAGTGCTGGCGCAGACCCTCCGCAACATCGAGGTCATTGTCGCTGACGATGCATCTGCTGATGGAAGCCAGGCGCTGATACGCCAGTTCTGCACCCGCGACACGCGGGTTCAGCTGATCACGTCCGAGGAAAATCAAGGCCCCGGAGCGGCACGCAACAAGGCGCTTGGTCGGGCTCGCGGCCGCTGGATCGCAATCGTCGATTCAGATGACGTGATCCATCCCGAGCGCCTTGAACGGCTGATCCTGACAGCAACGTGCATGCAGGCCGATGCAATCGCGGATGATCTCGTGCTGTTCACTGAGGCGGGCGCCGACCCAAACACCAGCTTGCTTCAATCAATGGCCGCCAAAGAGGCATTCTTTGTCACCCCGGAACATTTTGTTCGCTGCAATACCGAAGGCTCCGGCCTGCCGCCGATTGGTTATCTCAAACCGATCTTCCGGCACGAGATGATCTCTGGGCTGCGCTACGACGAAGATATCCGGATTGGCGAAGACTATGAATTCCTGCTCAAATTCCTGCTGGGCGGCGGCAGTTACTGTATCGTGCCGGAAGCGCTTTATCTCTACAGGCGGCATGCGTCTTCCGTATCCCACCGCCTGTCAGAACATGCGGTTCAGGCGATGATTTACAGCCAGCACGCAACGGAAATCCAATACGGCCCATTCAGCACGGAACTTGAGGAATTGCTGGAACAGCGTCTCGTTGCGCTTCGCCGGGTGGTACAGTTCGAGCATCTTGTATCACTGTTGAAGGCGAGGCGAATTCCAACCGCAATGGCTTTGGTGATGGCCAATCTGCATCTGCTTCCCATGCTTCGTCGTTCGGCGCGAGAGCATGTCCAAGGCCGGATCAAACGCTTGCGAAAGTACCAGTCACCCGAGCCGGGGCTCATCTTACTGTCCGAAACGGCTCCAAAAGACCAAACGAAGCGGTTTTGTCGGGAAATGGGACTTGGCATAGCCTACTTGTACGTAGGTGTTCCGCGATATCGGGTGCCCGCGGCATCGATGGAAGACCACGAACAATCAACCGCCTTGCGCGTTCGCCTTGCGCAACAAAACACGAAGGCAAACTGTACGCTCATAGCGGAAGGACTGGCCGGAATGCACGCGCTGCATTTCATCCCGAAAGTCGCCCGCGCTTTCGTCATCATCACGGATCAAAGCGAAATCGATCGTGCTCTGCAATGGCTGCCCATGGCCTTTGCCGAATTGATCTTGTGCGATGAAACCCGCAAGCGTTTGCCACCCGCCATCGAGACCCTGAGCCTCGGTGCCGGTTTTCATCGTGTCATCCGCCCCCAACTCAAGCCCACATTCATCGCGGCAGAATAGGCAGGCAAATCATGTCCCGGACTCCACAGCCAAAAGTCCATGTACGAACTCCCACCTTCAAACGCGACAAGGCGTTGAACAGGTGCCTGGAATCCCTGCGCGCGCAAACCTGGAAGAACTGGGTCTGCGATGTCTATGACGATGATCCGGATGGTTCCGGCCGGGCCACATGCGAAGCAATCGGCGACGAGCGCATCAGGTACCACAGGAATGCACGGCAAAAATTCGCATCGAAGAACATCGACGGCTGTTTCACCGCCGACAACCCGCATGACGCGGACTACTTTTTCGTTCTGGAGGACGATAATCTGGTGTTTCCCGAGTTCATCGAGGAAAACATCCGGGTTTGCCGGGAAAACGGTGTCAAACTGGTTCTCAGAAACCAACTGATCGAATTTGCCAGCGGGACACCGGGTGCGCGTCTCAGCCGGTTCGGCATATTCGACAACAAATATTTCGAGAAAACCTATGAACCCGATGAATTCCGGCTTTCACTGATTGCCGGTATCGGCACTTCGAACGGCGGTCTTTTCTGGAGCAGGCTCGCCAGGAGCAAGCTTGAAATCGGGTTTGATTGTACCGCCACCCTCCAGGAATATATGCGAACCTTCTCGATCGCCGATCCGATCTATGTGGCGCTGGATCCGCTTGCGGTATGGGCGCAGAATGCCGAACAGACCATGCGCGACATGGGCAACACGACCTCCTTTTTGCGCCGTGAACTGGATCTGAAAAGAGCCATTCAGATTCTGCAGCAGAACGCATGGAAACTTGCCGCGAAAGACAAGCGCAGCAAATTCCTGAAATCACAGATCTTTGCCTACAGCGATCAGTCAAGGGCCACGGGCCTGATGAAATCGCTGATCAGCCGGAAGGTCGGAAGGGCCCTCACTTTGAGCAGGAAAGCAGAGCTGCTAGCCAGGGGTATTTTGATCAGAACCGCCGGGCGCCCCTCACCTGACCTGTTCGATTTCATTTCCTCGCGAACCGGTTGATGCGGCCAATGTCCGGTTCGGCCGCGAACGAAGAGTGGATGGCGATGCATGCCCAGGACCTTGTTTCGAAAACGCCAAACAAAACAGAAGCGCGTATCCTTCGACAGGCGAAATGCGGTCATATACGCAATCGGCGATGTTCACGGATGTTACAAAGAACTGAAGTCTCTTGAAACGAAGATCGTCGAGGACTCCGGTTCATTCGACTGCCGAAAGATCATCATCATGCTCGGCGACTATCTCGATCGGGGGCCGGAATCAGCCAGGGTCATCGAACATCTGGCCGACGATCCCCCGGCAGGCTTTGAACGCATCTGTCTTCTCGGCAATCACGAACAGGCGCTCTTGAGTCTCGTGGATGGGAAGTTACCTCTGGACGCCTGGCTCGCCGGAGGCGGCGGATCCACATTGATGTCGTACGGAATGGACCCGAACAATCTTTCGATACTGCACCGGAAATCCGCGGGACTGATCAAAGCAATCGCCGAGGGGGTGACGGCGCAGCATATTGGGTTTCTGCGGTCACTGCCGATAATGGCGCACGCCGGCAGACTGGTGTTTGCTCATGCCGGAATCCGGCCGGGTGTTCCGTTGGAACAGCAAACAGACAGAGATCTTTTGTTTATTCGAGACGACATGTTCGACAACAGTGAGCGGCTCGACTACTGGATTATTCACGGTCACACTCCGATCAACGGCACACCTCGACTGGAAGGGCGTCGTTTGAACATCGACACCGGCGCATTC
>JAJFHT010000109.1 GCA_021775495.1 Hyphomicrobiales bacterium | reverse complement strand
ACCGGTGCGTCGCATGAACAGATTCGCCGACAGTGCATAGAGTGCCGGTGCCGAACTGCCGGTCATCCCGTCGGTCCAGAAGTCGAAGGAGAAACCGTACAATTGAGTGACCGCGGCTGCAGCCAACTGCGAGGCGGACGGCTCGACCCCGAGTACGGCGACCCGTTTCGCCGTACCCGACAATATCTGCTGCACGCCTGCGTGGACTGCCAGTTGACCGGACGCTCCGCCACCTTCGACCCGCATCGTTGCAACACCGAACAGGCCGAAATCGTCTGCAAGCACAGAGGCGGGGTTCAGTTGCAGTGTGAAGAAATCGCTTTCCGACGCGATAACAAGTGCGTCGATATCGCCGGTTTCAACTTCCGCCTCGGCGAGAGCCGCGACAAAGGCATCTTCGGCCCAGTCGCGAAAATTCGAACCGTCCTTGCGCCGATTGAATGGCGTCATGGCCGCGCCGATGACCGATACGATGTTCAAAACGGATTCTCCTCGCACCAAAATGGAGGCACGTTGAAAAATTTGTCAATACAATTGCATAGTAATTAATTTCGCGAGCTGAGCGCCGAGGCGGTCCAGAAACCGATCAGGAGAACCATGGCGGCCCCGACCACAGCCAGCAACACCATCTCATAGCCGGATGTCGCTGCCCAGATCGCGGCTGCCGCCAGCGGCGCCAGTGCCTGCACGAACTGAACCGGTGCCAGAATCGCGCCGTTGATTGCCCCATAGGCATTGCGACTGAGCATCTCCGGAACGGCCAGGCTGCGAACAATGGTGCTTATGCCGTTCGCGGCACCATAGCCGGCGGCAATCAGGGCCAGGACAAACAGGTTTGTCGGCGCGTAAGCAAATCCCAGAATTACCAATGGAAATACCACGAACGAAACCGAACCGACCGATCGGATCGATGCGTTCGGCGCGAAGACCCAGATCAGTATTCGGCCAGCAACCTGCGCCGGACCGATGACCGCTACGATGGTGACGACACTCGTGGCATCCAGGCCCTTTTCCAGCAGCAATGGATAGAGATGGAAGGTCAGCGTCGAAAACAGTGCTGCATATCCCATGAAGGCAACAAGCAAAGCCCAGAAGATCGGCCGGGTGAGCGCCCAGCCAACTGCCTTGCGGCCTGCCAGCGGAGGTTCCTGCCCGGTTTCAACGGAATCTGCGGGCCTGTCCTTGCGTGGATCAATCAGGAAAAAATAGAGGGACGCGCAGACTAAAATATTGATCGATCCGAGAACCATCAAGGTATCGCGCCAGCCATACCACTCGATCAGCAACTGAATCAGCGGCACAAAAACCGTGCTGGCAAATCCACCCCACAGGGTGACGGCAGTGATGCCGCGACGAGCCCGGTCTGGTCCTGTCCTCCGGGCGATCACCGCGAATGCGGGTTCGTACAGGGTTGCTGCATGCAGACTGCCGATCGCCGCGAATATCACATAATAGGTCAGCGGATCGGACACACGCGACCAGGCAAACAGCAGCAGACCTGCCGCCACTGACGCAAGGCTCATGACCCATCGGCCATGACCGCGATCGATGGCACTGCCGACTGGATAAGCAGCAAGGCCGGCCAGCATAAGTCCGACGGTCGCGGCACCGTAAAGCTGTGGCTTCGACCAGCCGAGGTCGGCGCGCATGGCCTCGGCGATCAGCGGAAAGCTGTAGAACAGCGTGCCGTAGGAGCAGATCATCGCTATGCCGATTGCGGTGATCAAACCGCGCTGCCCCGCCGTGTCAGGATCACTCAGGTCAGGGGTCGCGGCTCGGGTCAAAATTCGATCTCACGGTGTTCGGATACCGCGGTGCTTTCCGTGGCCGATCACCGGGTTCTACCCACCGCAGGTGCCTTTGACCATCATGTAAATGGAAACACCGGCGAGGGTTTCGCCGGTATTGCCGTCGGCAGCATGTTGCTGTCTTTGCTATCAGGCCGCGAGTTTTTGTGGGGTTCGTGCGCCATCGGCAACCATCATGGTCACTGCCTCGGCCGTTGCGGCCGACAGCGTCCACCCCAGGTGACCATGGCCGGTGTTGTAGAACACGCGCGGGTTTTTTCCCTGTTTCACGCATGGCATCATGTTCGGCATCATCGGCCTCAGTCCGGCCCATGGCACACATTGGCGCGTGCTCATTTCCGGAAAATGCCGGCGGCACCAATCGATCATCGGTTCGATACGCTGCCATGGAATATCCCGGTTCAGCCCGTTGAACTCGGCGGTGCCGGCAACCCGGAACCGGGAGGCGCCGAGGCGGCTGGTGACGATCTTTGCGTTGTCGTCGAGCAGGCTCATCCATGGCGCGGCATTCTGATCCGCGATCTCGGGAAGATCGACGGTGATGGAGTAGCCCTTGACCGGATAGACATTGACCCGGTCTCCAACGTTTCTGGCGATGTGGCCGGACAACACCCCTGAGCAGACCACCACCTGGTCGAACATTTCGATCCGTTCGTCCTGACGGTGCCGGGCCCGCTTCATCGATGCCGGGAGGGAATGGATCCAGACCGTTTCACCGGTCGCCTCGACATCGATCACTTCGGTCGAAAGCCGCATGTCGACACCGAGCCGTTTGCAAGCCCTCCCGAGGCCATTGGTGAATTTGTGAATGTCGCCGGTGAAATCGGAGGCGGTGTAGAAGCCGCCAAAGATTTCACCCTTCAGTGCCGGTTCCAGTTTTTTGATGTCGGAAGGCGTGACGGCTTGCCGCTCAAGTCCGGCTTTCTTTAGGAGATCGGTGACTCTTGCTGCGGTGTCGAATTCGGCTCTGCTTTTATAGAAATGCAGGATGCCGCGGTCCTCGCAGTCGAAATCGATCCCTTCGTCCCGGGCCATATTTTTCAGGTGGTGCCGTGCCTCGATCGCCAGACGTGTGGTGGTCACTGTGTTGTTTTCGTACCTTGGGATAGCCGCGATGAACTCGGCCATCCAAGAGAGTTTGTGCCAGGACGGTTTCGGATTGACCAGCAGCGGCGCGCCCGGAGTGAACATCCATTTGATGCCCTTCAGAACCGTTGCCCAGCTGTTCCAGACTTCCGCATTGGAGGCGGACAATTGGCCGCCATTGGCGAAGCTGGTTTCCATTGCGGGGTAGGGGTTCTTGTCGAACAATGTCACGGCAAAGCCGCGTTTTGCCAGTTTGTAGGCAGTCGTGGTTCCGGTGATTCCCGCGCCGATGACGGCGACGCGACCCTGATGGGAAGACAGCATTAAGGCACCTTTCTCCCGCCTGAAGCGAGATCAAAAGGCCCCCTCTGTCATTGACCTGAGAGTTTCACGCGCCGTCTTCGTGACAGTTGCGCTTACACCGTCGGTGGGAGCAATACTGCTCCGCTTTCCAGAGTTTTCAAACCATGCAGCGGTATGTTTGCCTGAGAGTTTCCGGGGCGGTTGCTCCTTCGGCGCTATCTGGCAGGCAGATATCTCTCCCGCTGCAATTTGCGCATTAGGGGGTCCGGTTCGACGAGTCAACAGTGTAAATTACCGTCGCCCTGCCAACTCGCCGAGTCGGTTGCGGAATCGGCGGGCCATGTCGCGCGTCTGGCTGTAAATATGCAGCTGTTTTGCGGCCTGTCGAGTTGCGCGATCGGCATTTGGCGTTAGTCCAAACACCAGCGTTCCCACGCGGCGACGTTCCCGCCACAGACGGCTCATTACCGGGTGATCCGGCGCAGCGCAGGAATCCGTGGCCATGATATTTGGATCCTCAAGGTGATGCCTGGTTACGTCGAGCATCAACAGGGTTCCGGGCGACCAAGCGCTGTATTGCTCGTCATAGGTGGTTTTCCAAGTGTAACCGATACCGGCTTCAACAAACACGATCAGAGAGGCGATGGTTCGGCCGTTCAGCTGCAGAGTGTGAATGCGGCAATGATCCTGCTCGCTCAGATGGTTGACAGCTTCTCGGGCAAAGGCGGCGCGGAACCGGTCGGTGGCCATCGCTGATTGCTCGCGCCCTTTCCAGCCGCTGGCTTCCAGCGCAAGGAAGTCTTCCAACGCCCTGCGAATATCGTCCGGCTGGCGTGCGACATTTGAGGTTAATTCACCCTGATCGGCGAGCCGCCGGCGCAGCCTGCGGAACTCGCGGCGGTGGTGGGCGCTCAGCGCTCCTTCCAGATAGGTGTCTCCGTCTTCCTCACTGTCGAGGAAAGGCCGTTCCAGCTCATTTGTTATCTGCAGCGGCAGGTTCTGGCCGAGGGTTACCGTGCGAATAAGCTGCGCAACCGGACCGTCGAGCCTGATGTCCGGCATTACCAGCACCTTCGGCAATTTCAGATGCGGCCGCGCCAGCATGGAAAAAAAATCCTCCAGTACGCCGACTGGGTCATCCTGATCAATCAACGGCGTGCCAAGCGGCCCGAACGGGCTCGACCAGATTCGCATGATCGTCGTACTCAGTGGCAATGACGGCCGTTCAATCGAATACGGCATCAGCAAGCGCAAGCGGCTGCGCAGGTCATTTTCATCCCGGATCACAGCGAGCCGGACTTCGCGGTCCTCGAGGCGTGGCATGGCAGGCGCGAGAAAACGCGGATTGAAAAAGATATTGGGTTCGATCGTTCGGACGCAGAGATGATCGAGTTCATCGACGAGCTCAAAACCTGCCGAGGCCGGGTAGACCGAAAGGCGCCGCGGTGGTCTGTTACCGGACAATTCGCTGATCTGGGTTTTTTGAATCGGCTCTTCAGCAAGCCCGGCCAGGTCGGCCATCATGGCTCCGGCGGGGCCACCACTGTGTTCTTCAAGGATCGGGACGCTGACCATTACGCTTCATCCGTTCTTTTCGGGGCCGGCAGGAAAACCGCCATGAAAAAGCCAAGCCGAAGCCAGACTGTCAGTGACAGTGCGGCTGCCTCAAAAACCATTGCCGTGCCGGTTGCTATGGCAGTGCCCATCAATCCGTAAAGCGGGATTAAAAGGACGTTGAGACAGATGTTCAAAGCCAGAGTGCCAGCATAAACTGCTGCGCAAATTTTCTGGTTGCCTGTCATCGTCAACAGGCTTTCTGCCGGTCCGACGGCCGCTCGGGCAACAATGCCGGCAGCCAGCACGAAGAGCAGGGGGTAACCTTGCTGGAATTCCGAACCGAACAGGCCGAGTATCGGTTTGCCGAGCGCCAGCACCACCAGTGCCATGGCCAGGGAAGGCCAGAAGGTCCAGGTTACGGTGTCGCGTGCAAAAGAAGCCAGCTGTGAGCTGTCGCCATGGGAGAATTTCGCGTAACGCTGCGCGGCTCCGGCCTTAACGGCGAAATAGACAAAATGCACCAGGGCAAGCGTCTTGACTGAAGCAAAATAGACCGCAACGTCACTGGGTTGCATGTAGCGGCCGACCATCAGGACGTCCGCATTGGTCAGCAGGAAGAAAAACCCCTCGACCAGAAAAATTGGCAGCGAGACCGCCAGCCATTCGCGCAGCCGGATCTTTTTGATGCCTGCCGGGACCTTGTCGAACACATCGGCCTTCACCCCGAGAATCTGGATGAGCGTGGTGATATAGGTGGCAATGATGGCGCTGATGACCGCGGTTTTTGCACTTGGCTGATATCCGGCATAAACGGCCGATACCATCACGATCAGGATCAGCACAGGCCGAATGATGTAGATCGGCCCAAGGGCTGCAATCGCTTGCGAATTTGCGCGCGAGATGCCGTGCAAGACATCGGACAAAGCCAGCATCGGCAGACAGACAATGCCGAGGCAAAATGGAATTATGTAATAATTCTCGATTTGGTTGGACAGCAGCAGAACGCCGGCGCCGCCGGCAAAAGCGACGACGGTAGATGAGGCGAGCGCAAAGATCGGACTTGTGATCAGCACACCGCGCAATTTGGCGAACTGGTTTTGCTCGCGATATTGCGGGATGTAGCGAATAACCGCCGTCTGGAACCCGAAACATGACAGGTTGCCGATGATGATCATCGTCACCCAGACGAGAACATAGATGCCGTACTCGAATCCACCCATCCAGCGCGCCAGCAGCACTTGCGACAGGAAAGCGATCGCGGCGCTGACGATGCGGATGGCAAAAGCCACAAGCGACATGCGTTTGGCCGCACCACGTTCGTCGGTTGCAAACAACAGCTGATCAAGCTGTTCAAGCAGCGGACGCGCGCGTATGGCTAGCCTTTCGGGAAGCAGCCGTTCGCCTGTCGTTGTCGCGGAAAATCGCAACCCGGTCGTCTCCGTTTCCAGTCGAAATATCCCGAAAGCATAGGTCAAACAGCTTAAGAAACGGTTGGATTTGAAGCAGGCGCAGACAGTAATTTTTTATCAGAAGATGATAGTTGTCAGCGAACAAGCGACAGGCGAAAGACGACCCATGCGACCCCGACTATCAGCACCGACGCGAGTGGCAGCGCGCCGGCGCCGGAAGCCGTGTAAATGATCCCCGCCAAAGCCGATCCCACGGACATTCCGACATAAACCGCCGATGCATTGAGTGCGAGCGACAAATTCGCGCGTTCCGGCGACAGCCTGACCAGGCGGCTTTGCAGCGGTGCCATGATCATCAGGCCGGTGGCCGCCCATATGAGTGTCGGGATCAGGGCAAGCAGCGGCCATGCAGGAAGCAGCCACATGCTCAGAAGCGCAGCGCCCATCAGGAACAAACAGATCTGTATCGTTCGCTCCGCCCCGAGGCGCGGTTCGACCACTGAAGCGAGGGCGTTTCCGGCTACGCCGCCCAGACCGAAAATGAGCAACGCCGGCGGGACATATGAGCGCGGCGCGCCCAGATGTTCGACAAACCAGGCCGCCAGAAGGGCATAGGTCGTAAACGGACCGGCGATCTGCAGCGCGGTTGTCGATACCGAAAGAGCAATCGCCCTGTCTCGCAATATACCCAGCAGGATACGCAGGGTCGCCCGTTCCCCGCGGTTCGACTGCGGCAGCACCAGCAGGACAAAGGGCATGACGCAAAGTGCCGCGGCGCCGATAGCAAACCAGGCCCAGCGCCAGCCAATAGTCTGACCGAGAAAACTGGCTGCGGGAATGCCCAGAACGGTCGAAATAGTGAACCCGGCAAATACCGCAGCCAGAGCCTGGCCGCGGCGCTCCGGGGGCACCAGGCCTGCCGCGGCGGCGGAGGCTGTCGGCCCTGTCAGAGCGGCGCCCACCGCCATACCGACACGTGAAACCGCAACGATCGTGTAATCCGATGCAATGGCGCAGACAAAGCACGATATCGCGACCAGCAGCAATCCGCCGGCGATCAGTTTCCGCCGCGCAAATCCTCCCAGCAAAGCCTGTAGTCCAGGAGCCGCCACCGCATAGACAACAGCGAAGATCGTCACCAGCGCCGCAATGGAAGCGGCAGACACGTCAAGTGCCTCTCCCATTTCGGCTACAAGCCCGATGACGCTCAGAGATGTGGTGCCAATAAAAAAATATGCTGACGACAGAACAAGCAGCGCGCGGCCAACCGGCCCAGGCGGTTCCTTTTGGACGTTCATCGCGGCAGTCTGATCAGCGGTCAGAGAGCGCCAAACGCAATCCAAGCGCGCCGAATGCACCGGCAAAGCCGCGTCTCAGCCATTGCATGACCCGAGGTCTGGAAATGACATAGTGCCGGGTGGCCGATGCAAACCCGCCATAACCGACAAAAACAATGAAGGTCAACAACATGAAGATGGCCGCAAGCCCGAGCATGTAAGCTGTCGTATCGGTGATGCCTGCCGGTACGAATTGCGGCAAAAAGGCCAGGAAAAACAATGACAGTTTCGGATTCAGGATGTTCAGCAGGAAACCGTTCCTGATGATTTTCCAGGCGGAAACGGATGAGTCGTTTTGCGTAATCTGCATGGCTCCGTCATCGCGCAGGACGCCCCACGCCATGTAGAACAGATAGGCGACTCCGAGATATTTGACGATCTGGAATGCCAGGGCACTGGTGTGCAGTAGGGCGGCAAGTCCGGCGACGCTGGCAGCAATATGCGGAACAATGCCGAGCGTGCAGCCGAATGCAGCAAGGACGCTGGCCTGCCAGCCCCGGCCGAGCCCGTGGGCCAGCGTGTAAAGCACGCCGGTCCCCGGAAGAAGAATGACGATCATCGAGGTCAACAGATATTCCGGCGTCACACACGTCTCCTAGATCATCAGCTGAATGTCAGTTGATGAGATCAGAGTTCGCGTAGACCTTCAAGCCACCTGTTCGGATCGGTTCACGCGAATGAGCCGTGGCAATGTTTGTATTTCTTGCCGGAACCGCAGGGACAAGCCTGGTTGCGGCCGACCTTGCCCCAGGTTTCAGGGTTCTTCGGATCGACTTCGACAGTCGCTGCGGCGGAGCTGTTGCCGAGCATGGCCTGCATGTCCTGGCCGGCCACGGCAAATTCATCCACGCCGCTGGTCAGATCCTCGTGATGGGCTTCCATTTCCGGAACTTCAAGTTCAGGCGCATCGGCCGCCTCGCGCACCAGTTCGACCCGCATGAGTTGCGAGGTGACGGCCTGGCGCAGATTGCCGAGCAGGGCCTGGAACAGCTCAAACGCCTCGCCCTTGTATTCCTGCAATGGGTCGCGCTGGGCATATCCGCGGAATCCGACCACGGAGCGCAAATGTTCCAGATTGACCAGGTGTTCGCGCCACAAATGATCAAGTGTCTGCAGAACAACCGACTTTTCGACATAGGTCATCACGTCCGGGCCGAAACGTTCGGCGCGCTCTTTGGCCGCTTCTTCGACTTTTTCGTTGATGCGAGCGCGAATATCGTCCTCGGCAATGCCTTCTTCTGCAGCCCATTCCTCGATCGGCAGATCAAGGTTGAGATAGGCGCTGACACCTTCATTCAGTTCCTTGACGTTCCATTGTTCGGCATAGGCTTTTTCGGGGATGTTGCGAGTGACGAGATCATCGATGACTTCTTCGCGCATCTCCGTCACGGTTTCGGAAATGTTCTCGCCATCCATCAGTTCCAGCCGTTGTTCAAAGACAACCTTGCGCTGGTCGTTCATCACATCATCGAATTTCAGCAGGTTTTTGCGGATATCGAAGTTGCGGGCTTCGACCTTTTTCTGGGCTTTTTCGAGTGCCTTGTTGATCCAGGGATGGACGATCGCCTCGTCTTCCTTCAGACCGAGTTTCTGCAGCATGCCGTCCATGCGCTCCGAACCGAAAATGCGCATCAGGTCGTCCTGCAGCGACAGGTAGAATTTTGTTCGCCCTGGATCGCCCTGACGGCCGGAACGGCCGCGCAACTGGTTGTCGATGCGTCGGCTTTCGTGGCGTTCGGTCGCCAGCACGTAGAGTCCGCCGGCTGCCAAAGCCTTTTCCTTCAGTGCCTTGACTTCAATGCGGATGGCTTCGGCCTTTTTCTCGCGTTCCGGGCCGTCTTCCATGTCACCGAGTTCCTGCTCGATGCGCATATCCGGATTGCCGCCGAGCTGAATGTCGGTGCCGCGACCGGCCATATTGGTGGCGATGGTGATGGCGCCGGGCTTGCCGGCCTGAGTGATGATCGCGGCTTCGCGCTCATGGTGACGGGCGTTGAGAACCTCAAAGTCCGACATCCCCTCTTTTCTCAGCAGTTCGGCCAGAAATTCCGACTTGTCGATCGATGTCGTTCCGACCAAGATCGGTTGACCCTTTTCATTCGCGGCCTTGATCTCGGTCACGATGGCGCGGAATTTTTCGTCTGCGGTTCGATAGACCTCGTCATCTTCGTCGAGACGGTCTACCGGCAGGTTGGTCGGAATCTCCGTCACTTCGAGGCCGTAAATATTGCCGAATTCCTCGGCTTCCGTCGCGGCGGTGCCGGTCATCCCGGACAGGGTGCCATACATGCGGAAATAGTTCTGAAACGTGATCGAGGCCAGGGTCTGATTTTCCGGCTGGATCGACACATTTTCCTTGGCTTCCAGCGATTGATGCAGGCCTTCGGAAAACCGGCGTCCCGGCATCATCCGCCCGGTGAATTCGTCGATGATGACGATTTCATCATCGCGGACGATGTAATCCTTGTCGCACTTGAAAAGAGTGTGGGCACGCAGGGCGTTGTTGACGTGATGGACAATCGCCACGTTCTCAACGTCGTAGAGCGACTCTCCCTTCAACAAGTCGGCCTCGCGCAGCAGGCCCTCGAGTTTTTCCGTGCCTTCTTCGGTGAATGTCGAGGTCTTCTGTTTTTCATCAACCTCGTAGTCTTCCGGTGACAATTTCGGGATGTACGTGTCGATCGTATTGTAGAGTTCGGAACGGTCGTCCAGGGGGCCGGAAATGATCAGTGGTGTACGGGCTTCATCGACCAGAATTGAATCGACCTCATCGACGATGGCAAAATTGTGCCCGCGCTGAACCATCTGTTCGCGCTCATATTTCATGTTGTCGCGCAGGTAGTCGAAACCGAGCTCGTTATTGGTGGCGTAGGTCACGTCGCAACCATAGGCCTCGCTGCGCTCTTCATCCGATATGCCATGAACGATGACACCGACCGTGAGACCCAGAAACCTGTAGACTTGGCCCATCCATTCGGAATCTCGTGTGGCCAGATAGTCGTTCACAGTAACAACGTGAACACCCTTGCCGGTAATGGCGTTCAGATAGACCGGGAGCGTGGCAACGAGGGTCTTGCCTTCGCCAGTGCGCATCTCGGCAATGTTGCCGCCCTGCAGCACCATGCCACCGATCAGCTGAACATCGAACGGTCGCATGCCAAGCGCGCGTTTGGAGGCTTCGCGAACCGTTGCGAAAGCCGGTTCCAGAAGGTCATCCAGCTTGGCGCCGTTGGCGAATTCCTGGCGGAACTGGTCGGTACGGGCACGCAGTTCTTCGTCGGATAATTTTTCCATTTCGGCTTCAAGCGCGTTGATGGCATCGACACGCGGCTGCATCGATTTGACACGCCGATCATTGGAGGAGCCGAAAATCTTGCGGGCAATGCCCCCGAAATTGACCATGAAAGGTCCTTTCAATTCAAAATCTGCCGGCCGCTTCCCATGTCGCGAGCAGCTTTGCGGGAATAAGAAGGCCGATGCCGGTCTGACGCTCAAAAAAACCCAGAATCACAAGCCGGAAAACGCTTCTGGACGCAAGGACGAAGGACAGATAAGAGTGGGCTCCCACGATGTCAACGCCGGGGCCGGGCGTTAGGTTCCCGGATGTGACCCGGCGCAACCGGTCCAGTTGTTTTGACGCGCGGGTGTCACCAGCCCTAGATGAGAGAGTTTTGCAATGCCGTTGTCCAGACTTCACCCTTTGTTTCGTGCACTTGGATTGATTGCCGCCCTCGGCATTCTTTCGGCAGGCTGCAGCCAGAGCGAAGAGTCCACGGCCGGAAAAACAGCCGAAACGACGACAGAAAAATCAGATGAACCGGCGGTCGTCACGATCGACGGCAACGCCATCACGGAAGCCGACATTGAGACGGCGGCAAGTGATCTCGACCCGCAATTTGCACGTCTTCCGGAGGAGCAGCGCAGGGCGGCAACGGTATCTGCACTGATCGAAATCAAGCTGCTCGCAGCCGCGGCGCGGAAAAAGTCCCTGCATGAGACCGCGGAACACAAGCGGCGCATGGCATTTCTGGCAGACCGCACGCTTCACAGCGCCACCGTCCGGTCGGAAGTGGCCGATTCGGTTACGGACGAAGCCGTATCCGCCCGTTACGAGGAAGATCTCGCGAAGGCCGGAAGCCAGAAGGAGATAAAGGTCCGTCACATTCTCGTGAAAACCGAGGAGGAAGCCAAAGCAATCATAGCCGAGCTGGACGGTGGCAGTGATTTTGCGGAGATGGCAAAAAACAAATCGACCGGTCCCAGCGGTCCGTCGGGCGGTGAGCTCGGTTTTATCGGAAAGGGCGTGACGGTGCCGGAATTCGAAACAGCGGCATTTGAACTTGAGACCGGCTCCTACACCAAAGCACCGGTACAGACCCAGTTCGGCTGGCATGTCATCCAGGTTGACGAGCAGCGTGAAAAGGCGCCGCCGACACTTGAAAGCCAGAAGGAACAAATCCGCTCCGTGTTGCTGCGCGACAAATATTTTGCGCTGGTCAGGGGACTGCGGAAGGCTGCAAAAATTGAAGTCGCTGACGTCAAGCTCAAAGAGGCGATTGACAAGATCGAAGCCCAGCAGAATTAGAGACAGTTCCTAGCAGATCGAGAAAATGTCGCAGCACATCTCGCCGCTCGCACCTAAATCATTTTCCGAGATGCCGCCGATTGATGGCGTGCGTCTGGCTACGGCTGCTGCCGGGATCAAGCATCGGGGCAGGCCCGATCTCCTGGTCATGGTGTTTGCCGAAGGGACAGCTGCGGCCGGCGTGTTTACCCGTTCGCTTTGTCCGTCCGCGGCGGTGGATTTTTGCCGCGCAAATCTACCGGGAGGCCAAGCCCGTGTTCTGGTCGTCAATGCCGGCAATGCCAATGCTTTCACCGGGAAAAAGGGCGAACAGGCAGCCAAGATGACGGCACAAGCGGCGGCGGAAGCGGTCGGATGTCCCGTCAGTGAGGTTTTTCTGGCGTCCACCGGTGTTATCGGCGAGCCGCTCGAGGCGGAGCGTTTCGCCGGATTGCTGAAGGGTCTTGCCGGTTCTGCCGAGCCTGGCGCCTGGCTCGATGCCGGCAAGGCGATCATGACCACCGATACCTATCCCAAGCTGGTCACCGCGACGGCAATGATCGGCGATGTGCCAGTGAGGTTGAACGGAATTGCCAAGGGTGCCGGTATGATCGCCCCGGACATGGCTACGATGTTGTCCTTCGTGGTGACCGACGCGCCGCTGGCGCCGGAAGTCCTGCAGCAATTGTTGGCACGCGGCGTGAAGAATACCTTCAATGCCATTACCGTCGACAGCGATACTTCGACCAGTGATACGCTGATGCTGTTTGCCACAGGCGCTGCGGAAAGCCGTGGTGCGGCGCGGATCAGCGATCCAGCCGACCGCAGACTGTCCTCCTTCCGCCGGGCGCTGAACCGCCTGCTGAAAGACCTCGCGCTTCAGGTCGTACGTGACGGGGAGGGAGCAAGAAAACAGGTCGAGATCACCGTTATCGGCGCAAAATCGGCCCGCTCGGCGAAACGCATTGCCCTTTCGGTCGCAAACTCGCCCTTGGTCAAGACGGCCATTGCCGGCGAGGATGCCAATTGGGGTCGTGTCGTCATGGCGGTCGGCAAGGCGGGTGAGCCGGCCGATCGCGACCGCCTGGCAATCTGGTTCGGTGATATCCGGATGGCGGTC
>JAJFHT010000108.1 GCA_021775495.1 Hyphomicrobiales bacterium | reverse complement strand
ACTGGCCACCAATTGACATCCCGCCGCTGTCGCAACCCCATGCACCTGAGCAATAACCGGCTTTGGACAATTCACGATTGACTCCATCAACCGCGAGCAGCGAACCATCGTGTCCTCGAAGAACGCCCGTCCCCTGTCTGGCTGTTTGCGTGCTTCGGTCATCTCTTTGAGATCGTGGCCAGCGCAAAAACTGGGCCCGTTTGCCGCAATGATGATCACATGTACGTCACGGGCCCCACAAAGGGTCTGAATCGCCTCATACATGTGGTCGAGCATTGCAACCGACAGACCGTTGCGCGCCTGAGGACGATTCATCGTTAGGCGGGCTAAGTTGTCGAAGGATTTGCAGTGCAAGATGTCGTTGGCAAATTCCATAATCAGCCCCTTAGAATGCCGCTCGCGTTCAGGAGTTTTCCTCGTCACTGGTTAATAGGGTGCTTTCGCCGTCATTGATGCACCCCAGCCGCGATGCACTGGTCGGCCAAAAGTATATGAGCTTGAATATTTAACAGATATGGCATATTTTGTGATGCATATCATACCACTAATGTTATATACCGGATAAATGGAAATCTAATGAATCTGTCATACAATCGATTGCAATCGATTGTTAAAATTGCAGAAAAACGAGGCGTAAGTGCCGCTGCTATTGCCCTGAACGTGTCGCAACCTGCACTCAGTCGGGCTCTGAACGAGACGGAGCGAAGTCTCGGAGTGGTTCTGTTCGAAAGACGGGGCCGAGGAGTTGAACTAACTGAAACCGGTCGCAGATTCTGCGAGCTTGCAAGGGAGATTATTGCTCGACACGAAATGATCCGCTACAACCTGAACGAACTGGACAGCCAGCTTGCGGGATTAGCCAGTGTTGTCTTTCCCGAAGCTGTTGCAAGAATGATCTTTATTCCTTTGATGCAACGGATGAAGGATAAGCATCCTTTAGTCACACTACGCTTGATGACATCGTTGCCAGATATGGTTCCGTATCACATCAATTCCGGAAGAGCCGACGTTGGTGTTACTTCAAATACCAACGCCATGCTGGGTATTCACACAACTCCACTTATCACAGAAAAACTTCAATTAGTTGGCCCTGCAGTCTCGGCTGTCCGACATGCACCAACAATCTCCCTTGCAGAAGTGGCTCAATTACCACTGATACTACCGGCTACCGAAGGAACTCGCACACTCATCGATCGGGTATTTAAGATGGAGGGACTTAAACCCGAAATTGCCTTCGAAATAGATTCGCCAACGACACAGTTGGACCTAGTAAGACAAGGTGAAGGCTTTGCAATATTGTCATATGCAATGGTGCAGCGGGTTGTCAGTCTAGGTGAAATCTCCGCCAATACAATTGTGAATCCTTCTATTGAACGAACTTTGTACACGGTATTGCCAAGCAACCGACCGCAGAACTATCTTTATCGAGTCATCGAGAGGGAAATCATCGGCCTTGCATCTGAATTGCAGGATCAGGCGCATTGGAAAATAATGACAGTGCCTTAGTTCCCTAAAGTCAGGCTGAAAGAATATTCCTTATGCCACGCAGTGAAGTGCTCCCCTTGCTTGGACCATCTGATTGGAGATTTTCCGGTGGGTTGGGGTACACGGTGCCGGTACCGTCGCCCTAAATTCGAGAATGACCGCTTTATTGCACAAACCGACGACACCGAGCCTGTCGCAATTCGGATAAATCAGCCGAGCCTCTTTAGTAGTTTTGTCCGCATTGCTGCCGTTAGGCTTGAAATTGAAAGGGGCAGTTTATGGCACACAACCGCCGTGCCGCTGCCCGCACGAAAACGTCTGGAGTTGGGTGCTTGCCGGACATCCCTCCGAGCAGCGTCATCGGTCAGCGTTTATGAGTACGCGACCCAGTCTGTCATCATCGCTGCCGTGCCGCAGATGGCGTCAGACCCATTATCCTGGCAAATGCCGCGCTGAATGCGCTGGCGCTCCGGTACCCGTGCCGGTGCGCGACACGGGCGATCGCCTCGCCCCGCGACAGGTCTTCCAGTGCTGCATGAAACCGGACCCGCTGCCGCCAGGCGCCAAAGCCCATGCCGACTTCCCGCTCGAACAAACGCGCCAGCGTTCGCGTCGACGCACCTGCCGTTTCCGACCAGCCGTCCAAAGTCCGGCGATCGGACGGGTTCGCCAAGATCGCAGTACAGATTCTCTGAAGCCTGGCGTCCTTCGGCAAGGGCAGGCAGAAAGACAATTCGCGTGCCCGCCGGATTTCGATGATCAGCAGTTGCGCGATCATCCCGCCGCGCCCGGTTTCCTCATAGAGCAGCGGTTCCTCGATCAGCGCCAGCACCAGTGCTCGTAAAAGGTCCGGCACCTCAACCACCGCAAGGTCCGGCAGCGGGCGATCATCGCCGGACGGTTCGATGTAAAGGGTGCGCATTTGCACATCACCGCACATCTCGACCGAATGTCGTGTGCTGGCCGGTATGTAGACCGCCCGGTCCGGCGGGACGATCCAGGACTCGCGCTCGGTCCGCAGCCGCATCAGTCCGCTGACGGCATATAGGAACTGGTCGCGTTCATGTTCGTGCGGTTCGATGACATGTCCGTCCTCGAAGCGCTTGGCCATCGCCGCCACCGGCCGCGGCACGAATTGGTAGTCGACCGGATCTGTGCTTCGGGAAACAGTGTCATGCGTCATCGTTTCAAGCCCGGTTGATTTTGGCAGATTCTCGATGAAAACTGGCAAGACTTCTCAATACGGTCAAGTCTATGGTCATTTCTCAGTCAATCCACATTCGAAACCGGAACGCCGATGAAACGCGATCATCTTCATTTCCTGCTGCTGAATTTCGGCCATTTCCTCGATCATCTGTTCACCCTGGTGTTTGCCACCGTCGCGGCACTTGCGCTGACCAGGGAGTGGGATCTTGGATATGCCGATCTGTTGCGCTACGCGACGCCGGGTTTCGTTGCATTCGGCGTCTTCGCGCTACCGGCTGGATGGCTCGCCGACCGCTGGAGCCGCGACGGCATGATGGGAATTTTTTTCATCGGCATCGGCTTTGCCTCGATTGTCACCGGCTTCAGTCAGACGCCGTTGCAGATTGCCATCGGCCTTTTTGTCATCGGCATCTTTGCGGCAATATACCACCCGGTCGGTCTCGCCATCGTCACGGCCAAATGGAAAAACACCGGCATGCGCATCGCCATCAACGGTGTGTGGGGCAATCTCGGCGTCGCCAGCGCGGCGCTGATCACCGGTTATCTGATTGACAATGGTAGCTGGCGCGCCGCTTTCATCTTTCCCGGAATCGTCTCCATCATTCTGGGGATCGCCTATCTCGCCCTGCGCTGGAAAACCGTCATTCACCCAGACAGCGAACCCGATACCGCCGGCCGAGCAGCGGTCTCGCTGCAGATGCCGGATGTCACGGCGCTGCTCTTCCGGGTGTCGCTGATCGTCTTCGTCACCACCGCCGTATCGGGCATCATTTTTCAGTCGACCACCTTCGCACTGCCAAAAATTTTCGATGAAAGGCTGCAAGGACTAGCCGCAGGCATGGCAGGATGGCTGCAGGGTTTCGACCTGCCCGGCCACACCGATATCGCCACGCTGGTCGGAACCTTTGCGTTCATCACCTTCGCGATCGCCTCGATGGCGCAGCTGGTCGTTGGTGCGATGCTCGACCGGCACGGACCAAAAACCGTTTTCATGACGGTCGCGGCGATGCAGCTGGTATTCTTTCTAATTATGCCGGGTCTGCGGGACGGACTTGCGTTTGCCGTGGCGCTCGGCTTCATGCTCGGCGCTTTCGGCCAGATCCCGATCAATGATTTCATGATCGGCAAGATGGCGACCGGGCGGCGGCGCGCACAGATTTACGGAGTACGTTATGTCGTCAGTTTCTCGGTTCTCGCCGCAAGCCTGCCGATGATCGCATTCGTTTACGAGCACTGGGGATTTGACGCGCTGTTTCGCATCCTAGCCGCCGCAGCCCTGATCATCCTTGCTGCCGTGCTCGCTCTACCCCACCGGTTACCGGTTGCCGCAACCGGGCATTCAGACGCCTGACAAGTGTTGATTTTGCCGTGGGACGTGGCCGTGTTATCCTTTTGATCGCGACACAGGAGGACAGTTCTATGAAAAAGCTACTGGTAATGGCTTCAGCGCTGGCATTTTTCTCGACGGCGGCCCAAGCCTGCCCATTCATGAAATCGGCAGAGCATGACGCAAGCCTGACGACGGCAAGCATTCTGCCGGCAGACGATCGAAAGCCGCAAATGTCTGAGCGCAAGGATCTCCAGGCCTATGAACCGGAATTCGATGACAACGATCCGGCTGAAGCCGACACGTCAGAATAGCGGCAGAGCCGCTTAAGCGGTTTAGCCTCTCTTCATCAACAATTCTCAAAGCGGTCCGCTGGGGCCGCTTTTTGTTAAGTAACTCTCAAATGTAGCGGTATCGCGGGAAAAACAGACAGTTATTATTATTGGAACCGAGGCCACTCCATGTTAAAGGTTAACAAGTGATAAACGCATCAGGGGGTGCGCGCTGTTTTCAGGAAACAGCATCCGGTGCCGGTTGAGTGCCAAAATGGGGATTCACATGAAAGCCATCCGTACGATTCTAAGAGGACTGTCGACACGCGCGGTTTTGGCCTCGGTCGCGATCGTGCTGGCTGCGCCCGCCAGCGCCGTTCCGCTGTTTTCGGAAGATTTCGAAGGCGGTACGCTCGCGCAATGGATAGCCGGGAACGGTCAGATTGTTGCCGACCCGCTCAATGGGTCGAACAATGTTCTCAACTTTTCGAGCGTCGTCATCGGCGGTGACATTTTCTCCAGCACTCCAATCAATATTGTTACCGGCCAGAAATACGCCGTTGAATTTGATTTTTATGGCCAAAAATTGAACAATGCCGGTTCTGGCGGTTACGCTGGCATTTCTGTGGGCACGGCAGGATCACACGGCTGGTACGCGGGAACCAATCCGACAAACTATACGAATTTGCCGAATGCATTTGCGCTCATCGATGACATTGGCTGGCAGCATTATAGCTACGCTTTCATTGCGCCAATCATTCTTCAAGGCTCATCGACAAACGCAATCAGGCTGATGTTCGAGGATTTCGCATTTTCCGGAGCAATCGCCGGAAACGCCTATTTTGACAATATTTCGGTAAGCGCCGTCCCAATTCCAGCTGCCTTGCCGCTTTTCGCAGCGGGCCTCGCCGGTTTGGGCCTTCTCGGGTGGCGCAGAAAGCGGATTGCTGCATCGGCTGCATGAAGCCTCCGACATAGACGCTACCAGGCGGTCCTTCGGAATCGCTTTTCTTTTTGAGCCCGGAGACGCCCTTACATGTGAATCGGTTTTGCGAAGGTGGCGAGCGCCGCCTCCTTGACCGCTTCCGACATGGTCGGATGGGCATGACATGTCCGCCCGAGATCTTCCGATGATCCGCCGAACTCCATCAGAACGGCCGCTTCATGGATCAGTTCGCCGGCGCCAAATCCGACAATGTGAACACCCAGAACCCTGTCTGTCGCCTTGTCAGCCAGAACTTTGACAAATCCATCACTCGCCTGCATGGCCCGGGCCCGGCCATTTGCTGAGAATGGGAACTTTCCGGCCTTGTAGGCAAGTCCCTCGGCTTTCAACTCCTCTTCCGTCTTGCCGACGGAAGCGACTTCCGGCTGGGTATAGACCACGCCTGGTATGACATTGTAGTTCACATGTCCGGCCTGCCCGGCAATGATCTCGGCAACGGCAACGCCCTCATCTTCCGCCTTGTGCGCCAGCATCGGACCGGCCACGACATCGCCGATGGCGTAGATACCCGGAATATTCGTCAGGAAATGCTCGGAAATCCGTACCCGGCCGCGTTCGTCCAGAACAACGCCGGCCCTTTCCAATCCAAGTCCGTCCGTATACGGACTGCGACCCGTTGCAACCAGCACAACATCGGCATCGAGCGTCTCCGCATCTCCACCTTTGACCGGTTCGAAGGTGACGGTGGCGCCCTTGCCCGTCTTGTCCACGCCGGTGACCTTGGAACCAAGCTTGAAAGTCATGCCCTGCTTGGCCAGCATGCGCTGGAACTGCTTGGCGACGTCGCCGTCCATACCGCCCAAAATGGTATCGAGAAATTCGACAACCGTAACCTTGGCGCCGAGCCGCGCCCAGACCGAACCGAGTTCCAGACCGATCACCCCGCCGCCGACGACAACGAGATGTCCGGGCACTTTGGCAAGCTCCAGCGCGCCGGTTGACGACACGATGATCTTTTCGTCCATCTCGAGTT
>JAJFHT010000107.1 GCA_021775495.1 Hyphomicrobiales bacterium | reverse complement strand
ACGGAAGGATCTGACAGATCACCTGTCATGGTACGCATATCGACGGGCGGTATCTGGCCGTCTGGCCACAAATGGCTGTAGAGGCTGACCCAATGTCCACCTTTCATTTCTATGAAGACCGGCGTGTTGCAGCAGGTCGCTACAACGCGCCGTGTGTCGGCGTCTGGTGTCAGTCTGAACTCTTTTAGATGTTCTCTGCCTGAGACAATGCAAACGCGATCTTTGCGGAACTCACCGCATCGCGTTGCGCCATAGCCATTCAGGATATTCATTGCACCCTCCAGCTTCTCCAAACGCGATGCGGCCTTCCTACAGCTATCGCAGAGGCACTCTGTGACCATGATAGGGCTACCTGTCGCTTCCAATCTGGTTTGGCCACACCTGCACTTTAGTGTTGTTTTCTCGGTCATGAGGAACCTCGCACTGAATTTGGAGTGTCGAAAAGCAGGCATATATCGCGATAAAGGTGATCAAGGCTCTCAATCGCAAACCTTGAATTGTTGTCAGCCTTAGCCAGCACGAACGCGCCTTGAATCACCGCTTGCGTATGTCGCGCTAGACTTTCCGCCGTAAAGTCACCTGAGATGTTGTACGCCTGCATCGCCGCGCTGATATCTGCTTCAAGCGTTGAAGCGTGGCCAAAAATGCTTTCCGCGCAGGCCTCTCGAATACCGGGAGAAGACGAATAAACCTCTTGCACCAATGTCCCGACAAGACAGGTAAACTCTGACAATTCACCTTCGATGATTGATTTTCGGAACTCTATATATGCGAGAACACGCTGAAGCGGTTCCTTCGGTGCGTGATAGGGTGCTTCTGAAAAAAAGGCGCTCGTTGTGTCCGCCCAAAAATGCGCGGCGGCGACCCCAAGCGCCTCCTTGCTCTCGAAATTGTGGAAGAAAGCACCTTTCGTGACACCAGCCTCCTCACAAAGGTCGCCGACCGATGTTGCGGTGAACCCCCTGGTGCGAATGAGTGAACGAGCGGCTTCAAGAAGTCGCGTTTTGGCATCACCGCGTTCAGGTTGGAGTTTAGTGGGACGTGGCATGAATTATACATACCGACCGAATGGTATATATGTCAAACTGCTAGCGGCGGTCAGGAGGATGATTGCTTGGCAGCGCGCCCCGAGAAACACGCTGTCGACTTCCTCGCGTCGTCAAGCTCACTACAATCCGTCTTTGGCATTGTAGGTCCACGATCTAACTTTTGATCTGGTAACCGGTCTTGAAAATCCACCAGACAGTGGCAAGACAAATCACCAGAAACAGGCCGATCATTGACAGGCTGAGACCGACTCCGACATCAGAAATTTCGAAAAAGCTCCAGCGAAATCCACTGACGAGATAGACGACCGGATTGAACAGAGTGACCTTCTGCCAGAACGGTGGAAGCATGTTCACCGAGTAAAAACTACCGCCGAGAAACACCAATGGCGTGATGATCAGAAGCGGCACGATCTGCAATTGCTCGAAATTGCCAGCCCAGATTCCAATGATGAAGCCGAGCAGGCTGAACGTTATGGCCGTCAGCACTAGAAACAGCAGCATCCAGACGGGGTGAGCGATCTGCAGCGGCACGAACAGATGCGCGGTTGCAAGGATGATCAATCCAAGAATGATCGATTTGGTGGCTGCCGCTCCGACATAACCGATCACGATCTCCAGAAAAGACACCGGAGCGGACAGCAGTTCATAGATTGTCCCGACGAATTTTGGAAAATAGATTCCGAAAGACGCATTGGTGACGCTCTGCATCAGCAGCGACAGCATGATCAGTCCGGGCACGATGAAGGCGCCATAGGAAATGCCGTCGATTTCGGTGATGCGCGAACCGATCGCCGCTCCGAACACGACAAAATACAGCGCCGTCGAGATCACCGGCGCAACAACGCTCTGTAGCAGCGTGCGTCCGGTCCGTGCCATCTCGAAATAGTAAATGGCCCTGATCGCGTGAATGTTCATGTCGGCTCCTTCACCAGGGTCACGAAAATGTCCTCCAGTGAACTTTGCGTGGTTTTCAGATCGCGAAACTTGATGCGGGATTTGGCAAGATCGGCAAGCAGGGCGGTGATCCCTGTCCGATCGGCATGTATGTCGTAGGTGTAGATAAGCTGCATGCCTTCCGAGGCGAGTTCCAAACCATAGGTCGAAAGCCGATTGGGAACGCTATCCAGCTTCTTGTGCAGTTCCAACGTCAGCTGCTTCTTGCCCAGTTTGCGCATCAGTTCGGCTTTGTCCTCGACGAGGATAATCTCGCCGTGGTTGATAACCGCGACACGGTCGGCAATTGCTTCAGCCTCCTCGATGTAATGCGTCGTCAAAATAACGGTGACGCCCGATTCCCGCAGGGTTTCGACAAGGCGCCACATGTCCTTGCGCAGTTCGACGTCAACTCCAGCCGTCGGTTCGTCGAGGAACAAAATTTCAGGTTCGTGCGACAATGCCTTGGCGATCAGCACCCGGCGCTTCATGCCGCCGGACAGTGTCATGAGCATGTCGTCCTTCTTGTCCCAGAGCGACAGGTCCCTCAGGACTTTCTCCAGAAAAGCCGGATCGGAACGCTTGCCAAACAGCCGCCGGCTGAAACGGGTGGTCGCCCAGACGGTTTCGAACGCATCGGTGGTCAGTTCCTGTGGCACGAGGCCGATCATCGACCGGGTGGCGCGGAAGTCGCGAATGATGTCGTTGCCGGCAATGGTTACGGTGCCTGC
Organism: Hyphomicrobiales bacterium; assembly: GCA_021775495.1. GTDB lineage: Bacteria > Pseudomonadota > Alphaproteobacteria > Rhizobiales > Rhizobiaceae > JAJFHT01. The sequence goes on along the minus strand of JAJFHT010000107.1, from coordinate 16,232 downwards.
GCTTGGATTGACGATACCGCAAATGATACTGATGAGCGTGGTTTTCCCGGCACCGTTGGGTCCGAGCATCGCGAGAATCTCACCCTTGCGAATCTCCAGATTGACGTTCTTCAACGCTTGAAACCCGGATTCGTAGGTCTTTGAGAGGTTGGAAATCGAAATCAATGGGTGCATCGGTCTGGTCCAGAATCGACCATGACTAAACCCGCTCGGTTGATCCAGCGCAATCCCTCATCCTGTTCAAATCATTCGCGGCATGGAGTGCCGTGAGGATCGGTAAAGGTGCCGGCTTCATTTCGGGTCAGACCTGCAAGCTAACAACCTGACGCTGCGTTAGCAGGACGGTGCTCCGCACCTCTGGCAATGCAAATGAATTGCGCTAAGTTACTGATTGGCTTCGTTCGGTTCCGGCAGGCCTGTCTGTCACAACACTGTGTTGATCATTTGGTATCCGACGTCGTCCAAATAACAATTGGTTTCAGGGAGAACAATCGATGCTGCAGCGGTTAATTCGTGTAACGGTCCTGCTGGGCCTATTCGGAGGAGCGGCAATGGCCGCGGACAACAGAATTGATCTTTTGCGGCCGGATGCTCCGGAACTCGCGGCGCATGGTGATTACAAGATCGGTGTCCGCACCGTGAAACTGTCAAACCCGAACCAGATCAATATTCTCAAAGTTGAAGCTGGCAAGGAACTGCCGCGGTACGATCGGCCCTTGACTGTCGAGGTTTGGTACCCGGCCGAGCCGACCGACGGAGCATCAAAGACATACGACGTGTTCCTTCGTGACGGCAAAACCAAGGTTCAGATCACCGGTCAGGCTATGCGCGATGCGGCGCCGCAAAAAACCGCCGGCGCACTTCCGCTGGTGATCATTTCGCATGGATATCCCGGCAACCGATTCCTTTTGAGCCATCTTGCCGAAAACCTGGCGACAAAAGGATATGTCGTCGCGTCGATCGATCACACCGACAGCACATACGCCGACAAGGCCGCTTTCGGCAGCACTCTTGTGAACCGGTCTTTGGATCAGCACTTTGTGTTGAAGGAAATGGATCGCTTCGGCTCCGAGGCCAGTCATTTCCTGGCAGGTCTGGTGGATGCGTCGCGTACGGCGATCGTCGGTTACTCGATGGGCGGATATGGTGCGGTGATCACATCGGGCGGCGGCGTGACTCAGGCCAGCACCGAATACCCCTGGGGAGCACCGGAAAAGACGCTTGAGGTGATGCTTGCCGGCAGCGACAGCCACAAGGCAATGATGGATCCGCGCATCAAGGCGTCGGTTGCGATCGCGCCATGGGGTATGAATACCGGATTCTGGGCAGCCGATGGCCTGGCCGAAATCAAAATCCCGATGATGTTCATTGCAGGAAGTGCCGACGATGTCTCTGGCTATGAGAACGGAACCAAGGCGATCTACGACAATACCGTCAATTCGGAGCGTTATCTGCTGACCTTCGCCCATGCCAATCATAATGCCGCCGCGCCGATGCCGGCCCCTGTGGAATCCTGGGAGGCTGTTGAAACCCTGGATTTCATCCCGTTCGATCACTATGCGGATGCGGTTTGGGATTCGGTGCGGATGAACAATATCACCCAGCACTTCGTCACCGCATTTTTGGGCAAATATCTGCGCAAAGATGCCGAAGCCGCGGGTTATCTTGACCTGATTGAGGATTCAAACAGCGGCGTCTATGCCATCGAGAAGGACGGAACGGTCAAGCCGGAGCATAATTACTGGAAGGGATTTCAGAACCGCACGGCCAAGGGTCTGACCCTGATGCATGCCAAGCCGGCTGCCAATTGATCCACCGACAGGGGTGTCATGATCGCGATCACGACACCCATCTGCCGGCGGATATCAGCCGGCGGGACTTGTCAGTAGGTTTCTGATCCCGGAAGTCTTGTCTGGATTTCGAACAATGTAGCAGGTTGCGAACCTGCCCTCTGGATCGAGGTCCAAACAAACTGATTGGGCCCGGCCATCAGCCGAGATAAAAGCAATTCCGGGAGATCCGTTGATCGCCAGGATCCGGACTCCCGCAGCGTCGCTCATATCTTGTTTCTGGGCTAGCCCGAGAAGCAGCCTTGCGACAGCATTTGCACCGTGAACAGGGTTGAGCGCGGCAGGCGCTTTTCCGCCACCATCGGACAAAAACAGGATGTCTTCCGCGAAAAGAGTCTGGAGCGGCTCGACGCTACCGGAACTCACAGCCTTGGTAAAAGCCATTGCCAGGCGCGCCAGTTCACTGGCGCTGGCCTGGTATTTTTGCGGGCCGTCTTTGATATTCCTGCGAGCGCGCGAAGCAAGTTTGCGGCAGGCGGATGGGGTGCGTTCAAGGACGTCGGCAATCTCCCCAAACGTCACGTCAAACAGATCGTGCAGCAGATAGGCCGCGCGTTCAAGCGGGGTCAGGCGCTCCAGCATGGTCATGAACGCATAGGAGAGGTCCAGCCCATCAACGGCGTCGGGAGCATGTGCTGCAAGGCTCCAGTCCGCGACCACCGGTTCGGGGAGCCAGACGCCGACATAGTGTTCGCGTTGCCGGGACGCTCGTTTCAGCCGGTCAAGGCACAATCGAGTGGCGATCATGGAAAAATAGGCCTTCGGGTTGTCCGGCGCAGGTTGCCCAGCTGAATTCCAGCGCAGCCACGTTTCCTGAACGATGTCCTCGGCATCTGCCACCGAGCCGGTCATGCGATAGCCAAGGCGCATCAGCGGAGCGCGAAGGTTTTCGAATTCCGCTGTTGCGTCGCTGCCCGATGTTGAATTATGCGTCATTCAGTTCCCTGACCAGTGTTTCCGGCGGTTCGCAGGCAACGGCAACACCGAGACCGCGCTTGATCACCGGATAAAACTGCCCGAATGCGACTGCCAGCGCCATGTCCCACAAACCGCGCAGGCCATAAAGAATCTCTATGTCCTTTATGATCTCCGGCAATTCGGAAGATTGTTGATGAACTGCCGTTGCATATCGGTACCCTAGTAATGTCTCTGCGTGCATTTCGTTCGTGTCATTGGTCAGGATTGTCCGCAATTGCGATTGAGCGACGTTCGCCTCTTTTGCCATTGCCAGCACCAGACGAACGCAGGGACCGCAACCTGACAGCAGGGCTGAACGCAGTTTCGCAGCGAAGTAAGCTGTCTCGGGCGCATGACGTCGATGCTGGGAGAATGGCGCGGAGAGGAAATAGCGCCATGCCTTTTCCGGATAGATACGGGCCATTTGTTCGAGGTAGCCAGTGTCATAGGTGTAGCGGTCACCGAATATTTTGAACAGCCGGGCATAAAGAGATGAGATCATCGGTTTGCTCCACTCTCAGCTGGCTGCCTGGTTTTGCCGGCCATCCAGGTGATGACGATCAGCGCCGGTACGACAATCAGGGCAGTGTCCCTGATGATCTCAAAGAATCCGAAATGGCCGTCAAGGAACTCTATCATGTGCAGGATTGCGTGACCGCCGACGAAGACGCTGGTGGCTGCGAAGGCCGGACGCAGACGAAGGGCCGGTTGAGCAACCGCGATGATCGCGGCCGATGCGGCGATGAATGCCAGGCCGATATCCCGGATGAAATGGATGTTGGCGGGGCCGGTGTGATCGGCCCCCGGCGTGATGTCGTACCAGGTGAGGGGCGCGGCAAGCATAAGCAGGCCGTTTGCCAGGTAGAAGATCGATATGAATGAGATGACGAGACGCATGGTGTTTTCTCCTTATGAAAGGGAGACGACACAGGCAGCCGGGATGTGACTTCGGAAAGGAAGAAAAGTCTCAGTCTTCAAAGACAGCGGTGATAGAGCGCTGCAATGTTGTCGCGGTTCAGCGGAATCGGATTGTTAACCCCTGCCGGATCGACGAGGGCGATATCGGCGAGGTTCTCGATGATCTCGACTGTTACACCGTAATTCGCCAGGCTGGTTGGTACGCCGAGCTTCTTTTCGAACCCAGCCAGATGCTTGATGAAACCGTCAAAACCGCCTTCGATCCCCAGCATGCTGGCAAGCCCGTCTATTCTCTGTTCGATCGCTGGCCGATTGAAATCGAGTGCAAACGGCATGATGGTTGCCGCGGTCATGCCCTGATGGCTGTCGAATATCGCTGACACGGGATTGGACAGGGAGTTGACGGCCCCAAGCCCTTTTTGTGCCGCCATGGCGCCCATGATCCCGGCGCTCATCATTGCGCTGCGGGCGTCAATATTGACCGGCTTACGGAAAGCCTTCGGCAGATTTCCCAACACCAGCCGCATGCCTTCGATGGCGATGCCATCGCAAGCCGGGTTATATTGCGGTGAGCAATAGGCTTCCAGACAGTTGACAAACGCCGCCATGCCGGCACCGACGGTGACCGTTTTTGGCGTGGTTACGGTCACCTGTGGATCGCAAATGACGATGCCCGGCATCAGCTGCGGATGGTAGATCGTCTTCTTTGTGTAGATTTCGCTGCAGGTTATGATCGCAGTGGTGCTGACTTCGGCACCGGTTCCTGCGGCAGTCGGAACGGCGATAATTGGCGCAATGGATTCGAAATCCGCGCGTTTCCACAGGTTGCCGATGGCTTCGAATTCCCAGACGGGGCGCATCTGACCGGCCATGAACGCGATCAGTTTGCCCACGTCGATTGCCGATCCGCCGCCGAACGCAATGACACCGTTGTGCGCAGCCGCCCGGTACGCTTTTACGCCGGCTTCGAGATTCTCACCGGTCGGATTTGCCCGGACGTCGGAAAAGATCTCCGGTTCCAGCCCGGCCGAATACAGCCTTTCTATGATGGCGGCTGTCTGCGGCAGATCGATTATATTGGGATCGGTGACCAGAAGTGGCCTTGTGATGCCTGATTCCCGGCAGGCTGTTGCGATTTCGGCCGTTCGGCCGACGCCAAATCGGATGTCGGTCGGAAAGCGCCAGTCGACATGAGGGCGTGTCGGCGCCGCCTCCCAGCGGAAGGAAGATTTTGCGCCGATCGCGCCAATGCGCTCGAACAGAGTCAGGTTTCAGCCCCAAATCATTGTTTTCGAGGGAAAACCCCGCAAACAATCCCGATTTTTTACTTCAGTTCCGCCACACTAGAACTTCATATCTCAAATTTGATGCCCTGGGCCAAGGGAAGATCCCGCGAGTAGTTAACGGTGTTGGTCTGGCGCCGCATGTAGCCTTTCCACGCGTCGGAACCGGATTCACGTCCACCGCCAGTGTCCTTTTCGCCGCCAAACGCGCCACCGATTTCCGCACCGGATGGACCAATATTGACATTGGCAATGCCGCAATCAGAGCCGATATCGGACAGGAACTCCTCGGTTTCCCGGACATCGGTGGAAAAGATGCAGGACGACAGGCCCTGCGGTACCGCATTCTGCAGGTCGATGGCTTCGGCCAGGGTTTTGTATTTCATAACGTAGAGAATTGGCGCGAATGTTTCATGGCGGACGATATCGGTCTGGGCCGGCATTTCGACAATGGCCGGTTGGACATACTGCGCGTCGGGGAACTGTCCGGCCAGTGCGGGCTGTCCTCCGGTGACGGTGCCGCCGTCGGAAATGGCCTGTTCCAGCGCCCGTTTCATGCCGTCCGCCGCAGCCTGATCTATCAGCGGCCCGACAAGCACGCCGTCCTCAAGCGGATCGCCGATCGGAAGGTTCGAATAGGTCTTTTTCAATCGGGCAACCAGTTCATCGTGAATGGACTCGTGCACGATCAGCCGGCGCAGGCTGGTGCAGCGCTGCCCGGCCGTGCCGACAGCGGAAAAGACGATGGCACGCAAGGCCATTTCCAGATCGGCCGATGGAGCGACGATCATGGCGTTGTTGCCGCCAAGTTCGAGGATACATCTCCCGAAACGCTCGGCGACTTTCACGCCGACGGCTCGACCCATGCGGGTTGATCCTGTCGCGGACACGATGGCGACATCGGGGCTGTCGACCAGGACTTCTCCGGTGTCGCGTTCGCCGACCACCACCTGCAACAGATTATCCGGGGCGTCTCCGAATTTTTTGACGGCCTTTTGAAAGATTTTCAGCACGGCAAGTGCCGACAAAGGGGTTTTTTCGGACGGCTTCCAGATCACCGGGTCACCGCAAACCAGCGCCAATGCGGCGTTCCAGGCCCACGGGGCGACGGGGAAATTGAATGCGGTGATGACCGCACAGACACCCATCGGGTGCCAGGTTTCACGCATGGCGTGGCCTGGCCGTTCCGATGCGATGGTCAGGCCGTAAAGCTGGCGCGACAGACCGACCGCAAAATCGCAGATGTCGATCATTTCCTGGACCTCGCCCAAACCCTCCTGCAGGATCTTGCCGCATTCCAGAGTAACGACACGGCCGAGGTTTTCCTTCTCGGCCCGCAACTCTTCGCCAAGTAGCCGCACCAGTTCACCTCGGCGCGGGGCAGGGACCTGGCGCCAGACTTCGAATGCTTTCATTCCGGAGGCAATAATAGCGTGAACGTCTTTTTCGGAATGCGTCTTGAGACGGGCAATCTCGACTCCGTCGACGGGTGTCCTGACCGACAATGTACCGCCCTGGACTTCGGCCGGTGACAGGTCGGCAGCTTTGAGAATTTCAGCAAAGGTCATTGGTTCTGGCTCCTGATGGATGCGTTTCTGAGGGCCGATATGGTCGTTGAGGGCGTAATCGCCTCGGGATCGGTCTTGATGTGAAGTATCGCTGGCAGCTTGCTCTGCCGGGCACGTTCGAAGGCGGGAACAAAATCGGCGGTCTTTTCGACTGTCTCGCCATGGCCGCCATAGGCTCTGGCGAGACCGGCAAAATCCGGATTCATCAGTTGCGTGGCCGAAACGCGACCGGGATAGTCCCGCTCTTGGTGCATGCGAATGGTCCCGTAGATGCCGTTGTCGACAACAAGGATGATGATGTTGGCACCATGTTGGATCGCGGTTCCGAACTCCTGGCTGGTCATCTGAAAACAGCCGTCACCAGCAAAGCAGACGATATCGCGATCCGGGTGGCGCAGTTTTGCCGCGATCGCTGCCGGAAGACCGTATCCCATCGAGCCGGAGGTCGGTGCAAGTTGTGTTCCGAATTGCCGGAAGCGCCAGAACCGGTTGATCCAGATGGCGTAGTTGCCGGCACCGTTGGTTATGATTGCATCTGGTGGCAGGGTCGCTCGCAAATGGCCAAGGATATCGCCTATCTGTACATCGCCCGGCGTTTGCGGCAGATCGTCGGTCCATTCGCGATATGCCGTATGAGCTGTTTCGACCGTGCTCGCCGACGGACCCGGTGCCAAGTCGGCAGAGGCATCCAGGAACGCGTCAGGAGTAGCGTTGATGGCAAGATCGGGTGTGTAAATGCGGCCCAGTTCTTCGGCGCCGCTGTGAATCTGAACCAGCGCCTGTTTCGGAGCCGGGATGTCGAGCAGCGAAAATCCCTGGCTGGGGTTTTCGGAAAAGCGGGCGCCTAGCAGGATCAGCAGGTCTGAAGCGGCAATACGTGCCTTTACCGCCGGATTGATGCCAAGGCCGACATCGCCGGCATAGTTGGGATGGAGATGATCGAACAATTGCTGACGGCGGAAGGAACAGCCGACCGGAAGGTTCAGCCGTTCGGCAAATGACTGCAGTTTGCCGACAGCCGATGCCGTCCAACGCGAGCCGCCGACAACCAGGAACGGCTGTTTTGCCGTGGAGATCATGTTCTGGAGTTCCGCGATTGCAGCCCTGGTCGGCGCGGGTTCGGCCACTTCCACCCGCGGGCCCGGCATGACGTCCGCTAAATCCCGCAGCATATCTTCCGGCAGGGCGATCACCACCGGACCCGGCCTGCCGCTCATGGCAACGTGATAGGCATGACCGATGATTTCTGGAATCCGTTCGGGCTGCCTGATTTCTTCCACCCATTTGGCCAGGTCGGCAAATGTCTGGCGATAGTCGACTTCCTGAAAAGCCTCCCGCCCGTGCATATGTGTGCCGATCTGACCGACGAACACGATCATCGGTGTCGAGTCCTGCTTGGCAATGTGAATGCCGGCGGCGGCGTTGGTTGCACCGGGTCCGCGGGTCACGAAGCACACACCCGGCCTATTGGTCATCTTGCCGTCGGCTTCGGCAGCCATTGCCGCGCCACCTTCCTGGCGTGCGACGATGGTCTGGATAGATGAATCGTGCAGGGCATCCAGAACCGCCAGGTAACTTTCGCCGGGCACGCAGAAAACCCGGTCAACGCCCTGCGCCTCAAGGCAGTCGACAATCAACTGGCCACCTGTTCTCATTTGATTTTCTCCAGCGATTGCGCCAGTTCCGCGCGTATCTCTTGGTTATGCTCGCCAAGGCCCGGAGATGGATTGCCGAGCGACAGTTCACTCTCGCTGAAGACAATCGGTGTGCGGACACCGGGGATGCCCTGCGGATCAATACGCATGCCGCGCGCCTTGATCTGTGGATCGTCGAACACTTCATCAATTGTGTTGATCGGTCCCGTCGGAACGCCTGCCTTTTCCAGTATGTCGAGCAATTCCAGCTTGCCGTATCGGCTGATCGCGCCTTCCAGCACTATTGCAAGTTCATCCCGGTGCGCCACACGGTCGGCATTGGTGGCAAATCGCGGATCGTTGATCAGGTTTTCGAGTTTCAAAGCCCGGCAAAGATTGTCGAACTGGCGCTGGTTTCCGACAGCAATGATGATGTGCCCGTCCGAGGTGGCGAAGACCTGGTACGGCGTGATGTTCGGATGGGCGTTGCCAAGCCGGCTGGGTGCAGATCCCGACACCAGATAGTTCATGGCCTGATTGGCAAGAACGCCGACCATGCTGTCCAGCAAGGCCATGTCGATGTGCTGGCCGCGGCCGGTTCTCTCCCGCTCGGAAAGGGCGGCCTGTATGGCGATGACGCCATAAAGCCCGGTGAAAATATCGGCAAAGGCAACGCCTATTTTTTGCGGTTCGCCATCCCGCGCACCGGTGATCGACATGATCCCGGACATGCCTTGGATCAGGAAGTCATAGCCCGGACGGCTGGAATAGGGACCCGATTGACCGAAACCGGTGACAGAACAATAAATCAGGCGCGGATTGATTTTCGACAGGCTCTCATAGTCGAGGCCGTATTTGGCAAGGCCGCCAAGTTTGAAGTTTTCAACCAGAACGTCCGATCGTGCAGCGAGCTGCCGAACTGTTTCCTGGCCTTCTTCTGTGCGGAAATCGACTGCGATCGAACGTTTGCCGCGGTTGCAGCTGTGAAAATAGGCGGCGCTGCGGAATTGCTCTCCGTTTTTTCCGGTATGATCGACAAAAGGCGGTCCCCAAGCCCTGGTGTCGTCTCCGGCCGGGCTTTCGACCTTTATGACATCGGCGCCGAGATCGGCGAAGGTCTGGCCGATCCAGGGGCCGGCCAGCACCCGCGCCAATTCCAGAACGCGCAATCCCTCATGCGGCTTTGGCATTAAAAGAATGCCTGCAGACCGGTCTGGGCGCGGCCCAGAATGAGCGCATGTACGTCGTGTGTGCCCTCGTAGGTGTTGACGGTTTCCAGATTGAGCATGTGACGCATGACCTGGAATTCTTCCGAAATGCCGTTGCCGCCGTGCATGTCGCGCGCCATCCGGGCAATGTCGAGCGCCTTGCCGCAATTGTTGCGCTTGACCAGCGAGATCATTTCCGGCGCCGCATTGGCCTCGTCCATCAGGCGGCCGACCCGCAGCGATCCCTGCAGCCCGAGCGTGATCTCCGTCTGCATATCGGCGAGTTTCTTCTGGAACAGCTGGGTTTGCGCAAGGGGCCGGTTGAACTGCTTGCGGTCCAGTCCGTATTGCCTGGCGGCATGCCAGCAGAATTCAGCGGCACCCATGGCGCCCCAGGAAATACCGTAGCGGGCGCGGTTTAGGCAGCCGAACGGTCCTTTCAGTCCCTGAACGTTTGGCAGCAGGGCATCTTCGGAAACCTCAACGCCGTCCATCACGACTTCACCGGTGATCGAAGCTCTCAGCGACAGTTTGCCACCGACCTTGGGGGCGGTCAGGCCCTTGGAGCCTTTTTCGAGAACGAACCCCCGGATCTTTCCCTCGTGGGCGTCCGATTTGGCCCATATGACGAACACATCGGCAATCGGACTGTTCGAGATCCACATCTTCGAACCGGTCAGCCGGTAACCATTCGCTGTTTTTTCGGCTCGGGTCTTCATGCCGCCCGGATCGCTGCCGGCATCGGGCTCGGTAAGTCCGAAACAGCCGATCAGTTCTCCGGATGCCAGGCCAGGCAGGTATTTGCGCCGTTGCTCTTCCGAGCCATAGGCGTAGATCGGGTACATCACCAGGGACGACTGGACCGACATCATGGAGCGGTAACCTGAATCCACCTTCTCGATCTCGCGGGCGATCAGCCCGTATGCGACATAGCCGACACCTGCGCCGCCATAGGTTTCAGGCACTGTCGGACCGAGCAGTCCCATGCTTCCCATTTCGCGGAAAATAGCCGGATCGGCCTTTTCTTCCCGGTAAGCTTCGATGACGCGCGGCTGAAGTTTTTCCGCTGCGTAGGCTTGGGCAGAATCGCGGATCATGCGCTCATCCTCAGTCAATTGGTCATCCATCCGGAACGGATCGTCCCACTGGAATGAGCCGAGATCCGGTGCATCCTTGGCTTTCAGTTTGGTGACTTCAGCATCCATTTTTCTGACCTTCCTGTTGACTTACGGCCTGCCCGCTGACGCTTAATCCGCTGTCGCAGAGCTCAGGGTTCATTGTGCCATTCGCATATGGATTAACAAGGCAAACTCGGAGAATTTTCTTTTGGGCGACACAGACTGACGTTCCAAAGAATTGCATTTATCATTCATTTATCTCATGAATATTACCTGAGGCACATTGGAAACCGCCTCAAATCCTGAATTTTTGGAATGAAGTCATGAGTAAAAGGAATGACTATGCTGACGCCAAGGCGATATCTTCCATCCATCAGTCTGCTCAGTGCGTTTGATGCCGCAGCGCGCGCCGGCAGTTTTTCGGTTGCCGCTCGCGAGCTCAATCTGACGCAGAGCGCCATCAGCCGCCAGGTGAAAGCATTGGAGGAGCAACTGGGTGTAGAACTGTTCGTGCGCGAGCGCCAGACGGTGCGATTGTCCGATGCCGGATTGACCTATGAGCGGCATATTCGAGACGCGCTTGAAACGATTGCGCAGGCGTCGCTCAATCTGCAGGTCAACCCGAAAGGCGGTACGCTCGACCTTGCAATATTGCCAACCTTCGGCACACGCTGGCTGGCGCCACGGCTCAACCGGTTCCTGGGCGACACGCCCGGCGTCACCGTCAACCTGACGACGCGGCTCAAACCGTTTGATTTCTCGGCGGAACATCTTGACGCCGCGATTCATCACGGCATAGCGGACTGGCCGGGAACCGACCATGCATTTTTGCTTGAGGAAACGGTTGTGCCTGCCTGTGCTCCCGGCTTGCGGCAATCGCACGGATTTTCCATCGCCGATGATCTGCTGAGCGTTCCGCTGATCCACATGGCGACACGTCCGGAAGCATGGGAACGCTGGTTTCGCAGCAACGGCGCTTCGGCGGAACGGGGATCGGGAATGATTTTTGACCAGTTCGCGACGGTTGCACAAGCCGCCGTTGGTGGACTTGGGGTCGCTCTTCTGCCGACATTTCTCGTTGAAAAGGAGATGCAGTCCGGCGAATTGGTCCCGGCACTCGATCTGCCATTGCGCAGTGACGAGGCCTATTACCTGGTCTGGCCACGCGAGCGGACCAGCTATCCGCCATTGAAGAAATTCCGCGAATGGCTGGTGGCGGAGGCGCGGTCGGCACCGGGTAGGGTGGCGACTTGACCCCGGTCCGAACGCGGTAGCCGGAGGATAATGTTCAAAACAAACCGGTTTGAGCATCCAGCGATTGGATAAGCGGGAAGCCCCGCAGGTCGGTTTCGTACGCGGATTCAGGAAGCGAATTCCTGGACTCCTTACACGCCATTTCGGCAGGACGTGACCCGTTCCGGGCTGTTTGGCCAAACCAATTGCGGCCCCGTGGGACCGCTTATTGATATGGTGCAAAAATTTGGTTTTAAGCGGTCCGGCGCTTTCTTCGCAAGTTGAGGAAGCCAAGCAGGCCAAGGCCGCCCATGAAGAGTGGAAGAGCTGCCGGAAGGGGGACGACGGCAGTGTTGCTCATCGTGACCACCAGTCTCATACCCAACTCATCGTCCACGCCACCCGTGTCGAGGGACCGGAAGACCTGAGCTGAATCGGAAAATATGTCCAAACCCGAGGGATTTTGTTGAAATCCAAATCTCAACTCTAGCAGGTTGGGATTGTTCAGCCAGACCGGAGATAAAAGAGAGGTTATGTCCATGAGCGTTCGCGTATTTGGATCTGATCCGCCGCCATTTCCCAAAACATTCTGGTTTGGAAGTATGCCGCCGTCTCCCGTTAAAGTGTACATGTTGGTGTAAGCGCCGGTACCGAACGAGGCTGGCGTCGCTACATCGCCGGTAACCTTGTCGCCGATCGCCCGGTCTCCAATTCCTCCAGGACCCTGCGGAATTTGGAAAAGGATGTTTGCGCTCAGAAGTTCGACTTTCGCAATTGCCCCCGTGATGCCAGAAAAATCCCATCCTACCGTTCCCGAAACCCCGGAACCGCCATACAATCGGCCAAGACCCGCAGGAGGGAGCTGCCAATAGTTGGTGGATGCAACGCCGGACCGAACCCAGCCTGAATTTGTCAGCCAGGGGTCACCGATCACAGGCGCGTTGGCGCCATTGAAACTCTGGTTTAGCCTTGTGAAATAGCTGAAAGTGTAGGAGTTACCGACGAAATCGCCATTGGTTACGCTGAACGGAGCTGAAGATGCTTGATCTGCGCCAACGGATATCAGCACCGCAAAAGCAAATGCTGCACCGGTTTTGAATGCGGAAGTTTTCATAACGCCTCCCAGCGGGTCACATCACAGCATTGTTGCTGTGGGACTGCCCACGACTCCGATTATGAGCATGATCGTCTGCCGTGAAAATTCGTAGAGTTGCGTAATTATTCCGCACATGTGCCTAGCTGAGATCGAGCGGATTGCGCCCGATCGGAGTCAGGGGACAGCCGTCAACGAATGCAGAGAGCCGCCAGTTGGTGACAATGCATCAGAATATAATCGACAGTCTTTTCTGCAGGCCACGACGCAATTCAAAACCTTCGCCCAAAAGAAAAGCGGCCCCGAAGGGCCGCTCACCAATACAGGTGTTTCGACGAATTCTAAGCGGTAGTCATGCGCTTCCTGCGCCAGCCGAGCAGGCTGAGTAAGCCAAGGCCACCCGCAAACAATGGGAAAGCCGCGGGTAGTGGGACAGGAGTGGTCGTTGCCAGTGCACCAAAGTTGTCGAAGGCAAGGTCGGCTGAGAGGCGATTGACGCGCAATGTGTGAAGTCCCAGCGTCAATTCGCCAATCGCGACCTGAAACCAACCTTTGTTGAAGGTGTTGAGCGAACCAATCACAATGCTATCAACGACAAACTGCGCAATGCCGTCATTGGTGTCTGACTGAAACTGTACAAACAATGTGTCAGCAGGCACGGTAAACGTGGTCTCCACGTAACTGCCAAAGAGCCATGTACCCGATCCCCAAGCCGTCGCACCACCATCAACGTTGAAGTTGGTGTGGGATCCGCTCTTGATGACCTGAGCCGATTCTGATTCGATATTTTGGTCCCAATTGGTCAACCGTCCACCAAATTCGTATGGATTCGTACTAGTCAATGTTACTGCCGAAGCTGACCCCGGAGCCAGGGCAATCATTGCTGCCAAGACTGCACTCAAATTACGACATACAACAAACCCCATAGTGCTCTCCTTTAAGGTGGCGTCCTTGGCTTTTCCGGCTGCATTTGTTGTCATCAACAAACCCCCACTGCCTTGATCGCCCTCAATAATTTTAGCTCACCGGCAGTGGCAGACAAGACGCTTGAATAGTACAAACGTACCATGCTGCAACTTCAGCCAACCGCCGATCTCTATCGGAAAATGTTGCCCGGTCGTGACGCCAACGCTCATTGGTATTGCAGGCAACTATGGATGCCCGAGGCGCGCGCGCAACGGCCGGAAACACCCGAACTTGCCGTGGATCAGATGGGCATTCCAAGTCCGAAAATGGTGGTTCGTTCCCGTGTGGTGACGATCATGAAAACGTACGAAGATGGATGTCAGTCGGAGATTTTTCCCTAACGGCACCAGCGGTTCGAACTTGTGCCTGCACGTCTAGTAATCCGGGTACAGGATCTGTCCATCCAAGGCCAGTTCACCGCTCAGATACATGTCCTTCAATCGGCTGTGCTGGTATTTTCCGTTGTAGGTGACGGGAATGGTTTTGGGTTTGACCAGATAGACCCGGCCGGGGCGAAATCCGAGTTGTGCGTGCAATTCGCTGACGATGCTCACCACGATGTCCTGCAGATCCTCTTGGGACATGGACGTGTGTTTTCGGACTTCGGCAAAAATGTAGGTCTGTTCACCTTCAAGCCGGCCGCGTTCAACGCCGATTGCAATCGACCGGCGGATCTCCGGCAAAAGGTCGATAATTTCCTCGACTTCCTGAGGATAGAGGTTTCGGCCGGCCTGAATGATGGTGCTCTTTTTTCGGCCGACAATGAACAGATCTCCATCCGGGTCGATATAACCCAGATCTCCACTGAGGATGTGGTCGGGCTTCCAATGCAATTCTTGCGTGGCATCAGAATTGTTGAAATAGCCGCTCGGCAGTGCTGTGCTCTTGATCGCAATCTCGCCGATAGAGCCGGCACCAACTGCCTTGCCGTTCTCGACAATTGCAATTTCGACTTCGGGGAAGGGGCGGCCAACGGAAACATGGCCGTGTTGATCCACTTTGGCCGGACGGCCGGGTGGCCACATACTGACGCCTAGTGTCGCTTCGGCCAGTCCATAAGCCGCAACCATGACGTTTTTCAACCCGAAAGTGTTTTCAAATTCCTCGATGGTCCTGTGCCGCACGGGCTCAGCCGCGTTCAGCGCAATGCGAAGCGTTGAAAGATCATAGTCCTGTCTGCCGCGTGCCTGCTGCACGCTGAGGCGATAGGCAAAGTCGGGGGCGGCTGTGAATGTGGCTTTGTTGTCCTCGATAGCGCTCAGCCAGGCACCGACGTTCCGCAGACTGGTGGGCAGCAAATGGAGATCGGCTGCCAGATAGAACGGCATCATGGTTTTCATGATAAGGCCCATGTCGTGATAGACGGGCAACCAACTGACGAAGATGTCTGCTTCTGTAACGCGCATCGACTGGATCATCTGCCGGATGTTGGTCAGCAGATTGTCGTGCGAGATCATCACCCCTTTCGGGTTTCCGGTGCTTCCGGATGTGTACTGGATGAAAGCCAGATCAGCCGGGGCAATATTGGGAAAATCGCCCGAACCGGTTGTTTTGGCGGATGCCGCAACGGTTGTGGCAATGGCGCTCTGGGCGATAGCCAGCTGATGCAATTGCTCCAGATGATCAGAAGCCGTGTCCGAGGCCGTCACGATCACTGTGGCCGTGCAATCCCGCGCCGTCGACAAGATGCGCTCGGGACCGAAGCCCGGAAATAAGGGCACGGCGATGGCACCGGCGCGCTGAATTCCATAGAATGCGAAGAAGAAATCGGGACCGTTCGGCAAGGCCAGGACAATCCGGTCGCCCGGTCGTACCTTGAGCTGTTGCAAGTGTGCAGCGAACCGATTGATCCGATCCCACAATTCACCAAACGTATGAGCTGTGCCCGAGAAGGAATATGCCGCCTTGTCCGGCGTTTCCGCGGCCCGGTGTTCGAGCATGTCGATGAGTGTCTTGAACTCCACAGTCGGCATCGAGCAGGTTCACATCTGTTGTTCGACGATGTGAAACAGGTCTTCTACCGTTTCGAGATCCGCCATCGCACTCTCATCGATGACGATGCCGTATTTTTCCTCAAGTGCGACGACAATATTGACGATATCGGCGGACTCCGCGCCCAATTGCTCAACCAGATGATCGTCGGTCCCGACCTGCTTCAGACCCAGTTGCAACCTGACAAGTGTCTGGATATCCGAAAGCACGGGTTTCATGGCAATGCCGGTCCTGTTTCCAATGTGAGGTTTTCAAGTGTGGTTTTGATATCGTCGGCGATTGTTTGTGCCATTTCGGCGTCCATATCGGAATCGAGGTAGAGCAGATCCAGGGACAGCCGCCCGTGCAGAATCTTGCCAAAACCCGCCAGTTCCGGACCCAGGACATTGTTGGCGACATAACCTGACAAACC
>JAJFHT010000106.1 GCA_021775495.1 Hyphomicrobiales bacterium | reverse complement strand
TTCACCCACATGGCGCGCGCCGGATAACCGTCGATCGCCACCATCTTGATGGTTTCAGTCGCCTCGGCCTGCTGCACTGTTGCGCCGCCAGCAAGGCCAATTGACATGGCCGCTGCCAGAACCATCCGGCGTGTCATTTTTTTGATCATCTGAATTCCTCCCAACTTGTTTTGTATTTTGTTGTGGACGGTGAACACGACGGTCACCTTCCGGTTCAGTTCTCTTTCCGCCTCCAGATCTCCTGGATCTCGGTACCAGCCTGCCGAAACAGTTTCGACAACGGGCAATATTTCGCAACCTCGGTGCTCACTCTTTCAAGGTCCTCATTGGCCGCTGTTCCGTCCGCTTCGACCGTCAGGACGATTTTCTCAAACGGAACATCGACCTCTTCCTGCAGGGTGACACCGCGCCGGTCAAAGTCGCAGGCGGCTGATATCGACAAATGCCCGATATCCACTCCTAGTTTCTCCGCGCATTTGTGCCCGATGACGTTCGTGCAGCCGATCAAAGCCGCCAGTGCCGTATCGGTCGGTGTCGGTCCCTTGTTCGAACCGCCGCGTTCAACCGGCTCATCGATATGAAACAGCAGATCGCGGATGGCGATATCCGACAATGAGTGAGATGGGCATTCAGCCGAGGCCCGCAATTTCACCGTTGTTTTCATTTTCACATTTACCATGGGCGTCTTTTCGGTCCTTCAGGCAAAAGAGCAAACATCATCAAAATCAAACCGCGGCAGTCGTTGGAACAATGCCGTCTCGTCTGCATAACCGATGTTGCAAAGGAAATTGGATTTCAACGTCGTCCCGGCGAAGAATTCCTGATCCACGATCTCGTTGGAAAAGCCGGACATTGCGCCGACATCCAGTCCGATCGCACGCGCTGCGGTCATGAAATAACCACCCTGCAGAGTGGAATTGCGAAAGGCGGTTTCTTCAGCATGGACAGGCTTGTCGGAAAAATGCCCGCGACGGTCCTCATGCGGAAACAGCCTCGGCAGTTCACGCCAGAATTCCACATCATAGGCAATGATGGCGGTCACCGGCGCACCGATCATCTTGGCGATGTTGGCCGGTTTCAATGCTTTTGACAGCCGCTCCTTGCCTTCTTTCGAACGTACGAACACGAACCGTGCAGGGCAGCAGTTCATGCTGGTCGACCCCATTTTGACCATATCGTATATCCGGTGGATCTGTTCATCCGAGACCGGCTGGTCAGTCCAGGCATAATGCGAACGCGCCTCGGTCAGGATCACGCCAATTGCGTCCTTGTCGAGCACATTCAGTCGTTTACGCATGCCACGCACATCGTTTTGCGCCGCCTCCCGCAGGAGCTGAAGCTCATTTCCTTCCGGCGCAGTGCGCATATTCATTGGTTTTGCACCCTTTCTCTGTGTCGACCACACCTGTTCGGGCCGCAAGAGCCGTCGGAATAGCTCGATAACCCTTTGGTTTCAGGCGTTTCCCGACCGATTCACCTATTCGATTGCACTGGTCCCGAGCGTATGAGCACCCATCTCACTTGCGAAAAATTACCCACATTTATACCTATTAGTCAATTAATATCGATTTTTTTGTTTCGATTTCTGGCGATTCATGTTTGGATTTCAACGATGATGCAGTCTCGGAGGTCGGCACGCGGGAGCATCTTTTTCGCTTCCGCGGCCGCTTTGCTCATATCAACTGCATCCACAAGGTAAGCGAACAGACGGATATTGGAGAATCGAATGCCTGCATGGTCGGAATACCGGGACACGGCGCGCGCGCGTGGCGCGCTGGCGCTGGAGCTTTATCGAATTGAGACGACACCCATCGTGCCGCCGCAGGAACTGGGCGAGACGCTCCCGGCGCATCTGGATTACCAGAAGAAATTGGAGGCCGAGGGCAAACTGGTGCTTGCCGGTCCCTTGTCCGACGACAGCGGCGAACAGATGAACGGCTCCGGCATGATCATCTACCGCGCCGAATCGATGGAACAGGCGCGACGTTTGGCAGAGAACGATCCGATGCATGCACAAGGCAAACGCAGCTTCACGCTGCGTCGCTGGCTCATAAACGAGGGTTCCTTGACAATCTCGGTCAAACTCTCGGGACAGTCGATGTCTCTCGAATAGGCACAGCTCAAAAATATCGGCCCCCGGAAGTTTGACGTCGTAACGCAATCTTTCCGGTAGTCGCAATGTTGTGATTGGTAATAATTCCCGTCTGCTTGCCGTCTGTTCCAGCAAGAAATAGCGTCGGAGGTCGACCGGATTCGAAAACAACAAAGCCCGGTCTGGTTTCTGGAGGAAACACAATGCTGAACCATGTTGCATATGCAGGCATAGCGGTGCTTGCGCTTTCGACAACGGCCCTGGCCGGCGATTATTCAGGTGTGCTGAGCAAAGTGAAACTGCCGCCTGGCTTCAATATTTCGGTCTATGCCGAGATGCCGAAACCGAGGCAGATCGAAGTCGGAAAGCCCCTTGGCGTGGTGTTTGTCGGATCACGTCATGGCCATATCTACTCACTCGTCGACAGCAATCGCGATGGTGTTGCTGATGAGGTGAAGGAAAGGGCCAACGGCCTGAACGTGCCGAACGGTGTGGCTATGCAGGATTCGATTCTCTATGTCGGCCTGCAGGACAAGATCACCAACTGGCCCGTTCCGGCGGAATTTGATTCCGCGCTGCCGCTGCAGCCGCTGGTCCCTATTGCAGAGAACCTGAAAAACGAGTTTCTGCACGGCTGGCGCTACATCGGATTCGGGCCGGACCGCAAACTCTATGTGTCGCTCGGCGCGCCCTGCAACATCTGCGAACTGGAAGACAATACCGGCAAGATCGTGCGGATGAACCCGGACGGGTCCGGCTGGGAGGTGGTGGCCGACGGTGTCCGAAACTCCGTCGGCTTCGACTGGCATCCCAAGACCGGCGAACTCTGGTTTACCGACAATGGCGCCGACGGCATGGGCGACGACACCCCGCCGGATGAGTTGAACCGGGTCAAAACTGTCGGCCAGAATTTCGGCTTTCCCTACTACGGTGGCAAGTCGACAAAATTGGCCGGCTACGAGGACAAGGAGCCGGCTGGCGAGGTTGTACCGGCTGAGATCGAGTTCCAGGCGCATTCTGCCAATCTTGGCATCGAATTCTACGATGGCGGCATGTTTCCGGCCGAGTATAAAAACGATGCCTTTGTTGCCCAGCATGGGTCCTGGAACCGTACCGAACCGGTCGGCTATCGCATCATGCGCATCCGTTTCGATGATGATGGCAATGCTGTCGGCAAGGAGGTTTTCGCTGACGGATGGCTGAGTGACGGCGCCGCTGTCGGACGTCCGGTGGACATAGAGGAACTGCCCGATGGATCGCTGCTGGTCTCCGATGACTTTGCCAACATCGTCTACCGCATCAGCTATGGCGGTTAGGGTTTTCGGTGCAGGCTGGCTTTTGCTGGCCTGCATCGCCTGGTCGGCTTCATCGGCTGCCCAGGATGCCAGGGCCGGAAGACAAAAGGCACAGATGTGCACCGTCTGCCATGGCGAGAACGGTATCGCGGTTGCTCCGAACGCGCCGAATCTGGCCGGCGAAAACGCCGCCTATATCGTCGCGCAATTGAAAGCGTTTCGCAGCGGTAAGCGCCAACACGAACAAATGTCGATCATCGCCGCCGATCTTTCCGACACCGAAATTGCCGATCTCGCCCGCTGGTATTCACTGATAAAGGTCGTAGCCACCCCACCGAAGCTGGATTGATAAAAATTATCTTCTGCCCAGCATCGGCAGATTGAGATCGTTACGCCTGGCGCAGGCGATGGCGCTGTCATAATCGGCATCCGCGTGCCGCATCACACCGCTCGCCGGGTCATTCCAAAGTGTCCGGGCAAGTACCTCATCAGCATCCTTGGAACCATCGGCCAACAGCGCGATTCCGGCATGCTGGGAATATCCCATGCCGACCCCGCCACCATGATGAAACGAAACCCAGGTCGCGCCATTTGCAACATTCAGCAAGGCATTGAGGATCGGCCAGTCGGATATGGCATCCGATCCATCCTTCATGCCCTCGGTTTCACGGGTCGGACTTGCAACCGACCCGGAATCCATGTGGTCGCGGCCGATGACGATCGGCGCGCTCAACTCGCCATTGCGCACCATTTCGTTGAACGCCAATCCGAGGCGGTGCCGGTCACCGAGGCCAACCCAGCAGATGCGCGCAGGCAGCCCCTGAAACGCTATGTGCTTGCGGGCCTTGTCGAGCCAGGTGTGCAGAAACGCATCATCGGGAAGCAGTTCGCGCACCTTGGCATCGGTCTTGTAGATGTCTTCCGGATCTCCGGACAGCGCCACCCAGCGAAACGGCCCCTTGCCCTCGCAAAAAAGCGGACGGACATAGGCCTCGACAAATCCCGGAAACTCGAACGCATCCACGGCTCCGGCTTCTTCGGCCATTGCCCGAAGATTGTTGCCATATTCCAGGACGACCGAACCGGCGCGTTTCATCGCAAGCATGAGTTCGACATGCCGGGCCATGGTTTTCTTTGCTTCGGATGCAACTCGTCCGGGATCGCGCTGCTGCTCAGCCTCCCAGTCTGCAACGCTCCATCCGACAGGCAGATAACCGTGAACAGGGTCGTGCGCGGAGGTCTGGTCGGTAACGATGTCCGGAACGATCTGCCGAGCCTGCAGATCCTCAAGCACATCGACGACATTGCCAACCACGCCGACTGACACCTGGCGATTATCAGCCCGAGCATCGGCAACCAGTTTGAGGGCCTCGTCAAGATCCTCCGCCATCATGTCCAGATATCCGGTGCGCAGTCTGAAATCGATCTTCTTTCGCTGGCACTCGACAATGATGGCATTGTACCCGGCCATGGTAGCGGCAAGCGGCTGCGCTCCTCCCATTCCGCCAAGACCGCCGGTAACGACCAGCCGCCCGTCAGGTTTCGAATTGAAGTGCCGCCGCCCGATCTCGGAAAAGGTCTCGTAAGTTCCCTGCACGATCCCTTGCGATCCGATATAGATCCACGACCCGGCAGTCATCTGGCCGTACATTGTCAGGCCCAGGCGATCCAGCTCATTGAAGGTTTCCCATGTCGCCCATTTCGGCACCAGGTTTCCGTTGGCAATGAGAACTCTTGGCGCCTGTTTATGGGTTCGGAAAACACCGACCGGTTTGCCGGACTGAACCAATAGGGTCTCGTCATCATTCAGCGTTTTCAGCGTGTCGACGATTGCATCGAAACATGCCCAGTTTCTGGCAGCACGTCCAATGCCGCCATAGACCACCAGCTCTTCGGGGCGCTCGGCAACATCGGGATCGAGATTGTTCATCAACAACCGCAAGGGCGCTTCGCACTGCCAACTCTTTGCGTTGAGTTCAGGGCCTGTCGGAGATCGCACCACCCGCTGATTGTTCAGGAAATCCGTCATAGTTGCGCGCTCCCGCTGCAGGTTTGTCTAAATGGCATTTTTCTTCCGCAGCTCCGCGATCGCATCCCGATCGAGCCCGGCGATTTCGTCAAGCACGGCGTCCGTGTGTTCACCGAGGCTCGGCGTGTTCGGATTGGGATCCGGATCAATCCCTGAGAACTTGACAGGTTGCGAGACCAGCGGCACCTCACCGAGTGCGGCGTGCCGTCCGGCAACGACGAGATCACGCGCTTGAACATGTTCGCTTTGTGCAAGCTGTGCCAGGTTCCACACGGGAGCTGCCGGAATGCGTGCGCCATGCAGGGCATCGATGACGGCATCCTGGGTCTGCGGCGCGGTCCATTCTGCTATCAGGCGGCGCAGCTCATCCTCATTGGCATTTCGGGCTGCATTGTCTGCAAAACGGTTGTCACTCGCCAAACCGGGTCTGCCTATCAGTTTTGCCAGTTCGGTGAAGGCGGCATCTGAAAAACACACCATCACGACATCACCGGTTTTGGTCGGAAAGGAATCCACCGGATATGTCACAGGATGCCGGTTTCCAACCGGCTTCGGCGTATCGCCCGAGTACAGTTGCCGTGACAGACCGGTCAACTGCATTGCCATCATGGAATCCAGCATCGCCACGTCGAGGCTGCGCCCCTGGCCTGTTCGCTCGCGGTCAAACAATGCCGACACAATTCCAAAAGCCGCAAACATGCCTGTGCAGACATCGGCAACCGACTCGCCGACCGCCGTCGCCGGGCCGCCCTTCGGACCGGTCAGGCTCATCAGCCCGCTCATCGCCTGAATGACGAGATCGAAGGCCGGCCAGTCGCGCAATGGTCCATCCTGGCCGAAGCCCGAGATACTGGCATAGATGATATCTGGATTGAGTTTGCGTACCGCCGCTTCATCGAGACCAAGCCGGGACATCACTCCCGGCCGGAAGTTCTCAACCAGAACGTCGCATTTCGGAACCAGTGCCCGGATGACGTCCCGGCCTTCCGGAGCCTTCATGTTGACCGTGACGCTTTTCTTGTTGCGGTTGAGCATCATGAAATAGGTGCTCTCGCCGTTCAGGTAAGGCCCGAAGGATCTACCCTCATCGCCGACTTCCGGCATTTCGATCTTGATGACCTCGGCTCCGAGATCGGCAAGCATCGAGGTACAGAACGGCCCCGACATCACCCGCGAAAGGTCCAGTACGCGAATGCCGCCCAAAATCCGCTTTTTGTCCATCAGTTCGATGCCTTCCCCGCTTCGGTTCGAAGAACCAGTTTTCCCAGAACCTTACGCTGGCTTAGTTTTTGCAGGGCCTCCGGCAGGTCTTTCAATTCAAGGCTGTCATCGACCACCGGATCGATGCGCCCGTCGGCAAGCAGATCGAACATTTTCGAGTTCACGCGGGCGAGCATCTCACCATCATGCGCATGGTCCCAGTATACGCCTTTGGCCGCCGCGCGTTTCAACAGCAAACGATTTGCCGGAAGTTGCGGAATCACGCCACTGGCGAAACCGGCGATCAGCAACGTGCCGTCACGGGCGATACAGCGCAGGCTTTGCTGGGCGATATCGCCGCCGACGGGGTCGACAATGATGTCCGCACCCTGTCCATCCGTCGCCCGTTTGACCATTTCCACCCAGTCCGGCTGGGTATAATCGATCAGCTCATCGGCGCCATGCGTCTTCGCGAGTTGCAGTTTGGTTTCGTTCGATGCGGCGGCAAGAACCCTGGCGCCCGCGGCTTTGGCGACCTGCAGCGAAGCAAGTCCCATACCGCCTCCGGCGGCAAGCACGAGCACCGTTGAATCCGGCCCGGTGGCCACACATTCATGCAGCGCGACAAACGACGTCGTGTAGACAACCGGCAAAGCAGCAGCCTTGGTCAGTTCAAGTCCGTCGGGAACGGCAATTGCCATTTCCGGCTGCACGGCTGCATATTCTGCAAATGCCCCCCAAACTGCCTTGCTGGCAATCCTGTCGCCTGCGGCCCAACCACACCCTTTTGGCGCTTCAACCACGACACCACTCAGTTCCTGCCCCGGCGTGAACGGTCGCGGCGGACGGACCTGGTATTTGTCATCGATCATCAACAGGTCAGCAAAATTGAGCGCGGCTGCATGGACCTCGACGATCATCGTCCGGTCGTCAGCTTCAGGCCTGTCGAAATCGCCGAAGGTCAGCGACGAAACTCCCGGCTCCGCGCCGGATCTCCAGCATTTCATCAATGCGCTCCGTTTCCAATTGTCCCCTGCCCGCAAAGCAGCGCCGTAACCCTTCGCGTGGACGCCACCAGCATTTGCCCGTATTCGTCCAGCTTTGCAGAATTGACCCTTTGCATCGGGGCTGCAATCGCGATGCTGCCAACCGGCGATCCATCCGGACCGCGGAAAGCCGCGCCGACGCCGGCCACTCCGGGATAGGTTTCTTCCGTGGAAATCGAATATCCGCGGGAAGCGGTCATTTCGAGGTCTCCGCGGATCGAGGCCGGATCAGTCGGTGTGTTTTCTGTCACCGCTTCAAGTTCGCCATTAAGGTAAGCTTCCCGCTGCATTTCCGGCAGGAGTGCCAGAATGGCTTTTGGCGCTGCACCGGCATGAAGCGGAAAGGTTGCGCCGATCCGTTCAAACACACGCAGGCCGCCGTGCCGGCCTTCAATCTGGTTGACACATGTCACAAGTCTTGCAGCCTGGCTCAATTCCGTCAGGATGATCGTCTCGTCGGTGGCGCGGGAAAGTTCTTCCATTGCCGGCTGGCCCAGTGTCTTCAAATCAAAACTCGAATCCGCACGCCGGCCCAGATTGACTGCAGCCAACCCAAGCGCGTAACGACCGGTCTGCTCGTATTGGACCAGATATCCGGAATCCCTGAGATAGCGGACAAGCCGGCTGACGGTCGACCGGTTGAGACCGCTGCTTTTGACGATTTCGGATTGCGACCAGGTCGGCTGATCCAATTGGAAAAGGTCAAGAATACCAAATGCCTTGGCCAGGAGGCCAACGCCGGCATGAGGTAGACTATTGACTCCATCCATCGACTGATCTCACTATGTGAACGTCATGCTTACATAGTGAAACATCATTTATAAGCATCAGGTCAAGGGGCGCGGCCGATGTTTTGGGGATTTGGAAAGAATATTGGTCGGCCAATCTTGCACCGGTTTCCGGTGAGTGCCCGTTTCCACAAACGGCCCAATCGGTCTAATGTGACGCAACCGAAGTAGGAGAGTTCAAGTGAAGCAATTTCTAAAACTGGCTTTTGGTGCCGCGATGGCGACCTCGGTAATGGTGTCGGCCTACGCCGCCGATATGAAAAAAGTGGCGATTTCCACCATCGTCGAGGTTCCCGCTTTGATAGATACCAAGGACGGGATTCTCGAAGGCCTTGCCGAGGGCGGCTACATAGTCGGGAAGACCATTTCCGTCGACTATCAGAATGCCAACGGAAACATGCCGACGCAGCAGCAGATCGCCAAGAAATTCATCGGTAATAATCCCGATGTCATCATTCCGATCACCACACCGACATCCCAGTCGGTGGTCGCCGGCACAAAGACCATTCCGATCGTCTTCGCCACGGTCACCGACCCGGTCAAAGCCAAGCTCATCGACAAATATGAAAAACCCGGCGGCAACGTCACCGGAGTGTCCGATGCCGCGCCGATCGGTGAACAGCTGAAGATGTTCAAGGAAATGATCCCCGGCCTGAAGAAAATCGGATTTGTCTATAACACGGGTCTCGACAATGCTCTTGCTACCCTTGGCTGGATCA
>JAJFHT010000105.1 GCA_021775495.1 Hyphomicrobiales bacterium | reverse complement strand
AGCCGGGCAAATTGATCATATCCGCAGGACGATGAAACTGCTGCAATCTGCAGCGTCAAAGCGCTTGAATGGGCGGCCAGCCCATTCTGCGCGCTTTTCCTCGCATATTCTTGCAGTTTCAACGCCATTTCGACCCTGTTTATGGGTCTATGACCTAACGCCGACAATCGGATTTCATTGACGGAGCTCCGCATCGCCGCTCGAGCGAGGGCTGGCTTGCCGCAGTCCGCTGCCGTTCAACCCTTCACACGATTCGGTGAGGCCCACCCTTTTGCGGAAGGTTTGGCGGTACAGTTTTCGCAGTTGGATGTGTCCGTTTGAAACGAACGCCATAGCCAATTCAACAATGGCAAGGAGAGTTTGCCGATGTCCGGAAGAATGCTTGCAACTTGCGCCGCCTGCGCGTTTTCGCTGGTTTTCGTCTGGCCTACCCAGGCCCAACAAACGTTTGGAGAGAGCCATATTGCGGTCGAGAATCCGGCGGAACTGTCAAAGGACGAAGCCAACGCGATCTACGACAAACTCAAGGAAATGATGGCGAGCGGCTATGGTTTGTCACAAATAGCACTGGTCGACGGCTATCAATCATGGACACGTTACAACTCGGCGCCCTATCTGTCAGCGACCCACGGGCAGCGTTTCGTCAACAACTACGCCAATGCCACCGGCAAGACTTACGGCAGTCTGAAAGCGGGTGAACAATTGCCAGCGGGCACTGTTCTGGCAAAGGATTCCGTCACGGTCAAAGACGACGGAAAATTCTATCCCGGCGCACTTTTCATCATGGAAAAGCTGAACGCCGGTACCAACCCGGACACGGCCGACTGGCGATACATGGTTATCAACCCCGACGGATCACTTGCCGGTGACACCACCGGTGACGGCCCGGAATTGGTCAAATACTGTCATGATTGTCATATTGGCATGGCCGAAATGGACTACATATTTTACGTACCGGACGACTACCGGGTCGCCAGGTAATTTGCCGGCTCCATTTGACAGGCGGCGAATTCGTGCAATCTTGAGCGTTTGTTTTCATCGCCGCGCGACGTCATGCCTACAGCTATCCGAATTCTGTTCATAATCCAGATTGCACTGATTGCCGCCGTTCTGTGCAGTCTTGCGGCGGTGATCGTGTTTTACATCGTCGCATTGGCACTTGGCTCCAGCGACATGAACGGCGGACTTGCAATTGGCTCCTTCATGACAGTCGGACCGATTAGCGCGATTGTCGGGTTCGGCCTTGGTGGCTACGGAGCACTGCGGATCAGCCGCAATATTCCGACAAGATCATTGACAGGAGTTGTTCTGTCACTGCTGGCTTTGGCGATTGTCGTTCCAGCCGGATCCTACCTCGCCGAGGAATTGACCGACGGTGATGAATACGATCTCGATCAGATACGGCCCATTGTTCACATGGAGATTCGCCTGCCTGAGATGATCCCGGATGGCTCGGCCGATCGATTGTTCAGGAAGTCTCTGCGCAGTTACAGTTCCAACTGGGTGCACTGGGAGAACCCGAGGCAACGAAACGAAGATGGCAGGACCATTTTGCTGGCAAAGTCCTACCTGGTCTGGCGAGTGCCGGACCGGAAGCTGGAACTTTGGCGTGCGGACGAGAAAATCCGGATGGTGTTTGACCTGAAACTGCCACGCGATCCGGTCGCAAATGATGAATTCAGCCCCTGGCAGCCGGTTGAGGCTCTGTGGAATCCAGACACCGGTCAATCAGAACCTGCACTGCCGGACCCGGGTCTGCACGTTCGATGGCGCATTTCGATGGAATAGAAATTGCTCTCAGGCAGCGTCCCGTCGGTCTCTTTCGGTGCCGGGAGCCAGCCGCACTTCCAGACCGTCAAGTTCTTCGGACATCAGCAACTGGCATGACAGACGGGAATTATCGCGAACATCGAAGGCCTCGTCCAATCGGTCGATTTCCTCATCAAGCGGGGCGTGCAATCTGTCCTGCCAGTCGCCACCGACGTGCACATGGCAGGTGGCACAGGCACAGGCGCCACCGCATTCGGCCTTGATGTCGAGACCCCAGTCACGAATGACCTCCATCACCCGGAACCCTTCCAGTGCCTCGAGCCGGTGCCGCCGTCCCTGCTGATCCGTCACATTGATGA
The DNA here is from genome assembly GCA_021775495.1 of Hyphomicrobiales bacterium. Lineage (GTDB taxonomy): Bacteria > Pseudomonadota > Alphaproteobacteria > Rhizobiales > Rhizobiaceae > JAJFHT01. The sequence continues at coordinate 7,428 of JAJFHT010000105.1, read as the reverse complement.
ACATCAGGCGGCCTTCAGTTTCTTCTGCAGCGCCGAGGATGAAGTCGTGTACTGGAACACGACCTTCTGATCGGGATGAATGATGCGTTTGGCAGCCTGGGACATCAGCGCCACTTCGTGGAAGCCGGACAGGATCAGTTTCAGCTTGCCCGGATAGGTGTTGATGTCGCCAACGGCAAAGATGCCGGGTTCGGAGGTTTCGAATTTCTCCGTATCGACACCAATCAGGTTCTGATCGAGATTGAGTCCCCAATTGGCGACGGGACCCAGTTTCATCGTCAGGCCGAAAAACGGCAGGACCCGTGTCGCGGCAAGGCTTTCTTCACCGTCTGCGGTTTTGACCGCAACCGACGACACCTGACCGTCAACACCATCAAGCGCAGTGACCTGACCCATGCGGAACGCCACGCGGCCCTCTTCGTGCAAAGCCCACATGCGCTTGACGCTGTCGGGCGCGGCGCGGAACTCGGCGCGGCGATGAACCAGCGTGACGGACCTGGCAACTTTTTCCAGGCTGAGGGTCCAATCGAGAGCGGAATCGCCGCCACCGACAATAATGACGTCCTCGTCACGGAAGGCGTCGATGCGGCGCACCGAATAGAACACGCTGCTGCCTTCATAGGCCTCGATACCGGGAATTGGCGGGCGCTTGGGCTGGAACGAACCACCGCCAGCGGCAATGACAACGGCCCTGGCGCAAAAACGGGTTCCCTCGTCGGTAACGATACCAAAGCTGCCATCGGCATTGCGCTCGAGCCCGGTGACCATTTGAGAGAAGTGGAACTGCGGCGAGAACGGCGCGATCTGTTTCATCAGATTATCGGTCAGTTCCTGGCCGGACACTTCAGGCAGGCCGGGAATGTCGTAGATCGGCTTTTCCGGATAAAGTTCGGCACATTGGCCACCCGGCCGATCGAGTATGTCGATCAGGTGGCATTTCAGGTCGAGCAGACCGAGTTCGAAGACCGCAAACAGGCCGACCGGCCCTGCTCCGATGATGACGACATCGGTCTCAACAGTATCTGACATGGCGTAAAAACCTTCTGGTGTCAGGCAGCGCTGCTGCGTCGCCAGGAATAGGTGCCGGTTTTTGCCGCCTTGGTGCTGGCCGGCTGATAGTGCAGATCGATGCCTCCGACACGTCCCTCATTCAGCCGTTCCAGGGTCGTCTCATGCACGATCTCGAACTCGCTGAACCCGGAACGCAGCATCAACGGGATCTGGTCGATCAGCACATCGCCCACGGCGCGAACCGGCCCGGCGAAACCGAATCGATCACGCAGGAGGCTGGCCTTGGAAAAACTCCGCCCGTCGGTAAAGGCCGGAAAGACCAGCGCGATCAAAGCGATTTCGCTGAGCCGACCAGCGATGGCATCGAGCTGTTCGCCCGGTTCGATGCGGACACCGATACAACCAGCATGGTTTTTCACTGCGGCAGCATCGAGTTCGAGAAAAACCGATAGCGGCAGGATCACGCAGGCGTTGCTACTTTCGCCCAATTTATCGGCGTGGGCCCAGGCATCTTCCTGAAACCCAGTGCGCGTCCACAACCGCGTTGTTTCGTTCTGGTCCGGCATGATCGTCAAGCAGCCTTCTTCTGATCGCCGTAGAGCGCTACTTTGAACGGTTGCGCTCCAAGCCGGCGATAGGCTTCGATGAAGATCTCTTCGGCGCTGGACCGGTGCTGCAGATAAGTCTCGACAACGGTCTCAACGGCATCGGTGATTTCTTCGGCAGTAAATCCGCGTCCGACAATCTCACCGATCGAGGTGTCCTCATCGGCCGAACCGCCAAGCGTGATCTGGTAGAGCTCGGTGCCCTTCTTCTCCACGCCCAGAATGCCGATATGGCCAACATGGTGATGACCGCAGGCATTGATGCATCCGGAGATTTTCAGCTTCAACTCGCCAATATTGCGCTGCCGATCGAGCGCGGCAAAACGCTGACCTATTTCCTGCGCCACCGGGATCGCGCGGGCATTGGCCAGGGCGCAGTAATCCAGGCCGGGGCAGGCAATTATATCGCTGATCAAGCCGGCGTTTGCGGTTGCCAATTGCTGTTGCAAAAGCGCGTCATAAACCGCTTTGAGATCGGCGCGTGCGACGTGCGGCAGGATCAGGTTCTGCTCATGACTGACCCTAATCTCGCCCAGCGCATAGGTTTCGGCGATATCTGCCACGGCATCCATCTGCTCCGCCGAAGCATCGCCCGGCGCCTCGCCGACGGCTTTCAGCGATATGGTGACGATCGCATAGTCCGGATGGCTATGGGCTGCGGTATTCTGATCAACCCAGGCGGCAAAACCACGATCCGTCAATTTTGCCGAGGTCAGCACGACAGTGCCTTCCGGCCGCTCTGCCAGTTCAGGTGGTGCAAAATAGGCCTCGATGGCTCTGATATCGGCATCGGGCAGCGCCAGTTCTCCGTCCTTCAGCGCTTTCCACTCCGCCTCGATCTGACGCGTCAATTCCTCGGTGCCGGTCTCGTGCACCAGGATCTTGATGCGCGCCTTGTATTTGTTGTCGCGACGGCCATTCAGATTGTAGACCCGCAGGATCGCAGTGGCATAGGACAGAAGATCCTGTTCCGGCAGGAAGTCGCGCACCTTCTTGCCGATCAACGGCGTACGGCCCTGGCCGCCACCGATCCACACGGCGAAACCAAGCTCGCCTGCGTCGTTCTTCTTCAGCTGCAAACCGATATCGTGCACCTGAATCGCCGCGCGATCGGTCTCGGATCCGGTGACGGCAATCTTGAACTTGCGCGGCAGGTAGGAAAATTCCGGATGGATCGACGACCATTGCCGCAGGATCTCGGCATAGGGCCGCGGGTCAGCCACCTCATCAGCGGATGCGCCAGCAAAATGATCGGCAGTGACGTTGCGAATGCAATTGCCGGAGGTCTGCAGGGCATGCATCTCGACATCCGCCAGCTCCTCCAGGATCTTCGGCGTATCGGCCAGCGCCGGCCAGTTGTACTGGATGTTCTGGCGCGTGGTGAAATGGCCGTAACCCTTGTCATAGGTGCGGGCGATATGGGCAAGTTTGCGCATCTGCGTTGAATTCAGCGTGCCATAGGGAATGGCAACCCGCAGCATGTAGGCATGCAGTTGCAGATAGACCCCATTCATCAGCCGCAAGGGCTTGAACTGGTCTTCAGTGATCTCGCCGTTCAGGCGGCGTTCAACCTGATCGGAATATTCGCTTACTCTTGCCTTGACAAAAGTATGGTCGAATTCATCGTAACGGTACATTTTGACTGTCCCTGTTCAGGCCGCGCGCGAAATCGTAATCTGCGCCTGTTTTCCAAGATCAAGACGGTTGGTCGGGCCGGCGGCGCGGATGCGCTCACGCAAGCGGGTCGGGATGATTTCGCCGTCAACAAGTTCGATGTCGATCAGATCGACGTCGACAACTTCATCCTTCAAGAAGGCAGCTGTTCCGGCCCGGGACAGCTTTTCAGCCGTTTCCGACGTGTCGGCAACCTCGGCGGCATCGATGGTCTCGCTCCAGGAATGATCGGCTGCGAGCCACACGGCCACACCATCGAACAGGCGGTTTGCGGTCATGACTTTCATGGAAAGGTCTCCTTATGGATCAAGCAGCGATGGCCGCCTTGCGGCGCGCCAGGGGGTTTGATTTTTCAAGATTGGCACCGGCCACGGCGTCGCCGATGATGGTCATCACCGGACCGTCGAGATCGTCCCGGTCGGCAAGGGACGGCAGATCGTTCAGCGTACCGTGAAACAGCCGCGCATCGGGGCGGCTGGCATTTTCGACCACCGCAACCGCGGTGTCGGGCGACAGACCGGCTTCGGCAAGGCGGGTGGAAACATCGGCGGCAACCGTGCGCCCCATATAGACAGCGACGGTGGCGCCAGAAACTGCGAGTTTCGCCCAGTCCGGCAAGGACTGTCCTTTCAGATCATGGCCGGTGGTGAACACCATGGACGAGGCGACACCGCGCAATGTCAGCGGCAGTTCGAAATCGGCGGCGGCGGCGAAGGCGGCAGTGATACCCGGGACGACCTCGTAAGAGATCCCGGCGTCGCGTAATGCCTGCATTTCCTCGCCGGCGCGGCCGAACACCAGCGGATCGCCGGATTTCAGCCGCACCACGCGTTTGCCTCGGGAGGCGAGTTCGACCAGCAGAGCGTTGATCTGCTCCTGCGTCTTGGAATGACAGCCCTTGCGCTTTCCGGCGGCGAGTCGTTCGGCATCGCGGCGGCCCATGGCGACAACGGCTTCGGGAACCAGCGCGTCGTGAACAATGACGTCGGCTTCCATCAACAAACGCTGGGCGCGCAGCGTCAGCAGATCTTCGGCGCCCGGGCCGGCGCCAACCAGAGCGACATGGCCTTGCAGGTCACCGGCGCTGCGCAGCAGCCGCGTCGCGGCACGCCGGGCCGATGACAGATCGCCCAGGGCAACGGCATCGGACACATCACCGCTGAAAAAGGCTTTCCAGAAACGGCGGCGCGTATTGCCGCGCGGAAGAAGCTTTTCGGCGGCGACCCTGTAGGACGCCGCCAGGATGGCCGCTGCACCCAGCGATGGCGCCAGCAGCCGGTCGATTTTGGCGCGGATCATCTGCGCCAGAACCGGGCCGGCACCTTCTGTGCCGATGGCAACGGCAACCGGTGCACGGTTGACCAGGGCAGGTGTATAGAAGTTACACAGTTCCGGACGATCAACCGCATTGGCCGGTATGTTGCTCTTCCTGGCATCAGACACGATCCGACGATCGAGATTTTCTTCACCAGTCGCGGCGAATACCAGAATCGCGTCTTTCAGGTGTGCGGCTTCATATTTGCCGGCAATATGCTCAGCACCGTTGTCGACAATCCACCGGGCAAGAGCCGCCTCGGGCGCACCGGCCACGACACGCAGCACGGCGCTCGACTGGGCGATCAACCGGCATTTGGCAAGCGCTTCCTCACCATTGCCGACGATGACGACGGCACGGTTTTGCACCCGCATGAATACGGGGAAAGCGTTGAGCTTGCGTTCCTGGTCTGCCAATTCCGGTCTCCTCGCATCCGCACGCGGACGCAATGATCGATGAGACACAAATATGGGGGCGGCCCCGAATTGACTGAAGGAACCGGGTCGCGTCGCAATCGGTCAGATGAAATCAGTTTTCGCCAGATCGGTGTTTTTCGAGATTATTATTCCCGGTAACCCAATTCAGGCCAAATTTGAGGGAAATTCTTCGACCGGCGTTGACCGGAGCATGTAAAACCGGATCATAACGAGCGGATTTTTTTCGAAACGCAATCCAGACAAGGCAGAATCGGCAATGGATGTGGCGGAAAAAGACAAAGCTGCGATCATCGGCAGATGTTACCTCTTCGCCGAGGCAAACAGTAAAAGCCTGGTTCAGCTTGCCGGGCGCAGCAGCATCGAGAAGCTGGCAAAAAACGCGCCATTGTTCATGGCGGGCGACGAGGCCGATGGGTTGCGCATCGTACTCGATGGACTGGTCCGGATCTGGATCAACGATGCGGACGGCCGCGAATTGACCTTGACGCTGCTCGAACCGGGTGACGCCTTCGGTGAAATCGCTCTTCTTGACGGACAGCCACGCTCGGCCAGTGCAACGGCAATCGAGCCGACCTCCGTGCTGCTGCTGCGGCGTTCCGTTTTCGATGAGGTCCTGCAGAGCGATACCCATCTGGCGCGGCATCTCATCCTGCTTTTGTGCGACATACTTCGACGAAACACCGAAGACCTGCGCGGGTTCGCCTTCCACGATCTGGGTGCCCGGCTTGCGCAAAAACTGCACGAACTGGCGATCGCACATGCGACCATCGACAAGGGGTCGGCGCGATTCACCCGCAAATTCTCGCAGACCGAACTGGCACAGATGCTTGGCGCGTCGCGAGAGGCGGTGAACAAGCGGCTTGCGGCGATGAGCCACGACGGGCTGCTTACCATGGAGAACGGACTGATAGAAATTCCCGACTTGAAAGCGCTCATGTCCAAACCGACGGCAACATTGGAGAGCATTGATCCCAATGGCAGATGAGTTCGGGACTGCCGGAGAAAACTCTTCAGAATTCAGCCAGATGATCTCCGACATCACCCAACGCGGGCTGAAAGGGTTGGAGATCGAAGAACAATTGTCTGCTTTCGCCAAGGCCATTTGCGTGGCGGGTTTTCCGATGAAACGCACCAACATGGGCATGAGCACATTGCACCCGCGCTATGGCGCGCTCAACTATATCTGGCGCCCGGAATGGGACAGTGTCGAATCCAGCCCGCAAGGCAGAACGGCAGAGGAGCGGGAGGCCTTCGCGGAGAGCCCGATCCACTTCATGCTCGAGACCGGTACGACAATCCTCCGTTTCCGCCTCGATAACGGTGGAGATCTGCCCTACTCGGTGCTGAAGGATCTCAAATCGGAAGGCATGACCGACTACGCGGCGCATATCGTCGAGTTCAGCCGTTTGACCAATACTGACGGCGTTCTGGAAGGCGTGTTTTTCTCCTGCGCCACTGACGCTCCCGGCGGCTTCGATCCGGATCAGCTCAAACTGGTACTCGATGCGCTTCCCTACCTTGCCATGGCGATCAAGTCGCGCCTCACCTACAGTGTTGCGAGCACCATTACCGAAACATATCTCGGCGCCGACGCCGGCAGCCGAGTGCTGACCGGGGAGATCGAGCGGGGCGCCTGTCAGGCGATTGATGCTGTGATCTGGTTTTGCGACCTGCGGGGATTTACCCAGGCATCGAACACCTTGGAACGCGATACCCTGATCCGGCTGCTCAACGACTATCTGGAGGTGATGGCACGACCGGTTCGCGAACAGGGCGGCCAGATCCTGAAATTCATGGGCGACGGATTTCTTGCCACATTCGAACTCAAAAATGGAGACGACCGCGCAGCGTGCGACCGCGCGCTACAAGCGGCGAAGGATTTGAGAGCATATTTTGCCGCCCTCAATCGGCAACGCGAAACAGCAGGAGAGCCGGTGTTGAACTTCGGTCTCGCGCTGCACATCGGCGAAGTGCTTTACGGCAATATCGGCGCCGACGGCCGCCTGGATTTCACGGTTGTGGGGCCAGCGGTCAATGCCGCAAGCCGCATCCAGGATCTGTGCCGGCCGCTGGAGAAGGACGTGATCCTGTCGGAACGGTTCGGCCATATTGTCGGCGTTTCACCCGGTGCGCCGGCATCACTGGGCACACATCCGCTTCGCGGCGTTCCGGGGCTGCAGGAGCTGTTCGCTCTGGAGACTTGATCGTTTGACGGTGTGTCCCGGCGGCAGGATAAATCCGGATTTCTACTCCGCCAGAAAGCGCCTCAACATCCCGATCTCCCGATCGGATGCCAGAGTCGGCGCATGTCCGAAACCTTCCAGCACCTCCAGTTTCGGCCTCGGCCCCCGTCCCGCCATTTCCTCGGCTTGAGCCTGCGGAAGCA
>JAJFHT010000104.1 GCA_021775495.1 Hyphomicrobiales bacterium | reverse complement strand
AAATCGCGTCGCTCGGCATCCGCCACCCAGTCATTGCCGAAGCGGACGGTGGCGCGGCGGCCGTCCGTTTCGACATCGGCCCTCAAGGTCGTCACCTCATAGGCGTGCGCACCTGCAATAACGGTTATTGTGCCATGTTCATATCCGGTTGGCACCGCTTTGTACTTGGCCGCCTTGGCCCGCCGGATGGTTTCATCCGGAAGGATTGTCGTGGCAATATCGATGTCGCCGACCGGTTCGCCGAAAAGCGTGTTTCGAATGGCTCCGCCGACAATGCGTGCACCGTTGCCGCCCTCGCTCAGGACGGCAAGCAAATTCTGCAAATCCCGGTCTGCCAGCCATTTGGCGTCACCGGAAATCGACACGCCGGTGTTCATCGATAAAACCTTTCATAGAGCGTGTGAATGATGCCGGCGGTCACGCCCCAGATAAACCGCTCACCGTATGGCATGGTGAAATAAAACCGTTCCTTGCCCTGCCACACCCGGCTTTCGCGTTTGTGGTTATCGGGGTTCATCAGAAACGACAGCGGCACTTCAAACGCGTCCTCGACCTCGTCTGGATTGACCTGCAGCTCAAAGTCAGGCCGCACGACACCAAGCACGGGAGCAATCCGAAATCCGCTGCCGGTCAGATAATCCGGCATGCGCCCGACCACGCTGATATTCTGTTGCGCAAGGCCGATTTCTTCCCAGGTTTCGCGCAGCGCCGCATTTTCCGGTGTCCCGTCACTTTCATCGATAGTGCCGCCGGGAAAAGCGATCTGACCGGAATGCGTGCGCAAATTGGCGGTGCGTTGCGTCAGGATCATTGTTGCGCCGTCGGCACGGTCAACCACCGGTATGAGCACGGCAGCACTGCGCAGGTCATCGCGCACGATCATGTCCCGCAAGTCGGGATTGAGCCGGTGATCTCCGAGATCCGCGCCCGGTTCGTTCGGCGAGACGTTGCTTGCCCGGGCACGAAATTCATCGGCCGAATATGCCGTAAGACGTCCGACGGTTTCGTTCATGCGCTGAGCTCTTTCAGACGGTCGGCCGGCATGATCGGGAAAACCTTTCCATTCGACCGGACAGCAAACATGGTGCGCCCGGCCACCGGAATTTCCTCGCCATGATTGATCAATTCGTACATCACCGGCCGGGCCAGCAGGGCTTCCAGCCGGCCGCGGACATGCAGATAGGGTTTCAATCCGTCCGTCCCGGCCTCGTCGGCAAACCGCAACTCGTGCTCCGGCCCTGCCTCAACGACATCGCCGACATTGGTCCGAAAGGTCATCACCTGATTTTCCCCCGAACCGCTGACATTCATTTCGACGGCAACAAAAGGCGCATCCTGGACACGGATACCAACCTTTTCGACCGGAGTGACAAGATAGGTTTTTCCGTCTTCATCCTTGCGAAGAACACTGGAAAACAGCTGAACCAGCGGCATCCGTCCGATCGGCGTTCCCAGATAGAACCAGGTGCCGTCGGATTTGATCTCCATATCAAGATCCCCGCAGAATTCCGGATTCCATTGATCGACCGGTGGAAGGCCCTTGCCGGCCCGCGCCGCGCGCGAGATCAGCGCATGCAATCCCGCCGCATCGGAAGCCTCGACGATCTGTCCTTTCGTACTGCCCATTAGAAGGTCCGCTTTTTGTCTGCTATCGTCACGAAATAGTCACTGTTGTTTCGCTTGTCAGCAGGCTTGAGTGTTTTAAATTGAGTAAGTTGGCCACGCCAGGGGCGAATCACCGGCCGCAACGCAACGTCACAAGGAGCGTCCATGAGCATTGCCGGCAGTCACGAGGTGATCGATCCGAAGGAAATGATTGCTGAAGCCGAAGCCGCCCTTGATGACATTTCCCGGCTGCGGGAAGCCGTCGGAACGGTCATCTTCGGCCAGGAAAGCGTCGTCGAGCGATCGCTTGTCGCCGTTCTGGCCGGTGGGCACGCGCTGTTGGTCGGTGTTCCCGGCCTCGCGAAGACCAAACTTGTCGAAACACTCGGCGTGGTTCTTGGCCTCGATGCGCATCGCATCCAGTTCACCCCTGACCTCATGCCCTCCGACATCCTCGGTTCGGAAGTCATGGAACAGGACAGCGCTGGAAAGCGCGGCTTCCGATTCATACCGGGTCCGATATTCGGGCAATTGCTGATGGCCGATGAGATCAACCGGGCATCGCCGCGCACCCAGTCTGCGCTTTTGCAGGCCATGCAGGAATATCACGTAACTATCGCCGGCGCCCGGCACGACCTGCCGGCGCCCTTCCATGTTCTGGCCACCCAGAACCCGTTGGAACAGGAGGGAACCTACCCGCTTCCCGAGGCCCAGCTCGACCGGTTTTTGATGCAGATCGATATTCTCTATCCAGAGATCGATGCAGAGCGGCGAATCCTTCTGGAAACCACCGGCATCGAAGAAGCGGCACCTAAAAATGTCATTACTTCGGAACGGCTGATGGAAATCCAGAAACTGATCCGACGCATGCCGGTGCCGGAAACGGTGGTTGAAGCGATCCTTGATCTGGTGCGCTCGGCCCGCCCGGGATCCGGTACGGATGAAACAGACCGCGATGTCGCCTGGGGCCCTGGCCCGCGTGCCAGCCAGGCGCTGACGTTGTGCGCTCGCGCCAGGGCGCTGCTGGACGGACGGCTTGCCCCATCGATCGATGATGTTCATTCCCTTGCCGAACCGGTGCTACAGCATCGCATGGCCCTTACTTTTGCCGCTCGCGCCGAAGGCATGGGCGTGCGCGATGTTGTCGCCCGGTTGGTCAAAGCAGCGCGCTGATGGTGTCGATCGGCAACGCAACAGAGCCGGTTACCACCAGCAATGCGCTCGCCCGCGGCCGGTTGCGGGCATCTCTTGTGCCCGATCTGCTGGTCGAATCACGCCGTATCGCCAACAATGTGATTGCCGGATGGCATGGCCGCCGCAAGCGCGGTATCGGTGAGAATTTCTGGCAGTTCCGCCCCTATGTCGAGGGTGAACCAGTCTCGCGGATCGACTGGCGCCGCTCCGCCCGGGACGACCACACCTACATCAAGGATCAGGAGTGGGAGGCGACCCACACCGTCTGGTTATGGGCCGATCTTTCCGCATCGATGCTTTTTAAATCCGGCACGGCGTCCGTTTCCAAGGAATCCCGCGCGCTGGTTCTGGTGCTGGCGCTGGCCGAACTGCTGTCACGCAGCGGCGAACGCATCGGCTGGCCTGGCCTGACCGATCCCTTCACCGGTCGCAATGGCGCCGAGCGGCTCGCCGCGATCCTGGCCCATGCCGAACGACAGACCGCACGGCCGGAATTCGGCCCGATCAAGCGATATTCCGATGTGGTGTTTGTCAGCGATTTCCTTGATCCCGTTGAGGAAACACGGGCTTGGCTCGACCCGTTGACCGAGCGTGGTGTCCGCGCCCATCTGATCGAGATCGCCGACCCGGCTGAGGAAAGTTTCCCCTATTCCGGCCGCACCGAATTTCGAGATCCGGAGACCGCGCAAAAGCTGACGGCAGGACGTGCGGAAACGCTTGCCGACGACTACCGCAATCTCTATCTGGCCCGGCGAACCGCATTGGCCGACTGGTGCAAGCGGCTCGGCTGGAGTTACACGGTGAACCGAACGGACGCCCTGGCCTCCGAAGCTCTTGTCCGGGTGCACCAGCAGATGGGTGAAGATGCCGGTCCGGGCAGTATTGCCGGTGCGAGCGGGGTGTTCGGGTGATCCCCGCGGCTTTCTCCTTCGGCGCCCCAGCGGTCCTGTTCGGTCTGCTGGCATTGCCGGTCATCTGGTGGCTGTTGCGGCTGACACCACCCCGACCGCAGACGGAACTGTTTCCGCCGCTGCGGATTCTCGCCAGAATCCTGAAGAGCGAGGAAACACCGCATCAAAGCCCGTGGTGGCTGACATTGCTGCGTCTGGTTATGGCCGCGCTGGTGATCTTCGCACTTGCGACTCCGGTGTTCAATCCGCGTGAAAAGCTGCTGAACGGCCCGCAAACCCTGGCAATTGTCATCGACAATGGCTGGAGCAGCGCGCCGGAATGGGACAGGATTTCCGCCACGGCCGAGCGCCTGATCACGGAAGCCGCCGACAGTGGCAGCGCTGTTGTTCTCGCCCTGACCACCGACCGGCCCAATACGGAAATCGGGCCGTTTGAAGCCACTGAGGCGCTCGACCGACTACGCGCCTCCGAACCAAGGTCGGTTCCGGTCGACCGGCGGGCAATATACAGCCGCGTCGGCGAAGCGCTTCAGGCATCTTCCGGTGCCGCAATCGCTATTCTGACCGATGGATTGGCAAGTCCCGGCGACGAAGCAGCCTTCGATGCGCTGCTGGCCGCCGCCCCGGCGGAACTGATCTGGATTGAACCGGAGCGGTTTCCGGCGATCGGCCTGACCGCCATTGACAGCGAGCCGGACGCCCTTGCAATCACCGCCATTCGCAAGGGTGCCGACACCACGCCGCGCGCTGTTGTCGCCGGCGCTTTCGATGACCGCGGACGCCGGATCGCCGATGCAACGCTGCAGTTCGGCGCTGGAGAGACTAGCTCACAGGCAAGATTCACAGTGCCGTTCGAACTGCGAAACGACTTCTCGTCAATCCGTATCGACGGCGAAAACCAGGCCGCAGCCACCCGTCTGCTCGATGAGAACTCCAAGCGCCGGCGGGTCGGTCTGATATCGGCCTCCGAAGCCGATCAGGCGCAACCTTTGCTGTCGCCGCTTTTTTACATCAGCAGGGCTCTGACGCCGTTTGCCAATCTGATCGAACCCGACACCGCCGATCTGGCCAAGGCGATCCCCGGCCTGCTTGAGCAAAAGCCCGCGATCATCGTCATGGCCGATGTCGGCCGAATCCCGCAATCGGCCACCACGGAACTGGAAGATTGGGTCGAGGCAGGCGGCACGCTGGTGCGGTTTGCCGGACCGCGCCTGGCCGCGTCGCCCGGTGAAAGCGAGTTGTTGCCGGTAAAACTGCGCTTTGGCGAACGGTCTTTGGGTGGTGCGCTGTCCTGGACAGAGCCGCAAGCCGTATCGGAATTTCCCGTTTCCGGTCCGTTTTCCGACCTGACACCACCACGCGATGTTTTTGTCGTCCGGCAGGTCCTTGCCGAACCGACCTCCGACATCGTCGACCGTACCTGGGCCAACCTGTCCGACGGCACCCCATTGGTCACCGGCAACAGTCTCGGCAAGGGGACACTGGTACTGTTCCACGTCACCCCGGAAGCGACCTGGTCGAACCTGCCGATCTCGGGCAGTTTTGTCGAAATGCTGCGGCGTATCGTACAGGTTTCACGCAACCAGGGAAATATCGCCTACGGGCAGGAAGGCAACCAGCAGACATTGCCGCCCTATCGCTCAGTGGCAGCCGACGGATCACTCGTTCCGCCACTGCCTGGAGCCAAGCCGCTTGCCGTTTCGGCAGGCCCAATCCCCGTCACCATCGATAACCCGCCGGGGCTCTACGGCACGGAAGAAGGCCTCGTTGCGCACAATCTCTTGGCCGCGGGCGCCGCTTTTGACGGCATCGCCCGCCCGCCGACCGGCCTGACGGTACGCGAAGCGTCCTATGCGTTTGACGACTCCTTCGATCTGAAGGGGCCGCTGATCGCCGCCGCACTGCTGCTGATGGCGCTGGACATCATCGCCGTATTCTGGATGGGCGGCGTCTTTGCCGCTGCCGTGCGCCGTGCGGCACCTTCTTCTGCCGGAGCTCTTGCCGCGTTCCTGCTGGTTACGGTTTTTCTCAGCTTTGCCGCGCCGCCGGTCCGGGCACAGGATTCCAAGCCCGGCGACGCCGATGCGATCGAGGCCATCAGCGTAACCCGGCTCGCCTATGTCAAAACCGGCGATGATCAGATCGATTCCATCAGTCGCGCCGGCCTTGCCGGCATCACCCGTTTCCTGCGCAACAAAACGGCGCTTGAGCCCGGAGAACCCCGGAGTGTTGATATTGCGACGGACGAACTGGCATTTTATCCGATCATCTACTGGCCGGTGAATCCGGACGTCGTACTGCCGTCGGCTGCAGCGATCGCACGCATCGACGCCTATATGCAGCAAGGTGGAACCGTTCTTTTCGACACCAGGGATCAGTATTCGTCTGGCTTCGGATCCTCCGCAGGCGCCAGCCCGTCGACCCGCCGCCTGCGGGAAATATTGTCGAGCCTGAACATCCCGCCACTGGAACCCGTACCGACCGACCATGTTTTGACCAAATCCTTCTATATTCTTGAGGAGTTCCCCGGTCGCTACCGCGGCAGCCCGCTATGGGTGGCAGCTTCACTCGGCGCGGAAATTGGTGAAGACCGGCCGGTACGCACCGGTGACGGCGTGTCGCCGATCATGATTACGGCAAATGATTTTGCCGGTGCCTGGGCAATCGATGAAAACGGCAATCCGCTGCTGCCGACGGTGCCGCAGGATCCGTTGCAAAGGACCTTTGCCATGAGGGCCGGGGTCAACATCATGATGTATATGCTGACCGGCAACTACAAGTCCGATCAGGTCCACATTCCGATCCTGCTCGAACGGCTTGGCCAATAGGAAAATCGTTGAACCTGTCGCTCGCAATAGAACCCCTGCTCAGCCTGCCGCTGATCGCCCTCATATTGCTGCCACTGGCGCTGCTGGCCGCTGTGGGCGTCTGGCTTGGCAGGCGTGGCAGTCTTGTACGGCTTGCTGCGGTTGCCGCCCTTGGCGCGGCGCTGGTCAATCCTGTATTGCTTGACGAAGAACGTGAAGCGCTGAAAAGCATCGTCGCCCTGGTTGTCGACCGCAGCCAGAGCCAGGACATCGGAAACCGCACGCAAACCACTGATGCGGCGGTCCAGGCGCTGAAACAGCGGCTTGAGCGCTCAGGCCAGTTCGATTTGCGGATCACCGAGGCCGGCCGCTCGGATGCAGCCGAGGAGCGCACGGAAACGCGCCTGTTTGCCGCGCTTCAGAGTGTATTTCGCGACGTACCGCCATCGCGCATGGGCGGTGCCATCCTTGTCACCGACGGTCAGGTGCACGATGTCCCGGCAAACGCCGCGGCTATTGGCATGACCGCACCGGTGCATGCGCTGATCACCGGTGAAGAGGACGAACTTGACCGGCGCATCCAGTTCATCCGCGCCCCGCGTTTCGGCATTGTCGGCAAACCGCTGGAACTGATTTACCGGGTCACCGCAAGCAATGACGCGGAGACGAATGTCAACGTGCGCCTGACAGTCAATGGCGAGGAAATATCGGTCGAACGCGCGCCGGTCGGCCAGGACATGCCGCTGGAAGTGACCATTCCGACGGCCGGGCCCAATATCGTCGAAATTGAAATCGAGGAAGAACAGGACGAAATCACCGCCACCAACAATCGCGCCGTGGCGATGATTGACGGCATTCGCGAGAATCTTCGTGTTCTCCTGGTTTCCGGCGAGCCGCATGCCGGCGAACGCACATGGCGCAATCTGCTGAAATCCGATGCATCGGTCGACCTTGTACACTTCACCATCCTCAGGCCGCCCGAGAAGCAGGATGGAACGCCGATCAACGAACTGTCACTCATTGCCTTTCCGACTCGGGAACTGTTCGTCGAGAAGATCGACGATTTTGACCTGATCATATTCGACCGCTATCAGCATCGCGACGTGTTGCCGGTGCTCTATTATGATTACATCGCGCAATATGTCGAAGATGGCGGTGCGCTGCTGATCGCGGCCGGGCCGGAATATGCCGGCAATCAGTCCATCGCCCGCACACCCCTCATCCCTGCCCTGCCCGGTCTGCCGACCGGTGAAGTCGTCGAAGAAGCGTTCTATCCGCGCCTGACCGAAACTGGTGAGCGCCATCCGGTCACCCGAGGTCTCGACGGCTCTGCCTTCGATCCGCCCCACTGGAGCCGCTGGTTCCGCCTGATAGGCGTCGACCGGCCGACGGGCGACGTTGTTATGAAAGGCGCAAACGATCAGCCATTGATGTTGCTCAACCGGTTTGGCAAGGGCCGGGTCGGCATGCTGCTTTCCGACCATGGCTGGCTCTGGGCGCGCGGCTTCGAGGGCGGTGGTCCGCATGTCGCATTGTATCGCCGGCTTGCCCACTGGCTGATGCGTGAACCGGAACTCGAGGAGGAACGGCTGACAGCCAGGGGTTCGGGAATGACGCTCCAGGTCACGCGCCAGTCGATGGCTGAAGAACAGCCTCCGGTTGAAGTGGTCTCACCGTCAGGCGAACGCAGGGAGCTGCCGCTGAGCCTGACCCGCCCGGGCATTTTTTCCGCTGAAATGACCGCTGACCAGATCGGCCTGTTCCAGGTTATCCATGGCGACCTGTCGACACTTGCCCATGTCGGACCGGTCAACGCTCCCGAGTTCGCCGCAACCGTATCGACCACCCGCATCCTTGAACCACTGGCAAAGGACAGCGGCGGCACCGTGCGCCGCATTGGCGGGTCGTCGTCGCCTTCCCTTCCCGACATCGTACCGGTCCGCCGTACCACGCAATCGGCCGGGCGGGATTGGATTGGCCTGAAAACAACGGGTGACAGCATATTGAAAAGCGTCGACCGGACGCCCTTGTTCGGCGGATTTTTCGGTCTCGCAATTCTCATTCTGGCGCTTGGATCGACCTGGTATCGCGAAGGCCGGTAGTTCTGAGTAGAATTGAGACCGCTCAGATTGGCGCCGGAATTCAGCCGGAACCGCCCTCAAGTGCGATCCTCGTGGATGACATTGCCGCAAAACTCGGACGGTTCGGCGCCATTCAAACAAGCCACCAGCAGTCTTGCCGGATCCACCGGGCCGGGCAGCGCGACGGTTCCCGCTGCAATACGTTCGAAACCCAGCGGTCCGTAATAAGGCGCGTCGCCGACCAGCAGAACCGCCTTGCCGCCTGACACCCGCGCGGCCTCCACAGCAGTGGAGACCAGTTGGCGGCCGATGCCCAAATTCTTGTAGTCAGGGCGAACGGCCAGCGGACCGAGCAGAAGTGCCGGTTTTTCGCCGATCAGAACACGCGTCAGGCGAACCGACCCGATCACTCTATCGCCGCAGCGGGCGACGAAGGACAGCGCCTGTTCATGCGGTCCCTGTTCGCGGATACGGAAGGCGGCCCGCGCAAACCGTCCTGGACCAAAAGCTTCGGCGTTGATGGATTCGATTTCGGTGCTGTGCGCCGGGAGTTCCGGCTCTAGGGAAAAGGCAGAGTCGCTCACAATGAAAATCCTGGATCAGATAAGACGGTCGCCGCAGTTGCGGCAGCATAAAACGCCGCGCTTCACTCAGGCGCGGGCGATGTCTCGTCGTCGGCAGGATCCGTATGGATGCAACTTGATAGCTCCCTTTGATGTCTCCGCTAACATCAATTGTCGTCGGCGTCCATAGTCCGGCAATTGTCGGGTAGGAGGAAATCGACCGCACGGAAGATTAAAGAACCGCGCGGTCGGATCACTCAGGCGGGCACCGAACCTTCCGCATATTGCTTCAGAAATTCCTCGCTTGGCGGGATCGGCTTGATGACGTCAATCAGTACGCCGTTTGGATCCTGCGTGATGAAGTGGCGTTGGCCGAAATCCTCATCACGCAACGGCAGGAGCACCGGCAGGCCCGCCTCCGATACCCGGCCGTATACTTTGTCGACATCTTCCACTTCGAAATTGATGATCAGGCCGGACACCTGGCCACGTCCACTTATCGGAACTGTCGGATGGTCCCCCTTCAGAACGGCGATGTTTACGGCCTCATCCTCCGTCGACTGCAAATGAACGTACCAATCGCTATCGAATGTCGGCTCGAAGCGAAAATGATCACGATAGAAACGGGTGGTTTCTTCGACTTTGTCGGTCATGATGACCGGGTAGAACTGGGTGCATTTCATGGCTATCACTCCATCAAGAATTAACATACAATGTGTATGTATTATTGAATTAACATACAGGCTGTATGTATGCAAGTGAAAACAGAGAGACGTTCGAACCGCCAGCGAACGGCGGATACCCGCGCCGCGCTGATCGATGCCGCGCGCGCGCTGTTTGTCGAAAAAGGGTATGCTGAAACCGGTACGCCGGAGATCGTCGCTGCCGCCAAGGTCACCCGCGGCGCGCTCTATCACCATTTTGCCGACAAGGCCGATCTGTTCAAAGCCGTTGTCGAACAGGAAGCCGAACGGGTAGCGACGCATATAGAGGCCAGTTCGATCGACATGACCTCGCCGCTGGAGGGATTTCTATCGGGAGCTGATGCCTATTTTACGGCAATGTCGGAACCCGGCAGAACCCGCTTGCTTCTGCTCGATGGTCCTTCGGTTCTCGGTCACGCCGAAATGGCCCGCATCGATTCTCGAACAGGTGGTGAAGAATTGAGGAAAGGACTTGCCGGAGCACTGCCGGACGACGCGCCGTTGCAGGCGCTCAGTACCATCCTGTCGGCGGCCTTCGACAGCGCCGCTCTGGCAATCGCCGACGGCGCCGACCCTGAAGAGTACCGGACTGCTGTCCGGTTTCTCTATATCCGACTGCTGCAACCGCCGCCGGATTGATGCAATTCGATTTGAAATCAAACGCCAAAACATGACCCGACCGTTGACGCAGTGTTCATCGTAGCGAGGTTCCGAATTCGGCTCCGGCGCGCTATCTTTAAGCGGCATGAAGAAAAGGATGATGCGATGGGACTGCTGATTGACGGAACCTGGCGCGACCAGTGGTACGACACCAAGAAATCCGGCGGCGAGTTTGTGCGCAGTGCCGCCAAGTTCCGCAACTGGATCACCGCAGACGGAAGTCCCGGCCCCAGCGGCAGCGGTGGATTCAAGGCCGAAGCCGGACGGTATCATCTCTATGTATCGCATGCCTGCCCCTGGGCGCATCGCACCATGATTTTTCGATCTTTGAAAAACCTTGAAACCGCAATATCCGTCTCGATTGTCGATCATTTCATGGGCACCGAAGGCTGGACTTTCGAAGGAGAAGACGGCGGCACTGGCGACCATCTCTTTGGATTGAAGCGTTTGCATCAGATCTACACCCGCGCCGATCCGACATTCTCCGGCCGCGTCACGGTTCCGGTGCTGTGGGACAAGCAGCAGGGCACCATCGTGTCGAACGAATCCTCCGAGATCATTCGCATGTTCAACTCGGCGTTCGACGATGCAGGCGCATCGGGGCCGGATTTTTTCCCCGAAAACCTGCGCGCCGAGATCGATGCCATAAATGAACCGATCTATGAAACCGTGAACAACGGGGTCTATCGCAGCGGTTTTGCCACCACGCAGCAGGCCTATGAATCTGCGTTTACCGCCTTGTACGAGACACTCGACATGCTGGAAGAACGGCTGTCGGCGCAACGCTATCTGGTCGGCGACACACTGACCGAGGCAGATTGGCGTCTGTTCACCACATTGCTGCGCTTCGATCCGGTCTATGTCGGCCACTTCAAGTGCAACCGCCAGCGCATTGCCGACTACCCCAACCTGTCAAATTACACGCGCGAACTCTATCAGGTTCCAGGTGTCGCCGGGACGGTGAACATGCACCATATCAAGACCCACTATTTCGGCAGCCATGAATCGGTCAATCCGACCCGTATCGTGCCGCTAGGCCCTGAAATAGACTACACTGCACCGCACAATCGCGATCGCTTGAAAAAGGCGGCCTAGGTCATAGATCGCTACCAGTCCGGCGACACCGGCCGGCTGTCAAACATCTCATCCAGCCGCCGCCGTGTACCCGGCGTCGTCCCTTCCGGCAGGGCATCGATCAGGAAGAATCCCGCCTCGGCGATTTCCATGTCCGGCAAGCGCGGTGCTGTCTGGCGAAAAGAACGAACCAGATAGAGCGCCACATGGTCACGGCGGCTGATCGAGCGGTTGTGGTAAAGCGACCTGAGCTCCGCTGGTGCCGTGATCTCCAAATTGCCTTCTTCCTGCAATTCCCTTTCCAGTGAAACCATCGCCGTTTCACCCGGTTCCACACCGCCGCCCGGCAGATGCCAGCCCGGCACATAGGTGTGGCGAACAAGGAAGACGGACCGCTTTGCCTCGTCATGGACGATGGCCCGAACGCCGAGGGTCATTGGCCGGCTCAACAAGAAATAGAGATGGAACAGCCGCATGCGCAATCGTTCAAGGCGTGTCATTCGAACCCGACCATTTTGGCGCTTTGTTCATAATCAGGACCAAATCGGAATGGCCTGTTCACTTTGTACGGCTGAGGATTTACACAAAACTCATGTTTCGCCTTGCACATCTCTCCGATATCCATCTCGGCCCCCTGCCCGATGTAACCTATCGCGAACTCGCCTCCAAGCGGGTCACCGGCTATATCAACTGGCAGCGCAACCGGCGCAAGAAACTCGATGACACGATCATCAATTCGCTTGTCCGGCATCTGAAATCGAATGACCCGGATCACACCGCAATAACCGGAGATCTGGTCAATCTGGCGCTTGACGGCGAAATCGAGATGGCTCGGCAATGGTTGCAGGACACTGGATCACCAGAGCAACTGTCTGTCGTCCCGGGCAATCACGACGCCTATGTCCCTGGAGCGCTCGACCGTGCCTGCAGGGCCTGGGGACCATGGATGCGCGGTGATGCGGAACATGAACCGGTCGACAGCCGCGGCTTTCCCTTTTTCCGCAAACGCGGTCCTGTCGCCCTGATTGGTGTTTCCTCGGCACGCGCGACCGCACCCTTTGTGGCCAGCGGTTTTTTTCGGCGCAAACAGGCCCAGCGGCTCGGGGAATTGCTTGACCGGGCCGGTGCGGAAGGTTTGTTTCGCGTGATAATGATCCACCATCCGCCGGTCTACCGCGCTGCCGGTCCGATGAACCGGCTTCACGGCATTTCGCTTTTTCAGAAAATCTTGCGCAAACATGGTGCCGAGGTGGTCCTGCACGGGCATACCCATCAGCCGACCATACACTGGATCAAACGGCGGGTATCCAAGCCGGTCCCCGTCATCGGCATTGCGGCTGCCGGACAGGGCGAAGGCGGCAGGCGTCCGCCTGCCCGTTACAACCTGTTCGAAATCGAAGGAACTCCAGACGCCTGGCAAGTCTCAATGACCGAATATGGCATCAGCGGACCGGCCTCCAGCGTTCACAAGCTGGCAACACACCAATTATACGGCGAATAAATCCGGCTTTCCGGTCAAACGATTCAAGCTAACCAGGAAAGGGTCTATGCCAGCCGGTCCCACATCCACAACATCAGTGCGAACATTCCACCAAGCGCTCCAAGCAGGAACCAGACAAGGTTCGCCATCACCGTTTCCTGGCGGCTTTTGCTGCGTGGGGCGATCATCTCTGCCGTATCAGCCGTTTCGGCTTCGGCAGGCGTTTGCTGGCGAATATCGAGCGGCCCTTCTTCAAGCAGGCGCTGACGCTCGACCATGCGTTCGGCAATGTAGAGTGTAACCTGGTCGGCCACCGGTTTGATGTCATGCGTTTCGGCCAGTACCACCCGGCCAAGCCGTGTATCCCGCACAAACCTGTAGGAACGCCTGTCGCGCGCCATCTCGACATGGGCAGTCGCGTCGATCCACAGCCGTGGTTGCAGGCCGGATGAAACGGCAAAATCGAAATGCGGTTCTTCGGGTGGAACCTGAGCAAAAACCGGCTCCAGTTCCTGCGCAAGGAGTTCAAGGCGGACCTTGGAAGCCTCGCGCAATTCAACCACCACATCGTCGCGGTCGGCAAATGCGTTCTTCACTTCACGAACGGCATCGCTCAGCTTGCGGGCGTTTTCGATCGGTGTGATGTTTTCCCCGGAATCACTCATGGCACACAGTCCGGCAGCAAATTGTTGGTTAAGAATTACTTAACACACCGTTGTGGCCATTGCACGGCAAACGTTTATTGCATTTGAACCGTCAAACCGAACCGAACAGAATCCGCGATACCAGCGCATCGCGTTCATATACGTCGGAAAAGAAATGTGGCAGGCCTTCCGCGTCGATCCAGGTGGTGAAATAGGCAAGATGAACCGGAATTCGCGATTTCAGGTTGACCCTCCTGGTTTGTTTGGCACCGACGATCTGCTCGATCTGGCCACCTGAAAGCGTATCGTCCAGTCCGAAAAGCTTCTGTGCGAATTCCAGCGGCTTGCTGACGCGAATACAGCCATGAGAGAAGGCCCGCCCGGTCCGCGCAAAAAGCTGCCGCGCCGGTGTATCATGCAGATAGACATTGAACTTGTTTGGAAAGATGAACTTGACCGCGCCCAGAGCGTTCTTGGCACCGGGTTGCTGCACGATCCGATACGGGAACCGTTTTTTGGAAACGGCGTTCCAGTTGACCGAATAAGGATCGATCGGTCGCGCGTTCGCATCCCAACCCCGGTACAACAGGTAATTGTTCCTTGAAAGATAGCTTGGGTCCTTGCGCAATTTCGGCAGAAATTCACTACCGGCAATGCTGAGCGGTACCGTCCAGGTCGGATTGAATTCCGCATAGGCAATCGAATCTGAAAACATCGGAGATTTGTGGAATGGCCGGCCGACGATGATGCGCCTACTGTCAATCATCTCGCCACCGGACACCAGGAACATTTCAAACCCTGCCTGATTGACCAGCACATGCCGCTGGCCGAGATCGACCGGCAGCCAACGCCAGCGCTCCAGATTGACGATGATTTGTCGCACGCGGTCGGCGGCCGTCATGTTCAATGCCGCGATGGTAGCCGGACCGGAAACGCCGTCAATATCAAGCCCGTAGCGGCGCTGGAAATGTTTGATCACCTCGGCAAGGTCGTCGGAATACAACGACGCTTCATCGACATCCAGACCGCCATAACCACGCGCCTTCAGGTTGGCCCGCAGCGTAACTACACGTGGATCTTCCATTCCCGGTTTCAGACTTGGGCCTGGTTCGATTCCGGGCCAGCCGCCGCGTACGGCAAGCGCCCGGTATCCGTTCAGCATCTGGCGCAACTGATTGTATTGCGCGTGCTGCGGCCGCAGCCGGTCAATCGTTTCGGCCACACCGGCATCGCGGACCGAAGCAAGCCAGGCCGCCGCATCCACCGGTTTGCGGGCGATCACGATGGTCGGATCTGTAACCGACGGAGACGTTCGCCCGGCATGCAGATCGCGCGCAAACTGCAAAAATGCCTGACTCATTGCCAGCTCAAATCCAGCGACATCTTGATCGCCTTCCAACGCTTCTGCCCGCGCCAGCGGCCGCGGCAGATAATCAGATCCCTCAAGTCCATCCTCGGCGGCACGGTTGAGCGCATCCAGCAGCGCTGCGGCACGCTCGGTCATGCGCCCGCCTTCGATCCAGATGGGCGATGCCGCATCCGACCTGTAATACGGTCCCACAAGGTTCAGATCGACAACCATGCGCCGCCACTCGAACGCCTGTCGGCCTGCCAGATTGGCGATCACATCCATAGGTGCCGCCTGGGCCGGTAATACCACAAGCAGTAAAACGGCAACTCGAGCGAATACGCGACACATCAGCGCCAGTCTCCTTCAATCGGACGAATCGAAGGAGACTTTAACAGGCCAATCCTGTCACGAATCTGAACGAAACAAGGCAGCGGCACGCCGGGAGGGGTTTTCCCTTGCAGATCAGGACGTTACAAACGAATCAATCGCATCAGACAAGGCCTGCCAGTCCGTGAATTCCGCATCGCCGCCCGTTTCGGTTCGATCTTTGAGAACGCCGTGTTCAAGGATCTGCGTCTGGAAGTAGTCGTATTCGCCGGTATGCGTTGCCCCGGCTACCGGCAGGCTGTGACCGGGCTTCCAGCCTGTTCCTTCGACAAACCGGTCGATATAGCTCCGCGCTTCCGCCTGGCCGTCCGCAAAAGCAGCCGACAGACTGACGGATAGAAACAAGGTGGGCTTCTCATCAAGAACGGCCTTGTTCGCCAGGACGAAGACTTCTACCGATTGTTGATGGCCGCGCTCATGCACCGATCCGGCAACGACAATCCGATCAAATTCATCCGGTCTCGATCCTTCCGGATTGCGTGCCGTGTCATACAGAACCGCTTCATGTCCCATTTTCTCAATCTGGCTCGCGACCGTCTGGGCAATTTTGTGTGTGTGGCCTTCGCTTGTCCCGTAGGCAATAAGGATATTCATGGTTCGTCTCCCGCGCGGCTCACAGTCTGCCGCAGAGCTTGGAAGTCTAGTCCGGTGAAAACGGCCTGCATTGAGGGAAATCAATTCATATCCCCGCATACCAATCGTAACCGCGATCTTCCCAGTATCCGCCGCGTCCGCCGCCAATATCGGAAAAGCGGCTGATCAATTCGATGGAGCGGACATATTTGGCCATCTTGTAACCAAGTTGCCGCTCCACGCGCAGCCGCAATGGCGCACCGTTTTCAACCGGCAGCGGTCCGCCATTGAGCCCGTAAGCCAGGATGGTCTGCGGATGGCGGGCATCGATCAGATCGATCGTTTCGTAATATTTGAAGGCGCCCGAGAGGCCCTGTTCGATAGTGTCGTAACAGCGAAACAGCACATACCTTGCTTCCGCCGTTGGTCGAACCCGATCGAGCAGCAACGTAAGCGGAACCCCGGTCCACTCCGCAATACAGCTCCATCCTTCGACGCAGTCATGGCGAGTGATCTGGCTGCGCGACGGCAAAGAGGTAAGCGTCGCCAGGTCAAATGACATCGGGTTTTCAACCAGCCCGCCTATGTCAAGGCGGTAACCGGTAAATCCGTCTGCGGCCAGCGAATGGTAGTCGGCGTCTGGCGGTGCTGTGACGCCATTCGGGCGTTGCGGCTGTTGGATGTCTGCGCGGCTGTACTCCCGTGCAAGGGCGTTGCGTCCAAACAAAAACCGCTGAAGCCGGTAGGTCAGTGCATTGGCGCTTTCCATGGCGTCGCGAACCGGATGGTCGACCGCACCGGCTTCGTCGAGTACGTCGCAGCCCGATACCATGACCGCGGAGCCCGCAAGGGCGGCACGGCGCAAAAATCTTCGGCGGCTCAAAAGCATCTCAGACATGGTCTTCCTCCGATGTGTCGGTGCGGTACCATCCGGTGATGATGGATCGCAGTTCGTTGAACGGACCGGCGGCAAGGATCATCGCCATGTGGATGGCGAAAAAGCCGACCAGTGCGAGCATCGTGAGAAAGTGCAGCGTACGGGCCGTCTGCCGGCCGCCAAGAACCTCGGTAAGCCACGGCACAGCCGCGTTCACGCCTGGCGACATTGCAAGCCCGGTCACGATCATCAGCGGCAAAAGGACGAACAGCACCCCGCCATAGGTCAGCTTCTGCAGAACGCTGTATCGTCGGCCGTGATGAAACCGCAGGCGCAAATGGTCATGAATGTCCTGCGGCAACGCCTTGAAGTCGGCTGCCGTCGGTATGAGATCACGTTGCAAATGCCGGTTCAGAACACTTGCTGCAAACCAGGCGGCAAGTGTTGCGACCAGAAGCCAGGCAAAGAAAAAATGCACCACCCGGCCAAACGCCAGATTCTGCCCCGATGGAATTGTCGCCCAGCTTGGAAACGCCCGTGCACGACCATCTGAAAATCCCAGATATCCGGACGTATTGAACCGAAGGCCCAATATTTCCGTATACCCTCCGGTGACCTCATTTTGGCTGTCGGAACCGATCTCGAATACCGTGTTGTCGAAGCCAAAGCCGGATTGATCACCAGAATAAAGCACCGGATGCGCATTGAATATCTGCAGGCCGGACAACAGAAGAAAGAACAGACAGACGGCCCATATCCAATGTGTGACGCGGGTCCAGATTTCGTGGCGATAGATCAACTGTTTTGGCGGGAGTTTCCGCCTGGCAATTGAATTGAACGGTGCGGCGTCCATTGCGGTCCTCATTTCCATCAGTGGGTTTCATCAGCGATGACCAAACAACGAAAAACATCCGGAAGGAGTTTCATCCTTCAAAAAAGAATTTCGACCGTCTTGGCGATGCGAATTGAGAGATGGT
This sequence comes from Hyphomicrobiales bacterium, assembly GCA_021775495.1. Taxonomy (GTDB): domain Bacteria; phylum Pseudomonadota; class Alphaproteobacteria; order Rhizobiales; family Rhizobiaceae; genus JAJFHT01. The sequence goes on along the minus strand of JAJFHT010000104.1, from coordinate 9,809 downwards.
ATGGACAGGCGGAGCGTCGAATAGGCAGAATTCCACACCTATCGGCAGGGTTCCAATGCTGACCCCCGATGACATTTCGAAACTGCTGGCCAGCATTGCTTTGCACGACCGGACGGCTTTCGATACGCTTTACCAGCATACATCGGCGAAACTTTTTGGTGTGGTTCTGCGTCTCTTGAAAGATCGGGCCGAGGCCGAAGACGCGTTGCAGGACATTTATGTAAAAGTCTGGCAACGGGCCGATCAATATGCAGTCTCGCGCGCCAGCGCGATGTCATGGCTCATCGCCATAGCACGCAACCATGCCATCGACCGGCTGCGTACGCGTAGGGCAATTTATGAGGAGTTGGATGAAGCAAAATTCATTGCGGATGACACACCGGACCCGGAGGCGCTTGCACAAGCCAGCGGGGAGCGGACGCGTATCGAAATCTGCATGCAACGTCTCGAAGACAGGCTCGCCAATGCCGTTCGCGGGGCTTATCTTGACGGCTATTCCTATCAGGAGCTTGCCAACCAGCATGCCGTACCGCTGAACACCATGCGGACATGGCTGCGCCGCAGCCTGATGAAACTGAGAAAGTGCCTGGAAGAATGAGTAAAGGGGCCAATCCCAGCGAAGAGGAAGACGCCACTCTGGCGGCTGAATATGTTCTTGGCGTTCTGGAATTGAAGGAACACGCGGCCTGCACTCTGCGCGTGCAACGGGATCCCAAATTTGCCGAACGTGTCGCCGATTGGGAAATGCGGATGGCAGATCTCAACAGCGGCTTTGCGCAAGTTCCGGCACCTGACGCGGTCAAAACCGCTCTGGATCGACGGATGTTCCCAACTCCTGAGAAAAATCAGCAGGTTTCCATCTGGGACAGACTCGGTTTCTGGCGGTTCGTATCTGGCGCCGCAATCGCGGCATTTGCGGTTCTGGCGTTCGTCATTGTCCAAACGCCAAGAACCTTTCCGCCCGGCGATACCCTTGTTGCCTCGCTTGCAGGCGTCGGCGGCAAACAGAAATTCATCGCAATATACGAAACCGGAGCCGGAATCGTACGGGTCTCCCTGTTGTCCGACAGCGCACCGGCCGATCGGGATTTTGAACTCTGGTTGATTAAGGGCGAAAATGCACCGGTGTCCCTCGGCGTTTTTGGCGGCGGCGACGGCCCGCCACGATCATTGCACCAGGCCCTGAAAACCGAATTCACCGATGGCGTCACCCTGGCAGTCAGTCTTGAACCAAAGGGCGGATCAACGACCGGTTCACCCACCGGCCCGGTCATAGCCGCGGGTACCGCAAAAAAAATCTGAACCGGCTGAAACTTTTTCGAACTTCCTCGCGTTTCTCGAAATGTCTCCCACCCGGGAAAGACACTTTGAAAACTCAAGGAGATGAACACATGTCGCACGCAATTCGCACCCTCGCCGCTTCCGTTGCCCTTCTGGTTGCCGGTTCGGCTCTGGCTCACGCCGAAAACCCGATGGTTGGCGGCGCGCCGATGTATGAAACCAAGAACATCGTGGAAAACGCTGTGAATTCCAAAGACCACACAACGCTGGTTGCTGCGGTCAAAGCCGCCGGTCTCGTCGAGACGCTGCAAAGCGACGGGCCCTTTACGGTTTTCGCCCCGGTCAACAGTGCCTTCGATGCCTTGCCGAAGGGAACCGTGGAAACGCTGCTGAAACCTGAAAACAAGGTGCAGCTTGCCAAAATCCTGACCTGCCATGTGGTCGCCGCCAAGGCCCTGTCCGGAGCAATCGACAAGATGGTTGCCGATGACGGCGGCATGCATCCGGTGAAAACCGTTGGCGGCTGTGAGTTCACTGCAATGACCAAGAACGGCAAGATCATGATCAAGGACGGCCAGGGCAACGTCGCCAATGTAACGATCGCCGATGTCGAACAGTCGAATGGCGTCATCCACGTCATCGACACCGTGCTTCTGCCAGCGTCGTAACGGCAGACCGCCGGCGCGCGACTACATCAAAGACCCTTCAACCGCGCGCCGGCAACATCATGTCCCGTTACTACAGGTTTGTTACCTGATATTCTCGGCAATCAGATCGGTCACGGCGGAAGGAATTTCATCCGGCAGCATATGGCCGGTGTCCTCGAACACGTGGCCGGCAATGTGTCCCGGCAGCCGGTGTGCCTGGCGGGTCGGCAGAACCCGGTCCTGTGTTCCCCACACCACCTTGACCGGCATGCGCAGCTCGGCCAGCTTGTCCCGTCCGATCGCACCCTGTTTGCCGCCGACAAAAAGCTTCTGTGCAATGCCGACGAGTTTTTCCGATTGTCCAGGCACGGCGCGCATGTCGACAAAACCAGCGATCATTGTCTCACTGACCTCGTTGGAAAACCCCACCATGCCCTCAAGGCTCCTGCGCACCTCGCTTTCCGAGCGGGCTGCCGCATAACGATGCAGCAGCCGTGTGTTGATCTCGACACCAAATCCACCCGGAGCCAGCAATGTCAGCGAAACAACCTGGTCAGGCTTGCCCAGGCCAATCAGCGCCGCGATCGCGCCACCCATTGAATGTCCGACCAGGTGATACTGCGCATGTCCGCGGTCCTTCAAATCATCAAGAACCGCGGAAACAGCGAGTTTGACCGGCCCGGCGTCCGGAAAATTCAGGGAACCGCCATGTCCGGGAAGGTCATAGGCAAGCACGTGATGCGACCGGCTGAAATGAGCAATCATCGGATTCCAGGCGGAATGGGTTCCGCCGAAACCATGCAGAAATACAATGGGTTTGTGTCCCACGCCTGCCTCGATCGCAAACAGCCGCTCGGTCATGCACATGCTCCTCGTTGGATCACAGACACCTTATTCGGTGTTTGCCGCGACGATTCGATTGGTAGCCGACACAACCGCTTTCAGCGAGGCGGTTACGATGTTGGTATCGATCCCCACGCCACAGGCCCGTCCGCCCGGATGTTCGACTTCCATATAACAGATTGCCGCCGCATTCGATCCGCGCTGCAGCGAATGTTCCGAATAATCCAGTATCGAGATCTCGGTTCCGATATGTTGGGCAAGCGCATTGACAAACCCGTCCACCGGACCGGTTCCGACGGCCGTGATGGCAACCTCCTTGCCGGCATCCAGAACCGTCGCCTCGACGGTTCTCTCATTGCGTTTTTCCGGGCTGGGGAAGGATTGATGATCGATAAAGCCAAGCCGTGAACCCGGCTGATCGACATAGACCTCCAGAAAACGCTCATAGATCCGTTTGGCTGAAACTTCCTTGCCTTCCGTATCGGTGATCGCCTGAATGTCCTCGCGAAATTCGACCTGCAGATTGCGCGGCAGGTTCAGCCCGTAGTCGGCTTGCAGGATATAGGCGATGCCGCCCTTGCCCGATTGCGAGTTGATCCGGATGATCGCTTCATAGTCCCGCCCGACATCCTGTGGATCGATCGGCAGGTAAGGCACTTCCCACAACGGTTTGTTGGCTTTCTGGATCGCCTTCATGCCCTTGTTGATGGCATCCTGATGCGATCCGGAAAACGCGGTGTAGACCAGTTCGCCGACATAGGGGTGGCGCTCGGGAACCTTCATCTGATTGGAATATTCAAACACTTCCTTCATGCGCGGAATGTCTGAACAATCAATCCTGGGATCCACTCCTTGCGTAAACATGTTCAGCGCCAGCGTTACGACATCGACGTTACCGGTCCGCTCGCCATTGCCGAACAACGTGCCCTCGACGCGGTCCGCACCGGCCATCAGGCCGAATTCAGTGGCAGCAATGCCGGTGCCGCGATCATTGTGCGGATGTAACGAAATGATCAGGCTGTCGCGCCGGTCGATATTTCGGCACATCCACTCGATCTGGTCCGCATAAATGTTGGGGGTCGACATTTCTACCGTCGCCGGCAGGTTGATGATGAGTTTGTCGTCCGGCGTCGGTTGCACGACGTCGATGACGCCGTTGCAGATGTCCAGCGCCACTTCCAGTTCGGTTCCAGTGAAACTTTCAGGCGAATACTCGAACCGGAAACCCCCGCCGGCATCGGCGGCCATATCGGTGATCATCCTGGCTGCATCGACGGCGATCCGTTTGATGCCGGCAACATCTTTTTCAAACACCACCCGCCGCTGCAACTCGCTGGTTGAGTTGTAAAAGTGCACTATCGGCTTATGCGCGCCGTCTAGCGCTTCGAATGTTCGCGTGATCAGTTCGGGGCGGCACTGCACCAGCACCTGCAGCGAAACGTCCTTAGCAACATTGCCCTCTTCAATGCACCAGCGGGCAAAGTCAAAATCGGTTTGCGAGGCCGAGGGGAAACCGATCTCGATTTCCTTGAAACCCATATCCAGCAGCAGCTGGAACATCCGCGCCTTGCGGTCGTGACCCATCGGATCGATCAGCGCCTGGTTGCCATCGCGCAGGTCAACCGAACACCAGACCGGTGCAGTCTCGATGCGCTTGGCGGGCCAGGTCCGGTCGGACAGATCCAATACTGGGTAGGCTTGGTATTTGTGTGCGGAATCGGGCATGCCGGGATTGCTTGCCGTTTTATCGGAATTCACGTTCATGATGCGTCTCCTGCACCGCCTGACGGCCCTTTCTCAGAGCTGTACACGGTGCCAATGTCGTTATGATATCGGTGAATGAGGAGCATTTGCCATCCGGCTTCCGACCGCCGGGCGCTCCTTGATCAGCGGGCCCGACGATCGCAAATAAGTCCGAGAAGAAGCGCGCGCAGGAGGCCAGAGGCCGCTGCGGCTTCAATCATTGTCTCGATGTTGCGCATCAGGATCATGCGCATCTGATAGCGCACGATCCTGGACCTGACAAGTGCGGCGGCAATCGCACCACAATCATCTGCTCGGGTTGGAATTTTCGTCAGGCGACCTGCTGTTTGGCGCGGCGCGGGAGATGGGCCACCACATTCTCGATCATCCGCATTCCGGCGTTCTGACCCAGCGACATGATCGATTCGGGATGGAATTGAACTGCCGCAACCGGCTCGCTCACATGCTCGAACGCCATGACGATCCCGTCATCGGTCTCGGCGGTGATCTCAAGCTCTGCCGGCAGGTTCACCGGATCGGCAAAAACCGAATGATAACGTCCAACCGTTATCTCGGACGGCAAGCCGGAAAAAATCCGCGCCGGCTTGTTAACCCGTATGCGCGAGGGTTTTCCGTGCATCGGCACACGCAACTGACGCAAAGTTCCGCCGAAGGCTTCGGTCAGCGCCTGCAGGCCGAGACAGACCCCGAAAATCGGCAGGCCAAGCTCGCGTGCCGTACGAATGGTCTGTTTGCAGTCAAAGTCCTTCGGCTGCCCCGGTCCCGGTGACAGCACGACAAGATCAGGCGTCGTGCTTTCGAAAAGCTCGCGGTTTACCGGCGTGCGCACAGTTGTCACCGAAGCGCCGGTCTGCCGGAAATAATTGGCCAGCGTGTGCACGAAGGAATCCTCGTGATCGACAAGCAGGATGCGTACACCGTCGCCGACCCTCGCCGTCTGCCGTGCATCGGCTCCGGCATTTTTGCCGTGTGCATCGCGAATGGCCGAAAGCATCGCCGAGGCCTTCAACTCGGTTTCAGCTTCTTCTTCCTCAGGCACGGAATCAAAGAGCAATGTCGCGCCGGCTCGCACCTCGGCAATGCCGTCCTCGATGCGGATGGTCCGCAATGTCAGACCGGTATTCATGTCGCCATTGAAATGCAGCATTCCGATCGCACCGCCATACCAGGCACGCGGGCTCTTCTCATTGTTCTCGATGAAACGCATGGCCCACAGTTTCGGCGCTCCGGTTACTGTTACCGCCCAGGCATGCGACAGGAACGCATCGAACGCATCCATGCCTTCCCGCAACCGCCCCTCGATGTGATCGACCGTATGGATCAGCCGCGAATACATCTCGATCTGGCGGCGGCCGATCACCCGTACCGAGCCGGGTTCGCATACCCGGCTTTTGTCGTTTCGATCGACATCAGAACACATCGTCAGTTCCGATTCGTCCTTCTTCGAGTTCAGCAGCTTCAGAATTTGCTCCGAATCCGAGATGGCGTCATCGCCACGCTTGATCGTGCCGGATATCGGACAGGTCTCCACCCGCCGCCCGGCCACCCGGACGAACATCTCCGGCGAGGCTCCGATCAGATATTCCCCCCTGCCGAGATTGATGAAAAACGAATAGGGCGACGGATTGATGATCTTCAGTCGCTGGGCGATCTCGGACGGTTTGCTCTCGCAGCGTTCATAGAACATCTGCCCGGGTACGACCTCGAACAGGTCTCCACGGCGGAAACTGCCCATCGCCTTGCGCACCAGTTCCGAATACTCACCCGGTTCGTGATCGGCACGTGGTGGAATCCGGTCTGACGGACGGAATGCTGCTTCCTCCCCGCCACGCGGAAGCGCCTCGGTGGAGGCACCGTTCACCGCGAAATCATACCGGTCATGCCAGGCTTCTGCCGAATGGTGATCGACCACCAGGATTTCATCCGGCAGGTAAAGGATGAGGTCGCGCTGCTCAGACGGCCGTTCGAGCTTGAGATCAACCGGGTCGAATTGAAACGCCAGATCATAACCAAACGCTCCGTAAAATCCGATATTGGAATCTTCGCCGGTGTGAAACAGTGCGGTCAGCGCGCGCAGAACGGTGAAGACCGACGGCACCCGCGAGCGCTCCTCTTCGGTGAAGACACGTCCGGGTTCAGCGATTTTCAGGCTGATCAGTCTCTTGTCTGCCTCGACGATCTCAACCTCGTCCAGCGCCTCCACCGCCGATTTGATCGGTTGAAGCAGGACTTCCCCGCGGGCATTCAGGGCTTCGATCTCCATGTCGCGCCCTTGGGAGGAAATGCTCAGCGGCGGATCGACGATCGCCGTATCCCAACGGGTATAACGCCCGGGATATTCGTAATTGGAGGAAAACACCGCGCCGCGGCGTGAATCGAGCGCATCGATATAAGTGTTTATCGCCCCCTCATATGGGGTTGGGCTGCGCTGCCTGGTTATGGTGACACCGCCCTCGGTGACAAACCGTTCGGCACCGTTTTCCAGCGTTTCAACCGTCATTTCGAACTCCATCTGTTGTCAGCGATCAAACGGGAGGCTGGAATAAGAAAAAAGCCGCCCGGACAATCCGCTGCGGCCAATAATCAAACACGAAAATGCACGTCGGCCGCTATGAGCAGGCCCACCACCAGTTCCGTGCTGAAATTACGTTTTTCATGCGACCTTGTTAACTGCGGGCGGTGTGTCTTGCAATAAAAAAGGCGTGGGAGACACCCGGTTGGTAAAATTTCGTGATAACATTACATATGCGATGAACGACAAGACGCATCGGCAAGAACTCATATGCTCGACAAAACACCCGGTCACGGTGACCCCCTGATAACCTTGTCGAACGCCGGCATATTTCGCGGCGGGCGCTGGCTGGTGCGCGGCATCGATCTGGAAGTTCGGCGCGGCGAGATCGTTACGCTGATCGGTCCGAATGGTTCGGGGAAATCGACCACGGCCAAAACCGCGCTTGGCATCCTCAAGCCCGACGAAGGCAATACCGGTCGCGCGTCAGGGCTGCGGGTTGGCTACGTCCCGCAAAAGCTCGACATCGACTGGACTTTGCCGCTGACCGTCGAAAGGCTGATGCGTCTGACTTCGAAATTGTCTGAATCCGAGGTCGACGAGGCACTGACAAGCACCGGCGTGCTGCAACTGAAAAATTCCGAGGTCCGCCATTTGTCGGGCGGCGAATTCCAGCGTGTCCTGCTGGCAAGAGCCATCGCCCGCAAGCCCGACCTGCTGGTTCTCGACGAACCCGTCCAGGGGGTCGATTTCGCCGGTGAAGTGGCGCTCTACGATCTGATCTCCCGTTTGCGCGACAGCTCATCCTGCGGCATCCTGATGGTCTCGCACGATCTGCACATCGTCATGGCCGCAACCGACAGCGTCGTCTGCCTGAACGGCCATATCTGCTGCCGCGGAACACCACAGACCGTTGCAGAAAGCCCCGAATACCGCTCATTATTTGGTGACCGCGCCTCCGCAACCCTGGCTGTCTACCAGCATCACCACGACCATACCCATCTCGCCGATGGGCGCGTGCGCCATGCAGATGGAACGGTTACGGACCATTGCCACCCGGAGGATGGCCATCACCACGATCAAGCCGCGCATCATCAAGGAGGGTCGCCCCATGACCACGGCGCATGATCTGACCAAAAACCAATCGCTGGTGTTCAGCGCTCTGTCGGACGCCAGGGCGCCGCTCAGCGCCTACACCATCCTCGACCGGCTGCGCGAAGATGGCTTTCGTGCACCGCTGCAGGTCTATCGCGCGCTTGAAAAACTGCTTGAGATCGGGTTGGTGCACCGGCTCGAGAGCATCAATGCTTTCGTTGCCTGCGCCCATCCGCAATGCCACAACCATGGCACGATGGCTTTTGCCATCTGCGAAGACTGCGGCAATGTCCGGGAATTTACCGACGATCAGATCGCGGAACGCCTGGCCGACTGGGCGCGGACCGAAAATTTCCGCCCGCACAAAACCATCATCGAGTTGCGTGGACAATGCCAGGCCTGTTCAATAGGCGAACCCTGAGACAGAGCGTGTCTAGAGCGTATCTTGTTTATACGCTCTAGATCAGGCGGTCCGTTCAGCGCTCGGTGGCTGACCGAACTTCTTTTTGAACGTGATCGAAAAATTCGATGCTGAGGAAAAGCCACAGGCCAGTCCGACCTCAATCAGTTTCATATCGGTCTGGCGGACCAGCGTACGGGCGTGGTGGAGCCGGAGGTCCTGATAGATCTGCGATGGTGTCCTGTCGAACAGCTTCATGAAACGCCGCTGCAGCGCCCGGATCGAGATGCCGTGCCGGCGTGCGATCAAATGAATACCGACCGGGCTTTCAATATTCGATCTCATTTCCTCGAAACTCGAATGGACAACCGGATCCGCCAGCGCGGAATGTCCCCAGTTCCATACTTCGCGCGATTGAATTTCCGAGTTTCGATCCGCCGCACCAAGGCTGGTTTCCACGGCATCGGCGACACATCCGCCAAGATCTGTACGCACGATTTCGATAATCATCTGAATGGCGGCTATTCCGCCAACCGCGGAATGGATTTTTCCATCCGACCAATGGGCCGTGTTCAGGAACCGCGGTTCAGCGGTTCGTTCCGACAGCGCAGCCATGAAATTCGGGTGAACCGATACCTCTGTCCCGTCAAGCAGTGACAGATCCTGCAGCACAAAAATGGCGCTGCCGGCAACAGCAATGCGAGAGACCTTGTTCAACAGGTCTTTGACGGAACATGCTTCCTTTCGAGAAGATGGCCAGCGCGCAATCGAATTGCCGACAAATATCAGTGTGGACCGACCGGAATGAACCGACTGTTCCTTGAAGGCCTGCCGGAACGATTGCAGGTCGCATGTTCTGGCTTCATAATATTTTTTGCCGGCAAAATAGTTTGCGAGTTCAAGGGCTTCGACAACACCCTGGACAGACAATTGGGAGCTGTCGGCGTCAGCACATAGATACACATAGTGCCGGGAATCGGATTGCGGCTTGTCGAATGCCGATGCGCAGGGCGCATCGGCAGCTATTTCCGATCCGTGGTCTGACGTGTCCTTCAACATGGCAACCGATCCCGCAATCGTTTGTCAGAACAGGCCTTCGATCTGTCCGTGATCGTTGAGGTAGATTTTCTCCGATGACGGCACCCTCGGCAGGCCCGGCATGGTCATGATCGCCCCGGTGATCACCACGATGAACCCGGCACCCGCAGAAAGCCGCACCTCGCGCACCGGAACCGTATGGTCATTCGGCGCGCCACGCAGGTTCGGA
>JAJFHT010000103.1 GCA_021775495.1 Hyphomicrobiales bacterium | reverse complement strand
GCTCATCGAAAAACACCTTGCCGATGTTCCACAGCACGCCCTTGTCGACAAAATCGTCACCGCAACCGAGGCGGTCGAGGATTTCGAGCGGCCGCTTGGCATAACAGACCGCGCGCGACCCCCAGCTGACCTTATCATTGTCATCGAGAACGACGACCGGGACATCGTGCATCGCAAGGTCGATTGCGGCGGCGAGCCCGATGGGCCCGGCGCCAATCACGACAACCGGATGGCGTGTCGGGGATTTGGAATCCTGATCAGCTGAACGCTGATAAGGATAGAGCGGCGTTTCGAATATCTTCGACATAACTAGCCCTGAAGTGCCTCCCACATCTGCTGATCGCGTTCGGCGGTCCAGATGCGCGGCGTATCGACATCACGGGCTTCGTCATAAGCACGCGCCACATTGAATGGCAGGCAATGTTCGTAAATTGCGTAGTCGGCAAACTTCTTGTCACAGGACGCACGAACCGCATCCCACGCGTCCTTCAGGGAACCACCGCCGAGCGCAACCTGTGCCGCCGGACGGTAGGTGCTTTCGACAAAATCCCTGGTCAGGTCGATCGCTTCGTTGACCATGGCATCTCCGACAAGCGCGTCTCCGCGTCCCGGAGCGATCGCACGCGGTCCGAAGGCGCGGATGGCTTCCAGCGTGTTCGGCCAATCGTGAAAATGCCCGTCGCCGCAATAGCAGGCCGATTTGTATTCGACGATGTCACCGGTGAACATGACGTTTTCGTCCGGCACATAGGCAACGATGTCTCCCGCTGTGTGGGCACGGCCGAGATGCATCAGGTCAACCCGGCGCTTGCCGAGATAGACGGTCATGCGAGTGTTGAATGTCATGGATGGCCAGGTCAGGCCGGGGATCGATTCATGGCCCTCGAACAGGCGCGGAAACCGCCCGAATTCGGAATCCCAGTCCTCCTGGCCGCGTTCCACCACCATGGCCCGGGCCTTTTCGGACATGATGATTTCGCTGGCATTGTAGGCCGATGCGCCTAGCACCCGAACAGCATGATAGTGCGACAGCGTCACGTATTTGATCGGCTTGTCCGTCACCGTCCGGACTTTTTCGTTCACCATATTGGCAAGCCGCGGCGTCGCCTGGGCGTCCATGATCATGACACTGTCATCGCCGATGATGACACCGGTGTTAGGATCGCCTTCGGCGGTGAAGGCCCACAGGTCCCTGCCGATCTCGGTGAAGGAAATCACCTTTTCGGCGGTGTCTCCGGTGGAGGCAAAGGATTTTGCCATGCGTATCAATCTCCCTTTTGGTATTTTTCGACCGTCTGCTCGATCGCGCCGAAGACGGAATGTCCATCGGCGTTTTTGACTTCAATGCGCACTTTGTCGCCAAACTGCATGAAAGGCGTCGAGGGCTTGCCGTCGGCTATTGTCTCGATCATGCGGATTTCCGCGATGCAGGAATATCCCGCTCCGCCTTCCCACACCGGTTTTCCCGGCTCGCCGTCAAGCTTGTTGGATACCGTTCCCGATCCGATGATCGATCCTGCACAGAGCGGCCGTGACTTGGCGGCATGTGCAATCAGTGTCGGAAAATCGAAGGTCATGTCGATACCGGCGCTGGCCCGGCCAAACGGCTGCCCGTTGAGATCGACATTCAATTGCAGGTGCAGCTTCTTGCCGTCCCATGCGTCGCCAAGTTCATCCGGTGTCACTGCCACAGGTGAAAAAGCCGTCGACGGCTTGGCCTGAAAGAAGCCGAAGCCCTTGCCGAGTTCACCTGGTATCAGATTGCGCAGCGAGACATCATTGACGGCCATTATGAGACGGATTTTTTCGCCGGCTTCTTCCGGTGTCGCCCCCATCGGCACATCGTCGACGATGACGGCAATTTCACCCTCCATATCGATGCCCCAGGCTTCATCTGCCAGAACAATCGGATCGCGCGGCGCCAGGAAACTGTCCGAACCGCCCTGATACATCAGCGGTTCGCTCCAGAAACTATCGGGCATTTTTGCCCCACGCGCCTGCCGTACCAGTTCGACATGGTTCACATAGGCCGAACCGTCGGCCCATTGGTAAGCGCGCGGCAACGGCGAGTGCGCTTCATGTTCACGGAACCGTTCTGCCGGCTGCGAGCCGTTCTCAAGGGCTACGGCGACGTCAATCAATTGCGGGCCGCAGATGATCCAGTTGTCCAACGCCGCCTGCAAGGTCGGTGCAATGTGCCCGACCTTGGTGCATTGAGTCAGGTCTTTTGTGACGACAACCAGACTTCCGTCCCGGCTGCCGTCTTTCAGTGTTGCCAGCTTCATTCGTTCCAGTCTCCCTCAGGTGTTCCGTTGAACCTCTTCCTGAGACCTTGCCAGCAATCGGCGTAGTTGTCCTGCAACGTTTCCAGTTCGGCGGCATATTTGGTCAGATGCTGGGGAAAACGTGTTTCGAACATGAAGGCGAGCGTGTTCTCCAGCTTCTGCGGCTTGAGATCCGAGGTGGAAGCCTTGTCGAAGCCCAGAGCATCCGGACCATGGCTCAGCATCATGTTGTGCAAGCTCATGCCGCCCGGGACGAAACCCTCTTCCTTGGCGTCATACTGGCCATAAACCAGACCCATGAATTCCGACATGATGTTGCGGTGGTACCAGGGCGGGCGAAACGTGTTCTCCGCCACCATCCAGCGCTCCGGGAAGATGACAAAATCGATGTTGGCGGTCCCGGCTTCGCCCGAGGGTGCGGTCAGGACTGTGAAAATCGATGGATCCGGGTGATCGAACAGCAGGGCTCCGACCGGCGAAAAAGTCCGCAGATCATATTTATAGGGCGTGTAATTGCCGTGCCAGGCGACAACGTCGAGCGGCGAATGGCCGAGTTCGGTGACATGGAAAGTTCCGCACCATTTCACCGTCAGCCGGCACGGCGTTTCCTTTTCCTCGTACCACGCCACTGGTGTCTTGAAATCGCGCGGATTGGCCAGGCAGTTCGCACCGATCGGGCCACGATCGGGCAAGGTGAATTTGGCGCCGTAATTCTCGCACATGTAGCCGCGCACCGGACCATCCATGAGTTCGACCTTGAACACCATGCCCCGCGGCACCACACAGATTTCACCAGGGGTCACCTCCATGACGCCCATTTCGGTCATCACCCGGATGCCGCCTTCCTGTGCCACCAGCAGCAGTTCGGCGTCGGCGTTGAAGAAATAGTCATCCTTCATTGAGGCGTTGGCGACAAAGACATGGGTCGCCATGCCAACCTGGGTATGAACATCGCCGGCCGTAGTCACCGTGCGGATGCCGTCGACAAACGTCGTTTCAACATTTGGCATCGGCACCGGGTCCCAACGCAGTTGCCCTATCGGCAGTTGGTGATCAGCGACATTCGGCGCAGTTTTCCAGCCGGCGTTGTCGATCTGCTTGAAGCGACCGGAATGGCGTACCGACGGCCTTATGCGGTAAAGCCAGGAGCGTTCGTTCGTTCCGCGCGGCGCGGTGAAAGGGGAACCCGAAAGCTGCTCGGCATAGAGCCCATAGGGACTACGCTGCGGGCTGTTGCGGCCCTGCGGTTACGCGCCTTCCAGCGTCTCGGTTTCGAAATCATTGCCGTATCC
>JAJFHT010000102.1 GCA_021775495.1 Hyphomicrobiales bacterium | reverse complement strand
CGGTGTCAAACTTGTTCCAAACTCACTGGCCAACTGCCTGATGACGAGTTTCTGTCCGGCGAGGTAGTGCCCTCGAATGAGGGAAATACGAACGTGTTCGTAGACTTGATCCCGCAACACACCTGAGTTTTCCGTCACAATTTTTTCCGCCGACATATTCGCGTATTCCCGCTTCGGTTGGGATTTTGCCGAGTCGGCAAAACCCACGTGCTTTCTCTAACATATTGATTTTGCCGTGAGCTTACACCCCAAAAAACATCAATTGATATTTATTATAGAGATTTTTGTGATCACAAACTTGACAGTTTTGAGATTTTGTTTTCTTTTGGGTCAGATTGAGAGATGCAATGGGAGACGGGTATGGAACTTCCCGCCAAGGGTAGCTCATGGGAAACGTTGAAGCCTCTGATGGAGAGCCTCAAGTCCAATGACTACGCCTGGAAGTCGGGCCGACTCCCTCTCTACGTCTACTGGAGGGACGAAGAACTCTACCGCGTCGCGAAAGAGGCATCGTCTTTATATTTTGTCGAAAACGGCTTGGGTAAGAGGGCGTTTCCAAGCGCTCAAAAACTGGAACATGACGTCATCAGCATGGTTCTAAATTTGATGCAGGCAGATGAAGCGGCAGCGGGCAGTTTCACGTCAGGCGGAACGGAAAGTATTTTTCTCGCCGTTAAGTCGGCGCGAGATTTTGGAGCCAGGAATCGAGCGGCTCTCGGCAAGTCGAAAATGGTTTTGGCTCATACAGCCCACCCAGCCTTTGATAAAGCAGCTGGCTATTTAGACATGGAAGTTGTCCGGACTCCGGTTGCAGCGGACTATCGGGCTGATGTCCGAGTAATGGAGCGAGAGATTGATTCCAGCACCGTGTTGGTCGTTGGATCTGCACCAGCCTATCCGCACGGCGTTTACGATCCCATAGAAGATTTGGCCGAACTATCCCGAAAGCATGGTGTTTGGTTGCATGTCGATGCGTGTGTGGGTGGCATGCTTTCGCCGTTCATTCGCAAGCTTGGCTATGACGTTCCGCCTTATGACTTCTCCATCGATGGGGTCTCCAGCATGTCGGTCGACCTTCACAAGTACGGGTTTTCGGCAAAGGGCGCTTCAACAGTGCTGTTCCAAAACAAACGCCTCAAGGAATATTCCCGATTTCATTTCAGCAACTGGCCACGGGGTGTTTATGCGACCGACACATTTCTTGGAACCAGGCCGGCAAGCCCAATAGCTTCGGCTTGGGCTGTGATGAACTACCTCGGTGAAGAAGGCTATCTGGAGATGGCCCGCACCACCATGGAAACCAAGAGACGGTTCACCGAAGGCATCAACTCCATTCCCGGTCTGAAAACGCTTGAGCCCGGGGAGTTATCCTTCCTGCTCTATCGGTCCACAGATCCGGAAATCGATATCAATGCCGTTGCTGACGGGATGTCGGAAAAGGGCTGGTTTGTCGGGCGGTGTAACGCCCCTTCATCGATCCATCTCATGTTCAATCCAGTTCATGCTCCGGTCGCAGAGGAATATCTTGAGCATCTGGAACAGGTCGTCAGCGATGTTCGCAAGACGGGAAAGATCAGTGTGCTCGACGAGGAGACCTACTGACGGCGTCGCGTCTCAACAGGAAAATTAAAACCGCAGTCAACAACATACAGGGAGATTGAAAATGAAGCAGTCCAATCAATGGGTACTTGCAACCACGTTTGCCGCATCTTTGCTGTTGCCTAGCGTGGCGATGGCTGAAACCACGATCACCTGGCCTACCCAACTGTTCTACAAGAGCATGAATCCGGCAGTTGTGTTTGATGCCGAAACCTACGTTATCGGGAATCTGTACGAGACGCTGTTTCTGTATGACAACGGAGAGATCAAGCCACGTTTGGCAGTCAAATGGGAAAAGTCGGAAGGCGGCAAGGTCTGGACAGTCAAACTTCGACAAGGTGTCAAGTTTCATGATGGAAGTGTTCTGGATTCAGCGGCGGTGAAAAAGTCGTTTGAATACACGCGCGACCTCGGAAAGGGCGCCGGTTATCTGTACGGAGATCTGGAAACCGTCGATACACCCGATGCAGAAACAGCGGTCTTCAAATTCAAGAAACCGATTGCTTTCGATCTTGTTGCGAGCGGGCAATACGGCTCATACGTTATCGGTCCGGCAGCGATTGACAATGGTGACGATTGGATGAACGCCGGTAACTCCGTGGGAACCGGCCCGTACAGGCTAAGTAAATTTGAGACTACGAAGATCACAGTCATCGAGAAATTCGACGACTATTGGGGCGGATGGACGGAAGGACAGGTGGACCGCGTCATCCAACCCGTTGTTCTGGAGGCTTCAACGCGCGTGCAAATGCTTAAATCCGGTGAAGCTGATGTCGCTGACGTGCCGATCAGCCAACTGAAAGCACTGGCGGTCTCTCCCGATATCTCAGTTTCGGTCAGCAAAGGCTGGCGCAACAGCCAGTATCATTTCAACACTCAAAAATACCCGACCGATAACAAAGCGTTCCGGGAAGCCCTGACCTATTTGTGGGATCACGATACTGTGCAGAAGGAAATCTTCCAAGGCTACAGCACAAGGTCCGTCGGACCTGTACCGGCTTCAATGTGGGGGCACGGCTCCTATCAGACCGGGACTTTTGATCCTCAAAAAGCGCTGGAATTGTTGAAAGCATCTGGGATACCGGAGAAAGACTGGAAGATCGAAGCAATGTATTCGAACAGCAACCAGGAGCAGATAGATGCCATCGAATTGTTCCAGGCGAATGCAGCTGCCATCGGCCTCACGGTTGAACTGCTGCCTCAGCAATCAAGCAAGACCTACCTGGCAAAGGCACGGTCTCTGGCAACATCCGCGAACATGCACAGCATGCTTTGGTATCCAGCCTATCCAACTCCCTCGGACTGGCTCTATTCCCAATACAAATCGAGGGAGGGCAAGAAGGGAGCTGGATTCAATCTGGCCTATTATGCAAACCCGGAGTTCGATATGGCGCTCGCCGAAGCTGTCGACGCGGAAGGCATCAGCATTGAACAGGCAACGAAAGCCTACAAAGCCGCTCAGGATATCTTGATGTCCGATACACCGGCCATTTTCTTCGCTGACAATACCAGGATCACCGTGCATTCGACCAAAGTCACCGGTTTTGAGAACAGTTCGAATCCTGCCTATGAGACGCTTTTCATCTATAATTTGAGAAAGTGAGCGCAGCGCACATTCGCGCAGAACCGGAAACTGCGGGATCAGCTTGGTGTTGAAATACGTAGCTCTTCGACTGGTGTTGTTGATTTTTATCGTCTTTGGCGTTGCGTCAATAACTTTTGTTTTGAGCCGTGTTTTACCAAGCTCTCCCGCAGAATTGATGCTCGGCGGCCGTCCAACCGTTGAACAGGTCGCCGCTGCGAGGCAAGAACTGGGCCTCGATCTGCCGCTTGTCAGTCAGTATTTTGCATACATTCGGGAAATATTCAGTGGGGATTTTGGTGATAGCCTGAGGACCGGCGAGCCGGTTTTGGCGGAAATCGGCAAGCGCATTGGCGCAACGTTTGAATTGACGACACTCTCAATTATTTTCGTCTTGTTGATTGGAATACCGCTTGGTGTTCTGTCCGCTGTTCGTCAAAATACCGCGCTCGACAACTCCACTCGCGCCATTGCTGTGGTCGGTGTCGCGATTCCGTCCTTTATTCTCGCGATGGTCCTGCAACTGGTATTCAACGGGATGCTTGGTTGGCTGCCGCTGCAAGGCCGCCTGGACCGGCTTATCTCCCTGGACAATCCGATTGAGACCGTCACAGGGCTTTTTCTTGTGGACTCGTTGCTCACCGGGAATTGGTCGGCGTTTCAAAGTGCACTTGCCCACATAACACTGCCTGTGCTGACACTCACCATTCTCCTGCTGGCCATGGTTGTCCGCATAACACGGAACTCGATGGTCGAAGTTCTGAAGGATGACTACATTCGAACGGCGTTTGCCTACGGCTTGCCCAAGAAGTCGATTTACTACCGGCACGCTCTAAAGGCGACACTCATTCCAATGCTTACGATTGTCGGACTGACCTACGGCAATCTGTTGGGCGGAGCCGTCGTTGTCGAGTACATATTCGATTGGCCCGGGTTGGGTGGCTTGCTCGTCTTTTCGATAATCGAAAACGATTATCCGGCCTCGATCGGTGCGACGCTTTTCCTCGCGGCAATCTATCTCCTGATTAATCTGATTGTCGATCTTCTCTATTTCGTGGTCGACCCGCGACTGAGATCCGTATGAGCGAGACGATGGAGCATGATCAACCCAGCGAATCTCGCGCGCCTTTCCGTCTGCGAGCCGGAGCCTTCATAACAGACAACAGATTGTTCGTTGTCGGCTGTCTAATATTTTCGGTTGTTCTGATTGCAGCAATTTTCGCGCCTTTCATCACACCGTATTCTCCGTCGAAAATCGTGATGTCGGAAAGATTGCTGGCACCAAATTGGGAGCATTGGGCGGGAACGGATCGATTTGGCAGGGACATCATGTCGCGAGTTGTTTTTGGTGCAAGAACCTCGCTCGCAGTCGGCTTGAGTGTGATGTTGCTGGCAATTGTCATCGGTGGGCCGATCGGTTTGATCTCCGGCTACTTTGGCGGATGGGTGGACACCATTTTGATGCGGATATCTGACGTGTTTCTCGCTTTCCCCCCATTGCTGCTGCCCATAGCGATTACTGCTGCATTGGGACCTGGCCTTTGGAATGCGATGTTTGCCCTGGCCGTTTCCTGGTTCCCTTGGTACGCGCGCATCATGCGTGGCGCGGTGATGCGCATTCGCAAAGAGCTGTTTATCGATGCTGCCAAAACCATGGGTGTCAGCCACATGGTGATTATGGTCAGGCATGTTCTTCCCAATTCGATGACTCCGACCATCGTTCAGGGATCGATGGACTTTGGGTACGCGATACTTGCCGCCGCATCTCTCTCCTTCATAGGATTGGGCGTGCGACCACCGGGTATTGAGTGGGGGCTGATGGCGGCAACTTCGCGTGTACAGTTTCTTTCGCACTACTGGACAGCACTGGCGCCGGGCATAGCTATTTTTACAACAGTTCTCGCGGTCAACCTGATTGGCGACGGTCTGCGTGATATCCTCGATCCCAAGCATGGCGAGGATTCATGAGCTCGCCCATCCTCAAGATTTCAAAACTCAACGTCATGTTTCCGGGCCTCATGCGAGATGCACATGTACTGCGGGATGTTCATCTGACGGTCAAACAGGGTGACGTGGTCGGCCTTGTTGGAGAATCCGGATCTGGAAAGTCCATGACTGCTTCCGCATGTCTCGGCCTGATACCCAACCGCGGCAGGGCGACCGGCAGCATTGTTTTGGACGGGCAGGAAATTATCGGCAGGCCTGAAGCCGAGCTGGCGAATATTCGTGGTGGCATTGCTGCAATGGTTTTTCAGAACCCCATGCGTTCGCTAAATCCGTTCTATTCGATCGGCCAACAAATGGTTGAGATCATACGACGCCACAGGAAGTTGGGGGCAAGGGATGCCCGTGTTGCAGCTATCGATGAACTGCAAACTGTTCAAATGCCGGATCCCGAAATTGCTTTTTCGAAATACCCACATCAAATGTCCGGCGGACAGATACAGCGCGTTATGATCGCAATTGCCTTGGCGTGTCGACCCAGGCTGCTGATCGCGGATGAGCCGACTACAGCGCTCGACGTCACGGTGCAAGCACAAATCATCTCTCTGGTGAGAGGTCTTGCCGACAGAACCGGGCTCACCGTTCTTTTTATCACGCATGACCTTGGCGTGGTTTCCACCTTATGCAACCGGGTAGCCGTGATGTATGCCGGTCGGATCGTTGAAACTGGGGATGTGGGAAGTGTCATCAACAGTCCTGCGCATCCCTATACACAAAGGCTTTTGAAAACTGTCCCCATCGTCGGAGCGAGCAGTTCCAATCTTGAAACCATCCCCGGACAGGTGCCCGGCCCGACTGCTATCCCGCTTGGATGTGCCTTTCGAAGCCGCTGCAATCGTGCAACTGAAATTTGCAGTACCGTCGATCCACAACTGAAGTCAGTAGCCAACGATCTTATGGTTGCTTGCCACAATCATGGGTCCGCAAAGAGCATGGGAAAGCAGATTGCATGACCGTGCCCGGACCGCCACTTCTTAAAGTCTGTAATCTGACCAAACATTATCCAACCCGTCGTGGCTTGGTTCGCGCAGTTGATGGCCTGAGCTTTGAAATTCGCCGTGGCGAAACATTGGCCATTGTCGGTGAATCTGGATGCGGAAAAAGCACGATGGCAATGACACTTCTCGGCTTGACCAATGCAACAAGTGGTTCACTCTCTATCGAGGGAAGCGTACCCCAACCAATAAGCAGTGCGGTCAGAACGCAGATGCACGGCAATATTGCCGCGGTTTTCCAGAATCCCCAATCGTCGCTGAATCCCAAAATGCGGGTTGAAGCGCTTGTCGCGGAACCTTTGAAAACTGCGCTTGGGTTGCGCAGCATCGAACTCAGGAATCGCACGATTGAACTGCTTGCTGATGTGGGCATGGGAGAACAGCATCTAAGAGCGTTTCCGCACAAACTGTCCGGAGGCCAACTCCAACGTGTCGCAATCGCAAGAGCGCTTGCACTCAAGCCACAGCTTCTGGTCCTGGATGAACCGACTTCAGCTCTTGATGTTTCGATTCAGGCCCAGACGCTCATGCTTTTGAAGAGACTGCAATCTGATTTCGGTTTGAGTTACCTGTTCATCTCCCACGACCTCGGCGCGGTGGATTTCATAGCTGATCGGGTGATTGTGATGTATCTTGGCAAACAGGTGGAAAGCGGGAATGTCGCTGATGTGTTCTCGAAGCCGAAGCACCCGTACACGCAGGCCCTGATCGACGCCATTCCGACGATCAATCCGGAAAAACGTGGCCACTTCGCACTTTTGACAGGTGAAATCCCCAGCCCGTTGAACCGCCCTGTAGGATGCTCGTTTTCCCCCAGGTGCCGACATCGCACGGACGTTTGCTGCTCGACTGAACCCGGTGTGACAATTTCCGGCGACGACCGGTCATTTGCTTGCTTCAACCCAATTCAGGACACTTTTGTGAAGAGCTCAAATCATGAAACTATCTGAGTATGCGAGCCTCGATGCCACCGACTTGGGGAAGCTGGTCGCGACCAAGGAGTTGAGACCGGGCGAACTTGCCGGACTTGCCCGTCGGGCCGCCGATAAACTGAACCCCGAGATTAATGCGATTATCGAAATCTATAGTGATGCTGAAGAGCTGAAGGGCTCCGAGGACGGTCAATTTCCCGGCGTGCCGTTTTTGAGAAAGGATTTGGGTGCGACAGAAGCAGGACGCCTGCAAGAGAGGGGCAGCCGGCTCTTCGAAGAAAATGTTGCAACTGTAGACAGCTATCTGTTTCAGAAGGCGAAAGCCGGCGGATTGAGAACGATTGGGCGCTCCACTGTGCCCGAATTCGGAACGTCGGGTGACACACAATCGCTGTTGCATGGAATTACCAGAAACCCGTGGAATCCAGATTTATCAGCGGGCGGACCTTCGGGAGGATCGGCGGCTGCCGTGGCAGCGGGAATCGTCCCGATCGCCCACGGCGGCGATGGTGGGGGATCGATTCGAACGCCGGCATCTTTCTGCGGTCTGGTGGGCCTCAATCCCTCGCGAGGCCGAATCTCGGGCGGGCCGAACAGGCAGGATCCAAATTTTGGCATTGCACGACAATTCGTTCTCTGTCGTTCCGTCAAAGATATGGCAGCAGCCTTGGATGTTTTTGCCGGATTCCGTCCAGGCGATCCATTTGTAATTTGCCAACCGGAAATTACCTACATCAGCAATCTGGATCGACCAGCCGGGAAACTGAAAATTGGTGTCGCGTTGACAAAATGGGGTGACACGGATGTGGATCCAGAAGTGTTTCAGGTGGTCTCTGATGCAGCCGGAACTTTGGAGAGCATGGGTCATGACGTCGAAGAAATGAAGTCCCCGTGCGAAGCGGGCGAATACACCAAAATTTTGCTGGGTATGAAATATCTTGGTTTTTCAGGTCTTGAAAAGGAAGCGCGGGCGTTCGGTCGGAAAATCGATGACACCACTCTCGAGCCTGTAAATCTTGCACTCTTCGAAGCAGCCCGGGACCAGCCGCTGGCAATGGCAACAGAGACCTATGAGGTCGTAAGAAAGTTTCGAGCTCATGTCGGAGAGAAAATCCAGGGATATGATCTCCTGATAACTCCTAACATGCCGATGATCTCCATGAAGCACGGGCTGTACGCAACAACCAGTAGATCATATTCGGCTGCAAGCTGGATGGAAATGGACGAGGCGGTTTACCTGTATCTCGGGGCATTCAATGTAACCGGCCAACCATCCGTTTCGCTTCCTGTTGGCGTTTCAGCAGGCGGTTTTCCCATTGGCATTCAAGCTGTGGCCAGGTTTGGCGACGAGCCCCTGTTGATAAGAGTGTCCCGCGATCTGGAAGAAGCCATGCCCTGGAAGGATCGGCAGCCGCGAATTCATGCCGGGCGAGATTTCGAATAGGCGGATGACCGCAAGAAAAAGATCGGGTGCTGAAGCATTGTCCTTGAGAGACCGTTCATGTGCTGAACAGTGAATTGGAAGTCGTCGGAAACAGCGTATCGGTTCTCGGTGAATGCCCGGTGTGGGATGCCGAGCATGGCAGACTCTACTGGATCGATTCTCTCTCCAAATGCATCCATCTTTTGGAGAATGATGGCAGATATCAGCGCTGGCAAACCCCTCAGGTCATCGGTTCATTTGCGCTCTGTGAAAACGGATTGGGGCTGTGCGCCTTTCCCAGCGAACTGAATCTTCTGAAATTTGGAAATGACGAATTTGAACATTTCACCAAAACACCCAACAATCCACGCATGTCTCGTCTGAACGACGGCAAATGTGACCGGGTGGGAAGGTTTTGGGTCGGAACTTTAACCGATAAAGACGGCTGCCAATATGGTGAACTCTATCGGGTGGACCCGGATGGATCAGTGACAAAAGCCTTGGACCAATTCACCAACTCGAACGGACTGGCATTTCCTCCATCAACTGATTTCTTTTTTCATTCCGATAGTCGTGCCGGCGGCATTCATAAGATCACCTGCTCCGGCAACGGCCAATATCAACGGAGCCTGTATCATCAGACGAACGCAGCAATTGAACGACCGGATGGAGCGGCTATTGATGAACAGGGATACTACTGGTCGGCCTTGTACGGCGGCGGCGCTGTAATTCGCGTTGATCCCGAAGGGCGAGAGGTTTTTCGACTGCGTTTGCCAACACCCTATCCGACGATGATCGCATTTGGTGGTGACGATCTTAGAACTCTATACATAACAACGGCCACACTTGGCGGGATGAAGCCGCAAACCGCGAATGACCCAATGGCGGGAAGGCTGTTCTCCGCCAAGGTCCAGGTCAGCGGCCTTCCTGAACCTCGATTTGGATATTGAGAGCGGAATTTGATCGTGCCGAAGCGGTCGTTGGCACATTTTTGAGAATCTGAAGAAAGAGTGACACATGAAACCAACTCCGGAAAACCCGGCGCCCGCGGATGCGGCAGAACGAAAGTCCGTCGATCCGGTAATCTGTTATCCAATAGGCACCCTACCGGCATTTGATCGCCCGTACTTTGAAAGTGCCCGACACGGGATGACGCTAGTTGATACGGTTGTTGTGCAGCCACGAGATGCATCGACATTCAGCGTCCCGGCTGGACATTTTTTCAGAATCGTTTGTTCGGAAGGGCCGCAGGTTGGAGACCTCAATTTGTGGAATGCGAACGATCTTGGTGAGCGGTTCTTCAGTGGCAAGACCAGAGCGTTGCATGGTACCCATGTGAGCGCCGGTGACCGGCTTTGGAGCAATCTTCCCCATATGCGTCCGATGGCCACCATCACGTTTGACACTCTCGACTGGTATGGGTGGGACCAGTACGGCGGCGGCGTTCATGATGTCATAGGAACCCGGTGTGACCCTTACACAAATTTGTTGCTGAACGGGCACGAGTATCATCATTGCTGCCATTCAAATCTCACGCGAGCGCTCGCGAAATCGGCAGGTATGAGCCTGAGCGATGCCGAGCCTTATGTGCACGATGTTCTCAACGTCTTCATGTGCACAGGGTTCACCGCCGACACGCACCAGTATTTCATGAAAGCCAGCCCGGCTCGCAAAGGCGATTATATCGAATTCTTCGCCGAGATTGATTTGCTGTGCGGCCTTTCTGCCTGCCCTGGAGGAGATTGCAGCGTGAGTCATTCAAGCGAAGAAGCCCAGTGCTTTCCGTTGCGAGTGGAAGTGTACGAGACGAAGGCCAGTGAACGCCGCGAATGGCGCCCGCCCGGGCGATCGACCTATTCCCGAAATCACGGTGTTTGATACGCGTACGGTTCGGGTTCGATCACAGGGGGAAAAGTGCGTATCCGATCATCCAGAGATCAATTGGGTTCGGTTGGACAAACCGGCCTCATTCCCCGGCTCTTTCACGCGCGCGCTGGAACGCCGGTCTGGCCGTCATCCGGGCAAGATAGGCTTCAAGTGCCGGATAAGGGGCAAGCTCGCCAAGACGCTGGGCGAGTTGCAGAATGAACCCGATGCCAAAATCGGGGCCCTGCAGCTTGTCTCCGAGAATGTAGGGTTTGTCGTCGAGAAAGTCCTGAATATAGCCGAGTTGCAGGGGCACCTCCTGGGCGGCAAACCCGCTGACCATGGGCGGATGTGGTTTCGCCTCGCGTGCCAGGATCAGTTTCAGCAGCAATGGCGCAAAGGCTGAACCTTCCGAATAGTGTAGCCACTGGCCATAGATCGCACGTGCATTACGGTCTGAGGCCGGTGGTGCGAATGTTCCGTCAGGATCATAATTGTCGAGAAGATGGGAGGTGATGGCACCGGATTCGGACAGCATCAGATCCCCGTCCTCGATGACCGGCGATTTGCCGAGCGGATGGGCCTGGCGAAGATCCTCCTGCGCCCGCCCGGTTTTCGGGTGGCGCAGATAGATTTTCAGTTCGTATTCAAGGCCCAGCTCTTCCAGAAGCCAGACGGTGAACAGGGAGCGGCCAATGCGCAGGTGATGGACAAGGATCATGACGGCTAACGGTTCCTCATTTGTGGTTTGTTTATTGACTATGCGGTGCGGCCGCTGTCCGGAATATCCGGCCAGTATTCCTTTTTCAAATGCCGTTTGATCAGCTTTCCGGTCGGCGTGCGCGGCAACTCGCGGCGAAAATCGATGCTTTTGGGTGTTTTGATCGCCGACAGGCTGGCGCGGCAATGGGCGATCAGTTCCACCTCCAGTTCCGGCCCTGCCGCCTCGAAATCCATCGGTTGAACGACGGCTTTGACCTCTTCACCAAGATCCTCGTTCGGAACGCCGAAAACCGCCACATCCGCCACCGCGGGGTGGCTGACGAGCAGATCCTCCGTCTCCTGCGGGTAGACGTTCACACCGCCGGAAATGATCGTGTAGGCACGCCGGTCGGTCAGATAGAGAAAGCCATCCTCGTCCATCCAGCCAATGTCACCGAGCGTCGACCAGCCTTTTTCGGTGAATGCGCCGGCGGTCTTCTCCGGATCGTTGTGGTAGGAAAACCGCAAGCCTGAATTGAAGTAGACATCGCCTATTTCGCCGCGCGGCAATTCGGTTCCGTTGTCGTCAAGAATGTGGACCGAACCGATCAACGGTTGGCCGACAGTACCGGGATGCTGCAGCCACTCCTGCGACGTTGCGGCGGTCACGCCATTGCCCTCGGTGCCGGCGTAGTACTCCAGCAGAATGGGTCCCCACCAGTCCATCATCTGACGCTTGACCTCAGCCGGGCAGGGCGCCGCGACATGAATGGCCGAGACAAGGCTGCTCAGATCGTACCGGGCTCTCATCTCGATCGGCAGCTTCAAAAGGCGGACGAACATGGTCGGAACAAGCTGGGTATGGGTGATCCGATGTTGCTCAACCAGTTCCAGAAGCCTGGCTTCGTCGAATTTCTCCATCACGATGGTGGTTGCGCCGAGCCCGGCAGCGACCATCGCCGCGCCCATTGGCGCTGAATGGTAAAGCGGTGCCGGTGACAAATAGATCGAATCCGCGCCCATCTTGCCGAGATCTTCGCATACCCGCAGCAGGACCGGGCTCAGCGAGTCGATCGTAGGTCCGCCATAATCCCGCACAATGCCCTTTGGCCGCCCGGTCGTTCCGGATGAATAGAGCATGCTGGCGCCGGCGCATTCTTCGGCCACCGGGACATCCGGCATGGATTTGATCAGCGGCTCCCATGGTTTGAATCCATCCGTGGCGCGACCGACCATGAGACACTGCACTTCAGGGTCGATCATCGTTTTGATTTCGGTGCATGTATCGGCGTAGCGCGCCGATCCGAGGAAGATTTTCGCGCCGCAATCGCGCACGATATAGGCCGCTTCCTCGGCTTGCAGGTAGCGGCTTATCGCGGTGAAGATGACGCCGGAGCGCTGAGCCGCCCAGCACAGTTCCAGGAACTCGAGCCGGTTTTCCATGAAAAACGCTATATTGTCGCCGGCAGCCACACCCAGTTTCTGCAGGGCATGCGCGCCTTGGTTGGAGCGGGCATCAAGTTCCGCATAGGTCAGC
>JAJFHT010000101.1 GCA_021775495.1 Hyphomicrobiales bacterium | reverse complement strand
ACCTGTTGAAGGACCAATTCGGTGTTTCGCATACGACACTGGAACCGGAATGCAGCCGGCACGTTTGCACTGACCAGACGACCATTGGACACGGGTCCTGACCGAAGGACGCGGAAGACATCGTTTGAAACGTGCGTGTATTACACACGAGGAAAGCCACGCGCTTTTCAAGCAATACAGGTTGAGTAATCGTCCACATCTACTCGACCTGGTGTTCCTGTGGACGCGTAACCTTGCGCTCCCGTGTCGCCAGGTGTGCACCGCCCACCACCAATACAGCTCCTCCGGCTGTGGCAGCCAAGATCGGTTCACCCCACGCGACAAATCCAACAAACGCAGCGAAGACAATCGACATGTAGCTCCAGGTAATCACCTTGTCGCCCGCTGCGGTTGAGAACGCCTTTGCATAGAAAAACTGGCCAACAATCGTAAATGTCGCAACGAGCACGATCTGCATCAACTGCTTCATATCGGGCCATTGCCATGTCCACGGGAGAGGAATGGCAGACAGGATAAGTGCGAAGAGAGAGAAGTAGAACATTTGCCTGTCAGGAGGCTCAGTGGTCGACAGCGACCAAATGACAAGCGCCGCGGCCGCTCCGCCGAGGGCAGCAAGTACAGCCGAGGCGTCTCCGATGGACATTCCAACCTGGCCAGGTTGAATGATCATCGTCACTCCGGCAAAACTGATCGCAACGCCCAGCCAGACGTACCGATCTGACAGTCGGCGAAAAACTATGAAAGCCAGGACCGGTACGAACAATGGACCCATGGATTGCAGGATGACCGCGTTGGCAAACGGGATCTGTGCCAACGCATAAAAATAGGTCAACAGCGCTCCATAGGTGAAGCCCGACCTCAGAAGGTGTTGGGGCAATCGTTTCGTCGCAATACCGCCGACCGGGCGACTGAATGAAACTGCTCCGCACATCAAAATGAACATCCAAAGGTTGGTCCAAAACACCAGGACGAAGACATTCATATCGCTGGCGGTGTATCTCGCAGACGTCGCTCCCAACGCAAATAGAAGCGCGGCCAGGATCATATAGAGTGTTCCACGCGCAACATCGTTTCCAGTGTCCGGTACTGTCACCAACTCGTCTCATCATGTTGTCTGGGCCTGTCCTTGGCATCGATATCGGAACACTACTGCCATCTGCGTGGCAGTAGTGTTGGGTTAGGATGCGGAAAATTGGAGGCGCAATGATGCCAAAATCAACGAGGCTTTTTGACGTGATTCAATTGCTTCGCGGTGCAAAAGGTCCAATCCTGGCGCGAGACATTGCAAGTGCGCTCGAGGTTTCCATTCGGACCGTCTACCGCGACATTGCCAGCCTGCAGGCTATGCAGACGCCGATCCTTGGCGAACCAGGCATCGGATATGTCATGCGCAGGGGGTATGATCTGCCACCGGTCAACTTCGACGCTGAAGAAGCCGAGGCAGTTTCTGTTGGTCTCAGTCTCATCGCCCGCACCGGTGATCCTGGTCTTTGGCGGGCTGCTGGCCGCGCAGCGCGGAAACTTCACGAAGCAGCTCCTGGAACGCGCAAACTTGTGACGTCATCCTGGGGCGTTGAGAACGTTCTGACCGTGAACCTGTCCGAGCTTCGTGGCGCAATTCGAAAAGAAACCAAGATGAAAATTGTTTATTGCGATGCGGAAAACCGGGAAACCAATCGCACCATCTGGCCTCTGGTTTTGATCTACTATGTGGACAACGCGCTGATTGTAGCCTGGTGCGAGCTGCGCCAGGATTTGCGAAATTTCAGGCTGGACCGCATCGTCAGTTGCAGCGCCTTGTCCGACAGTTTCGAAGGACTGGGCGATGCGTTGATTGCACGGTGGGAGACATCACAAAAGCAGAAGACCGTTTGGACAACGGATTTGTGAATTTCGTAAAGCAGACTCTCAAGGGAAGTTGGTCAGCGGCAGTTTTGTCTGGAGGCTGTGTCGAGATGTGCTTGTGATGTTGGTCGGTCCGACCGAATACCGGCAGATACTTGCCAATGCTGCCGAATGGAACGGGCGATCCCATAGGCCGCTCGTGACCCGAACCGGTCATTTAATATTGGAAACGTAACGGCGTCGCTCGGACCAGATCTGTCGTTCACCGTTGGCAGGCCGAAGGCCTGCCTGGAACCCAACGTACACTTTCTGCAACAACGCCGACCCGGAGGCGTTCATTGATCTTGGCGCAAATCAAAGCTGGGCAAATCTCTCACCCAGCAGGTCTTCCGACAGCGACCACAGTCGTTCGGCAGCCTCGGGGTCGATTGCGTAGGGCCAGACAACGGTCATGTCGCGTTTCTTTTGCGGACTGATCTCGGCGATTTTGCAGTCAGCCAGATAGCTGCCACCGCGCCCGGAAATCTCGGGTGCGGTGCCCGCGAAACATTGGGTGGCCGCGCCGGACGGAACAGATTTCCGTTTGACCGCACCTATCAACATCAACGGAATGAACATCAAAAAGTCCCGAATTCTCAGATGCTTGGTCAGGCCGGTGCCAATGACGCCCGGGTGCACCGAAAAGGCCTCAATATTGCGAGCCGCAAGACGCTTGTTCAATTCGACACCGAACAGTGCGTTTGCCGTCTTTGATTGCCCGTATGATTTCCACCGCTCATAACCGCCCTTCTTCATGTCGATGTCATCGAACATGACGCCCGAGTTCTGATGCGCAGCGGATGAAAGCACGACGACCCGCCCGCCGTCAGTCAGCGACGGCGCGATCAGGCATGTCATCAGAAAATGGCCCAGGTGATTGGTGCCAAACTGCATCTCGAAGCCATCTTCGGTCGTTCCCTCCGGACAGGCCCTAATTCCTGCATTGTTGATCAACAAGTCAATCTTGCGATCACCGGAGTTGATGCGCCCAGCAAACGCGCGGATAGATTTCGTGGAACCCAGTTCAAGCGCCTCAACCGAAATCGACTTGCCCGTAGATGCCTTGATCTGATCAACCGTCGCCTGGCCCTTGGCCTCGGTGCGCGCTGTGATCGTTACCTCAGCACCCTTGGCCGCCATCGCCCGTGCCGTTTCGGCCCCCAGCCCGGATGATCCGCCTGTGATCAGAACCGTTCTGCCGGACAGGTCGATCCCGTCCAGAACTTCATCCGTTGTCGATTTCGCCCCAAACGCCCTGCGGTCAGCCATTATTTTCATCCTGTCTTGCTGCACTCAAGATCTTACCCGAATTCTCAGCCAAAATCTCATAGTCAGCCCAAATTTTAAGATCGAACATTGACTTGAGAGGCAAGCACCGAACTCTCTCGGGTTTGGCGGAATTGTGCAACGAACTGACGTCTGCCATCGGTGCACAAAACAGTCTGCATCAGCGCTTACGGGACTGTTTTCCGGCCAGTTTTTTTTACGTTCCGACGTTGCAAGTTTTGGCCATGCAGGTCTGGCAAAGCGAGTGGCCCGCTCTGGGCTCTGACTAGCTATTTGGTGCACTCTGCATGAGGACCGCTACTGGCACATTGGTCTTCCCCCGTTTTAGTGGACGATGCCAACGCAGCTAATTTCCCGTGAGATCAATGATTCGTCCAATCTCCATCTGAAAATTGCTCAACAAATATCGGCCGCAACAATACTCACCAAGAAATGGTCAGCAACATTTGACGTTGATTCATGATACAATCCTACCCGAGGAGTTAAGTCGATGGTTGGAAATAGAAAAACAAAAGTGCCGGTTTCCGAGAACGATTTCCCGGAACTTGGGAATATTCAATTTGAATTGACTGAGGATGAACCGGGACCAGCCGCACTGCTTCGAAATTTGGAAGCTCTATTGGCGCATATGTTTGACCATGTGGAGTTGCTGAACCGTGTTGGGATCGTCCAACAAACTCCGCCCCTGTTTTCCGCCCTGACACCCCATCTCGAAACGATGATCAATTTAGGAGCTCGGGATCCAGATAATCTTGCATTTGGTGACGTTGCGGAGCTCATGCAAGGCATCTCCAGTTGTGCAGACAAGGTCGAAGACTGTCCACCTGATGTGAAAGCAGCGCCGATGGATGAGCGTTCTCTAGTGGACTTTCCACTACAACCGACATTGAACTTTGAAACAATCCCGGTTGTGACGAGAGGGGCATCGGATCCTCTTTTCACGGGCGTAGAATGGTCACAGTTACTTGACGAAATTCTCCGTGAAAGCCGCGACATCTACCGCAGACAGAATCCATCAGTTAGGCGTGCCATACGTGGTGCGTTTATTCGGTTGGTCACCGCTATCCAAGAGGCTCGGCGAAGTGGCTCGATTTCCGGCGTCGGTGCTGCGGTGGAAGCTTTTAGAAGGGCGTTGGCACGCTTCGGGATCGGCGCGAGGCCGTACATGTCCCGGATAATTGCCGCAATGACTAGGTTTGTTCCAGTTGCAGCCGGTGGTGCTACTGCGGGCCAATTGGCACTGGTTGCAGCCTATTACGTGACAGTTGTGGCTTTGCTCTTTCTATGGATGAAGTTGTGGGACAAAATCGGATGCTGGTTGTGGAACTCGGAGGTCGTAGGATCGGGTCAAACTTACATAGAATTTTGGGCCGATGTGGCCTACGGGTTCACGACAACCAGCGATTGTGACAAATTGTGGAGAAATGTCGTCAGGGCAAACAACCGTGTTCGCGAACTGGAACGAACTGGTGCGACCGGAAATCAGTTGCGTTTGGCTGCTGCCGTCGCAATGGCCGGAGTTCAAAAACTGCTCAACACCTGCGAGACAGCGATTAGACCGACGCTGGAAGCAATGCTGGCGCGTTATTCCGAAATACTGGCACGGCCGATCGATGATCCAAACTAGGTTGGGAACTTATAAACAGGGTCGAAATCGGCACAAAGAGTGGGAAGTTGCATCTCATATTTGACGGGCAATGACCGCCTGTCCGCGAAAGAAGACGCTTGGGTACACTACTCTGCCCGCGTAGCTGCCGTCGAAGATCAAAACCTGATCGGCAGAAGGTGGTACATAGTCCCCGCATTGCGACTGGCATAAGAAAGCCCGAAATCGCGTTACAACCGGACATACTGCGGGGAGGCCTGATCAGTTCTCAATTATGAGAACATAGCCCAGTCAAACAGTGCCGCCGGCGCTGAAAACCCCGGCGGCCACTGGTACCAATCGAAGACCCGAAGCTATTTGCCCTTCAGGACCGGGTAGGCCTGGGTGTATACCCAGTCGGTGTTTTGGGCCGGAACATGGCATCCCTTGCAATCGGTCCGGTAGTCGGTGCTGGTGGTCTCGAGGCGGTTGCCCGCATCGAAATAGGCCCAGCCCCATCCGTTGCCCCACAATGCGTTGGCGGGGAAACGATCGACCGTATCCTTGACCATGACGAACCAGCCTGACGTATCCGCTGCGCGGCTAACCGTGCCGGTGGTCATGTCTTCCGTCTCGGTGGAGAACAGTTCCTTGATCAGAACCGTGCCATCGGGAAATGCCCCCGCCTTACGGAAAGCTTCGACAGCCTCCAACTGGGTGTAGACGGCGTGGATTCCGGCTGATCCTTCACCCTCATCGGCGGCGACCGCCCATGATCCGAGTGCCACCCAATCCTTTCGATAGTCGACATCGGGCAGGCTGATCTTGCCGTTGTCATCGACGGCAATGCTGAATCCGTCAGTTCCGGCGGCCATCATCTTGTCGGCGGCAAGACCGTAGGCGCTGGCTGAAAGCACCAGCGCCCCGACAGCCGCGACCGTCAGTGTGTTGAACCTGCCGATCATGGTTTCGCAGCTCTCAGCACCGGATAGAATTGCGTAAAAACAAAATCATCGGCGGCGCTCGATTCATGGCAGGCGTTGCAGGATTCGGTCGGAAAGGCCTTGGCCATGCCGGCATAGGGCGGGGTTTTGTGACCGAAGCTGAAATAGGCCCAGCCGCCCGGCTCGTCGGAGAACCTTTCGGTATCCTTTACCGTCAGCTCAAGTCCATTGAACTCGCCCTGAAAATATCCGACGCCGGAGACTTCGCCGGTCGAACCATCGGCGTTCATGTCATCGGCGTCCTTCTGGCGGACAAGTACCAGTTCCTTCACGATCTGTGTTCCATTGGCAAAGGTGCCGGTTTTTTGCCAATGCGCAAAAGCCGATGGTTCAATATAGACGTTGTGAAATTCCGGGAACGGCGCTTCGCCGCCATTGAGCGCATTTGGCGTCAATGGCGTTCCGACGTAGGTCCATTGCCGCCAGTTTTCAGGAATCATCACCTGACCATCGGCGGTGAATTTTGCCGCAGAGACCGCCTCGTCGGCGGCCATGGTCACACTGAGGCCGGCGACACCCGCCAGCATCGATCCGGCAAGTGCCACGGAAAGCAGATATGTGCGCATGGGTTGACCTTTCCTTGTTTTTGATGTCCGCACCAAAAGAGTTCAGCGGATATGGACAACCGTATCTCAACGCGACATAATGTAGAAATATCAATATCTTATAGAAGTCATTCCCGATGGTTATGACACCTGAACGAGGCTGATTCATGGAACTCACGCAGATCAGATATTTCCTGGCGGTTGCCGACAGCCTGAATTTCACCAAGGCGGCAAAGACCTGCGCGGTCTCGCAACCGGCCCTGTCGAAGGCAATTCGAAAACTCGAAGACACACTCGGTGCGGAACTTTTCGACAGAAGTTCGCAACACGTGCAACTGACCGATTTCGGCCGGACCATGCGCATTCACCTGGACCGGATCGAGGACAGTCGCCGCAAGGCACGCGATGCGGCGCGGGTTGCCGCCGGAGCAGCGCTGCAAAGACTGGATGTCGGAGTGATGTGCACGATCGGGCCGCATCGCTTCGGCCGTTTCCTTGAGGCGTTTCGCGCCAAACACGACAATATCGAAGTCACTCTGCACGACGTGGTTGCCGGCCGGATTCCGGATCTGCTGCTCAGCGGCGGTCTGAATTGTGTGTTCTGCGCCCGGACCGTTGAATATGACCAACGTTTCCTGGCGATCGATCTTTTCAGCGAAAGCCTGGCGGTTGCCTTTGCAGACAATCACCGGTTCGTTGCTTTCGACAGCGTCCCGCTGAGCGAAATTGCAAACGAGCCGTATCTCGATCGGTTGCATTGCGAATTTCGTGATGACTTCCTCAGTCTCACAAAAGCCAGCGGCCTGATCCTCGACGTCGTTCTTCGCAGCGAACGCGAGGACTGGATTCTGGAATTGATACAAAACGGCATGGGCGTCAGCGTCATGCCGACGAGTTCGGTCGGATTGAATAGTCTGGCGCATAGGCCAATCCGTGATCTGGATGATACCCGCAAGCTGGAATTGGTGATGACCGAAAACGCTGCCGGGACGCCGGCATTAAGTGCATTTCGCAAGGCGGCAGAGGTATTTGACTGGGGCTGAACTCTGGCCTCGCTGAAGAGGACGTATGAACGGAGGAAAACAATGCGCTGCATGGAGGCAAGCGACTGGTACCGTGTCCGCAGCGTCGGCGACGGCGTCACCCATGTCGATGAACCGCATATCAAGGAATTTTACCGCTGCAATATCTGGCACCTGCGTGGCCGCGACCGGGATATGCTGATCGACAGCGGCATGGGCGTGGTCAGCTTGCGGCAGCATGTGCCGCTGGTCACCGAAAAACCGTGCCTGGCCGTCGCCAGCCACACGCATTTCGACCATATCGGCTGTCACCACGAATTTTCCGAATGCCTGATCCATCCGGCCGAGGCAGAGCTGCTGAAGCATCCGACGCGGGCCAACACCTTCGCCGACAAATATGTAAAGGACGACATATTCGACGCGCTTCCGCCCGAGCCCTTCGTGGCGGCGGAATATGCCGTCAAGGCGGCGCCGGTAACACGTCTTGTCGATGACGGAGACGTCTTGGATCTCGGCGACCGTCATCTGGAAGTGATCCATACGCCCGGCCATTCTCCGGGCGGGATCGCGCTTTGGGAGGCGGCGACCTCGATCCTGTTTTCCGGTGACATCGTCTATGATGGCCCGTTGATCGAAGGCACGTCACAGCGGGAGGTGAGCGACTATTTCAACAGTATGAAGCGGTTGTTCGATTATCCGGTGCGTGTTGTCCATGGCGGACATTTTCCAAGTTATGACGGCGCCAGGCACCGGGAGATCATCCGGGCATGGCTGGAGGCAAAGGAAGCGCCGTAGAGGTCGCATGATCAAAGTAAGCCGTCATAGGAAGACGTATCAGCTTTCTGCCGGGCTTCGGTGTAACCCCAGAACATCTTGCCGCATCGTGCAACCATCTTCCTCAACACGCCCACTATCGCGGAGAAAGGTGTTGTGTTTTCAGGAGACACGATTTGGATGGCTGTTTTGTCGGCTTCGAATGTGGTTTGGTGGATGGTCATGGCATTGTCTCCCGGCCTGTTGATGAAATGAAGGCTAAGCGGGAACCGGGCAGGCCGCTTGAAGGAACGCTTTATGTGGGCTTGCCAAACGCTTTATTCTGCTTGCCGGACGCTTGATTGTTGATGATTTACGATTTTGGCTCCTTCACGATCGACTCTGAACGACTGGAACTGAAATCATCCGGCGAGACGGTTTCCGTCCAGCCGCAGGTCTTTGCGCTGATCGTCTATCTGCTAGAGAACCGCGACCGCGTGGTCAGCAAGGATGACATAATCGACAATGTCTGGGATGGCAGGATTGTTTCCGATGGCACTCTAAATGCACGGATCAATGCCGCCCGGCGTGCACTTGATGATAACGGCGAGGATCAGGCGGTCATCAAGACCTTTGCGCGCCGAGGCTTTCGCTTCGTCGCGGATGTTAACGGAGAGGAAGGGTTTGAAGAACGGAAGTCTATAACTCGCCCAGACAAGCCATCGCTCGCCGTGCTGCCGTTCGTCAATATGGGAGGAAACCCGAATGAAGAGTTTCTTGCGGACGGTATAACTGAAGATCTCGTCACGGCGCTGGCAAAGCTGCGCGGTTTTTTTGTCACTGACCGCAGCACCACCTTCGCCTACAAGAACACAAGCCAGGACGCGCGTTCAATCGCCAGCGAGGTCGGCGTTCGTTATGTTCTGCAAGGCAGCGTTCAATCGGTTGGCAATCGAATCAGGATTTCGGTCCAACTCACCGAAACGGAGAGCAGCAGTCAGATCTGGAGCGAGCGTTATGACCGGGAACTGACCGACATTTTCGCAATCCAGGACGAAATCACTGAAAGCCTTGTCGGCTGTCTGGCGCCGGAACTCTTCGCGGCGGAACATGCCAGGCTGCGTCGGCGGACACCAGGCAGTCTGGACGCTTGGGAATGTTTTGTACGGGCGCTGCATCTTTATGGTCAGCAGTCACAATCCAGCAGCAGCCAGGCAATCGAATTGCTTGAGCAGGCAATCGAACTGGATCCCGATTATTCGCAGGCCCTCGGCCTCTATGCGACCACTCTGACCTGGCGGGCAATCCAGCGCTGGGAACCATTTGAACAGTCGATCAATAAGGCAAAAGTCGCGGCGGATCGTGCGATACTGGCCGATACCAATGATCCCTGGGCATCTATTGGCCGCGGCTATGTTTCAACCGCGGCCCGTGAAAGCAACATGGCAATCATGAACTACGGTCGCGCCGTCGATCTCAGTCCCAACTTTGCCTACGCCCACGGTTTGCTCGGCGTCGCCAACGCCTATGCGGGCAACTCGGATCTGGCCATCATACATATCGACAAAGCCATCAGCCTCAGTCCCCGTGACACGTTCATCGACAAGTACCACCTTTATCATGCAGTCGCCTATTTTCAGGCTGGCAGATATCCGGAAGCCGTGGAGGCAGCGAACCGGGCCATTCAGCTGAAACCCCAACACGCGAGTTCGCACATGTTTCGCGCGGCAGCGCTGGCACTTGAACAGGACAACACTCTGGCAAAATCGGCATTGCAAGGCTTCACGGCGCTTGTGCCGGATGCCAATACCTCGACCATTGAAAGTGCGATTGCCTATGTCAATCCTGATGACAGGAAACGCCTCGCAGAAGGATTGAGATTGGCGGGCCTTGACTGACTGATCTGCTGTGGTTCAGGCGCCATAAGCCCGCTTGTGTGCCGGCCGCTGATGCAGACGTTCATAATAGGCTTCCAGCACCGGAAAATCGTTGATCAGGCCCATATGCGTCGCCATGAAACAGCTGTGGCCGATCAGTATGTCCGCACCTGAGAACTCAGTTCCAAGCATGTAGTCCTTTTCGCTCAGCACCTTTGACACCATGTCTGCACGAGCCGCGAAATCGCTCTTGCCCAGGGCAGCGAGTTTGGGGTCGTGCGGGGTGCCGGGCGGGTGCATCGCCTCACGCGGACGCATGGTATTGTTGAAATACATCATGACAGCCGGATCGAGTTCGGCGCAGGCAAACACGCTCCATTGGTAGTATGTCGCCCGTTGCGGCGAGCCGACCGCCGGCGCCAGTTTCTTCTCAGGATGTTCGTCAATCAGTTGCAGCACGATCGCGACGGATTCGAACATCGTATAGGCATCGGTACGCAGTGCCGGAACGACACCCAGCGGATGGATGGCGCGATAGTCAGCCGTGTTCTGTTCCCCTTCGGGAAGGTTGACCAGTTGACTCCGGTAACCGATCTCCAGCTCTTCAAGTGCCCATTTTACCCGCTGTGATCTTACTGGCGGCCATTCGTAAAGGATCGTCATAACAGGCCTCACTTTATCGAATTGCACCGACCCACACTTAAACTGAACTATTTGGTTGACTATATGATTATTGCTATATAGTCAACCATATGGTTCGGTAACAATGGATATCCGATGGAAAATCTCAATAAGGTCTTTGCGGCGCTGAGTGATGAAACACGCCGGGCAATCCTTGGCCAACTGATGCAGGGGGAAGCGCGGCTGTCCGACCTGGCCGCGCCGTTCAACATGACGCAAACCGCTGTATCCAAACATGTGCGGGTTTTGAGCGACGCCGGATTGCTGGTGATGGAAAAACGCGGGCGGACCCGCCATTGCCGCCTCAATGCAACCGGAATGAAAGACGCCTCCGACTGGCTGGCCGACTATCAAACATTCTGGACACGGCAGTTCGACAATCTGGCGCAACATCTGATCGAAGAAGGACACTGAGTTTGGACTTTGTCAGAAGCGAACCGGGCGACGACCCGATTGTTGTTGAATCCTATTTCGCCGCGCCACCGGAAATATTATACCGCGCCTGGACCGATCCGGATATCGTCATGAAGTGGTTCGGTCCGGCGCCGAACACCCTGCACTCGGCCAGCATCGATCTGCGGCCAGGCGGGGCCTGGCAGTTTCTCAAATCCGGTGAAGCTGAAAAACCCTCAGGTTTCGAAGGTGAATATGTCGAAATCGAACCGGGTCTGCGCCTTGTTTTTACCTGGGCGCAGATTTTCGACGATCCGAACGGGCAACGGCAATCCGGTCCTGCTTCCCAGGTCGAAGTCAGTTTTACCGCCAGGGGCAAGGGAACGAATGTCCGCGTCGTTCACTCCGCCGTGCATGACGAAGACACACGCAACAACTTCGGTCGCGGATGGAGCCTGGCGTTCAACACCATGACCGATCTATTTTCCAATCCGGCGAAGGTTTCGTAGCTGGTTATCGTTGCAGCGACGCCATCCAATCGGGATCGGGATCGCATTGACTGGAAACGTCGACCAGAATCCCGTTCAGATCCTGCACCAGCATTCGGCGCTGGCCATAAAACAGGTCGCGGGGCGGTTCGATGATCCGGTCGCTGGCGGTGTTCATGGCAACGTAAACCCGATCCACGTCATCGACCACGATTGTCAGCATGCCTCCTCCGACAGTCTTGCGGAATGCGTCCGGCACCAGATCACTGTTCCGCTCCATGATGGCTATTTCGACAGCTGCATTTTCCGGCGCCTGCAAGCTGACAAACCAGTCGCTGTCAAAACCGGTCGCATATCCGAGGCGGTCGACATACCAGTCGCGACTGGCCGGCAGATCATCACTGAAAATACAAAAGAAATTTCGCAACGGCATTGCTGGTTCTCCAAATGGAATCGCGTAGTCGAAAGTGAATTGCGTCAAAGCATCTTGCGCATGATCGGCCGGGTCGGCGAGCGCCGGGCGACTTCTACAAAACCGGCGTGCCTGAACGCCCCGACAAAACCGGTCCAGGCATAGACCGGCGGATAGTTCGGCTTCGGAGTGTCGATCGGATAGCCTTCAAGACAGGAACCGCCCTCCTTCGTGACGAATTCGCCTGCAACAGCCAAAAGTTCGGCGGACAGTCCCTTTTTCCGAAACAGTTTGTCGATGAAAAAGCAGGAGATGCTCCAGACCGGTAGATCGTCAACCGGTTTGAGCACCCGTGATTTTTCCAGCCGGCTGAATGCTTCGCGCCGGTCGATCTGAATCCAGCCGACAGGCCGGTCATCGCTGAAGGCAATCAGTCCGGGTACATGCCCGTCATCGAATATCCGTTTCATGGCGGCGCGATTGCCCACGCCCATCCCGGCGTCCATTTCGGATTTTGGCAGCCGCCACAACATGCACCAGCAGCCACCGCAACCGCCGTTCTCGCCCATGACAGCTTCAAACGACGACCAGTCGGCCGGGCGGATATCAAACATCATCGGCAAAAATTCCGGTTGGTTTGCCGTCGATGCTTTGAGTATTCTTTCGCCGCCAATAGTCCTCGACACCCTCCGTCCCCATGTCGCGATAATACGGTTCAAGCTCGTCTTCGGCCCGGCTTTTCTCGAACCGCATGACCGGCACGCCGGTGCCGCAGGAGGTCTGGACCAGATCTATCTCAAGATCGAAAATCTGCCGGCTACCCGCGAGATCTGGGAAATACCCCCGATATTCGCTCCAATCGGTATCGCGAGGGTGTAGTGCCTTCGCCGACCCGTATGCCCGCAGGATCATGGCGTCACCTTCGAAGGCACAGAACATCAGCGTCATGCGTGGCGTCTCAAGCAAATGCGCCGCCGTCTCGTTGCCACTGCCGCTCAGATTAAGCCAGATTATCCTGTTGTCATCGACAATATGCAGCGTATCCATGCCCTTCGGTGACAGGTTGACCCGTCCATCCCTGGCAGCTGTCGCGACAAAAAACAGCTTCTGCCGTTCGATAAAGGACCGCAGGGTGCAGTTGAGTTTCTTAGCCGTCGGCATCGAGCGCACCTCGTTGTTGGGTTGCAGCGTAGTGCGAGTGATACAACATGCCTCCTGACAGCCCACTGTCAGGAGGTGTCAACGTGACATTGCGCTGCGGATGGTATCGAACTGGCTGTCATTGCTTACGCCCAGATGCATGAACTCCATGAATGCACCGGTCGCGGCACTTTGATCGGTGTTGGCCGCCCAAGCCAGCCCGACATCCATGGTTGGCACCCGGTCCGCCAGGGAAACCACTTCCACACGGCGGCCATCCAATGACCTGGGGCGATAGACCATATCGGATAGAATGGTGACGCCGGTTCCGTTGGCGACCATGGAGCGCACTGCCTCCACCGAAGACGTGCGGAAGATGGTCTGCGGCCGGTAACTCGTTCGGTTCCAGTAGCGCTGCGCGGTGTTGCTGGCCTCGTCGACGGTCAGCATGATGTAGGGTTGCTCGGCGACATCCTGAAGCGAGATGGACGGGCTGGCGAGCAATGGATGCTGAGCCGACAGCCATAGACGGCGCCGCGATTTCAGCAGCGTGTCATAACCGAGGCCTTCCTGATCGAGAATGTTCGAGGTCAGCATGACGGCAAGATCAAATCTGCCGGACACAAGGCCGTCCTCAATCTCGTCGCGGGCAGCCTCGGTCAATTGAACATCGATGTTCGGGAAATTGCGCGAAAACCGTGCGAGAAACGGCGGCAGGTAATATCCGGCCACGGTGTAGGTCATCGCCAGTCGAATTGAGCCCTTCACTTCATCGCGCATGCGGCTGGGGAGCCGGACCGCTTCGTCGACCGCGGCTGAAATATGCCGTGCATGGTCCAGAAACAGATTGCCCTCATAGGTCAGCGATACTCCCGCGGCATGGCGCTCGAACAGCGCCGCGCCGACGATCTCTTCAAGCTGTTTGACCGCCGCCGTAACTGCCGATTGGGAAACATTCAGATCGATTGCCGCACGTGAAACCTGGCCGGCATTGGCGACCGCAATGAAGTAACGGATTTGACGAAGGGAAGGCTCTATCACTTTTTCCGATATCCTGAATCATTTTCGTTGATTGGCAGCTCGCCGATTTCATGCCGATACCAATCGGACACACAACTGGTCTTTCGTGCCGCCGACCTATGTTTTTCGGCATTTTTCGATAGAAAAACCGCCATTTGGCGCCTCGGCTCTCCGATACCACCCGCTGATGAACCTGGCGGGGAGGCCATCGGCTCACGCTTCAGCATTATCAGAAAATCAGAATACGATAACACAATAATCGTATTTTACAATTCACCAGCCTCACTCGTACCGTAAACACGCCTGCCATGCCGGAGGAATTGGGGCGGCGGGCCCGGGAACCAAACGGGGTTTGGAGCCGGTACGCCAAAAATGGAGGCATTAAGATGAAATTGACTGTTTCAACCCTGCTGGGGACGGCGGCGGTGGCGATTGCCATGACCGGATACGCCGCGGCTGACAGTTGGTATCCGTATCAGGTGGAATCGTGGAATCCGCCGTTCAACATGGAAAGCCCGCGCAAGAGTGTTGATTACACGCCATTGGACAAGGCCTCGAAGCCCTGGGAAATCTGCGTGTCGTTTCCGCATATGAAAGACGCATACTGGCTCGGTGTGAATTACGGCGTGTCGGAAGAGGCAAAGCGCCTCGGCGTCAAGATGCAATTGGTGGAAGCCGGTGGCTACACCGAGTTGAACACCCAGATTTCACAAATCGAAGACTGCGTTGCCGCCGGTGCGAATGCCGTGGTGATCGGTGCGATCTCGTTTGACGGGCTGAACAATATCGTCAGCGAAATCCGCGGCAAAGGCATTCCGGTGATCGATGTGATCAACGGCATGTCGTCACCAGAGCTTTCCGCCAAATCACTGGTGTCCTTCGGTGAGATGGGTGACAAGGCCGGCTCTTTCCTTGCCGGACTGCATCCGGCCGGCGGAACCGCCGCCAAGGCCGCCTGGTTCCCCGGCCCTGCCGGCGCCGGTTGGGTGGAGGCCGGCAATACCGGGTTTTCCGGCGCCATTAAGGGCAGCGCCATCGATCTGGTTGAAACCAAATATGGCGATACCGGCAAGGAGGCCCAGGCCAAGCTGGTCGAGGATACGCTCGAGGCGCATCCGGACCTGAACTATATCGTTGGCACTGCCGTGACCGCGGAAGCTGCCATTCCGATCCTGCGGGCCCGTGGCCTGACCGATCAGGTCAAGGTGATCTCCTACTACTTCACTCCGGGAGTCGATCGCGGCATCAGCCGTGGGCAGATTCTTGCCGCACCCACCGACTCGACGGTGATTCAGGGACGCATCGCCATCGACCAGGCTGTCCGCATTCTGGAAGGCAAGGATCACGAGAAACATGTCGGCCCGGCGCTGTTTGTGGTGACGCAGAAAAATCACGGCGATTTCGATGCGTCGTCGACGCTTGCTCCCGACGGCTTCAAGCCGGTTTTCCGGGTCGAATAGTCGCCACACAAGGTCTCTTGTGATGACAGCCTCCCAACATCATGAGAAGGACGCGCATTCTACCGATGCGCGTCCGCTTCTCCAGACACGGGCTCTCACCAAGGACTATCCCGGCGTGCGAGCGCTGGACGGTGTGGATTTCGAACTTCTCGCGGGCGAGGTTCACGTTCTTTTCGGCGAAAACGGTGCCGGTAAATCGACACTGATTTCGATGCTGGCGGGTGCCAACCAGCCGACATCCGGCGACATCATTCATCGCGGTGAACCGGTGCATCTGCGATCCGTCCACGATGCCCGTGAACTCGGCATTTCGGCCGTCTTCCAGGAATTCTCGCTGATCCCGCAGATGACGGTCGAGGAAAACCTCTATCTCGGCGCGGAACCGGTCCGCCGCGGCCTGGTAGACCGCAGGGCTTTGCGGCAAAACGCCCAGGCCATTCTCGACGATTTGGGTTTTCAACTTTCAGCGAAACAGCGGGTCGATCATCTCACGCGGGCAGAACAGCAGATGGTCGAAATCGCCAAGGCGTTCCGCTCCGATCTGTCCGTGCTTGTTCTTGACGAGCCAACAGCCTCCCTCACCAATCATGAAACCGACGAGCTGTTCAGACTGGTCGAAACTCTGACAAATCGCGGTGTCGGCATTGTCTATATCACCCACCGCATGGCCGAAATCCGCCGCATTGGTGACCGCATCACCATTTTGCGCGATGGCCGCTATATCGACACCGTCGATGCCAAGACCACTTCGGATGACGAGCTTGTCCGCCTTATGACCGGACGGGTGGTCGGAGAGATCTTTCCAACCATCTCCTTTGCTCCCGGTGAAGAGGTACTGGACGTTCAGTCTCTCACCACCACCGACGGTGCGGTGAACGATGCTTCGCTCACGGTCAGAGAAGGTGAAATTGTCGGGTTGGCCGGCCTGGTCGGTGCCGGAAAATCGGAAATCATGCAGGCTTGTTTCGGAGCGTCTGAAATCACGGGCGGGAAGGTTTACTACCAGGGCCGGGACATCACCGGATCGAATCCCGGCGCCAATATCAAGTCCGGTTTTCTCTACCTGCCATCCGACCGACGTTCGGAAGGGCTGATGATGATGCGCTCGGTGCGCGAGAACATGGCTCTTGCGGCACTGAACACCGAGCCGTTCAGTCATGGCCTGTTCCTTGATCGCAGCGGCGAAGCAAAAGCGGTAGAAGCGCTGGCGAAGCAACTCAACCTGACGCCGAACCGAG
>JAJFHT010000011.1 GCA_021775495.1 Hyphomicrobiales bacterium | reverse complement strand
CGCACGATGGTGGTGTTGCGGCCGATATTGCCCGATCCA
Source organism: Hyphomicrobiales bacterium (assembly GCA_021775495.1). GTDB lineage: Bacteria > Pseudomonadota > Alphaproteobacteria > Rhizobiales > Rhizobiaceae > JAJFHT01. The sequence continues at coordinate 3,395 of JAJFHT010000011.1, read as the reverse complement.
AGCCAGCCTTTTTCCAGCACGGCCACATTGGTGATGCCATGTTCGCTGGCCAGATAGAAAGCGGTCGCCAAACCATGGCCGCCGCCGCCAACGATAATGACGTCATAGGTTGGTTTCGGTTCGGGTTTGCGCCATGCCGGTTTCCAGCCGATATGGCCACCAACCGCATGTTTAAGCAAAGCGAATGCTGAATATTCCTTCATGTCCCCAATCGTGCGTTTCCCGAGTTGAGAAGACTATCGTGCCGCAGCCGCCGCCGTAAACACGATAACGCCATGGCTTTTCGTCTGACCGACCTGCGTTAACGTTGCCGGGTATCGCCTGGTTTGCAACACTTCGGTGATGCACTATCTGTTGGTGCCACCCTAACCGCCGGAAAATGCAACCGAGATGAAGCCGCTTCAAACCAGAGCAATGATGACGTGGGTGCGGCTCATTGCCGGACTGGTTCTGCTGGTGTTCGCGGCAACGGAAGCCGCCGTCTCCCAGCCGGCGACCAGCACTGAAGTACAAGACCGGCAGGCAGCCATCGATGATCTGTCGAAGCAATTGGCAGACCTCAACGATGCCGTTCAGGAAAATCTTGAAGACGATGCGGAACTGCTGGAGATCCGGCTGAAACTGGAACAACTGGATGGTGGTGTTCTGGACGACGCTCTGACCCTGAAACCACGACTGGAAGAGATCAATTCCAGGCTGGAGCAGATAGGTCCGCCACCGGGCGAGGGAATACCCACGGAACCGCCAGCCGTTGCCCAGGAACGCAATCTGTTGCTGTCTGAGAGGGCTGAAATCAACCTGGTCATCGGCGCGGCTGAAAAACTGACCAGCCAAAGCGATAAACTGATCAAAAGGATCGGTGTCACACGGCGCGATCTTTTCAACCAGCGCCTGTACAAAAGATACCATATCTCGGATGCGCTGAACAGCGAGGTCTACACAGCGTTTGAAGAGGAATCCCGGAAACTTTCGCAACTGTTTTCGAACTGGTGGCAATATATCAGCGGATTCAAACTGCCGGCGTTTTTCGGTTCGGCGCTGCTGTCGCTCTTTGCCGCCGCATTCCTTTTCTTCGGCGGCCGTCGAATGTTTCGAGGTTTGCTGGAGAGGGACAAAGGCCTGGCCGACCCGACCTATCTGAGCAGACTCTCGGTCGCTTTCTGGTCCACTTTCGTTCAGACCGTCGCGGTGGCCGCTTTCTTTGCGGCAACGATGCTCTTCTTTGATTTTTTTGGTGTCATACGCGGAGATGTCGCTGAAATATTGCTCTCGTTCTCCGTGGTGCTGACGATTCTTTTCTTCATCCAGCGCCTGGCCAATGCCGTGTTGTCGCCAAAACTGCCAAATTGGCGGATCTTCAAAATGCGCTCGCAACCGGCACGGACTCTCGCCTGGCTGATTTCGGCGATGGCTTTGGTTACCGGCATCGACTACCTGCTCACGACGATCAGTGGCGTGCTGGATTCGCCGCTTTCCATAACCGTGGCCAAACACTTCTTTGCCACTGTGACCGTCGGGTTTCTGGTTATCCTGATTGGCTTGGTCAGACCTTTCGGCCAGGATGCTTCACCTAGATCGTGGCCGCTGCATATCCGGTACCTGCTGTTTGCCGTTGGTGGTTTGCCGATCATTGCAGCGTTGCTGGGATATATCGGGCTGGCTCGTTTTGTATCGCAACAGATCGTTTTGACGTCCGGAATCCTGACAGCAATGTACATCGGTTATCTGAGTTCCCGCGCGGTCGCTCAGGAAGGCGCATTGGCGGAATCACGGCTCGGAGGCATTCTCGCTGAACGCTATCAGAACGAAGACGGCAGAATCGATCGTTTCGGACTGGGCATCAGCCTGCTGATCAAATTGTTCGTCCTTATCACTGGATTGCCTCTGATCCTCCTGTTGTGGGGGTTTCAGCCAGGAGACATCCAGGCCTGGGTGTTTCGCTCGGCGACGGAATTCCGTATCGGTTCGATCAGTATTTCCCTGATCGGTATTCTCACCGGGCTGCTTATCTTCAGCGCAGGATATTTACTGACCCGCAAGTTTCAGAAATGGCTCGACGACAGCGTCATGGCGCGCGGCCGCGTCGATAGCGGCGTACGGAATTCCATTCGGGTCGCTGTCGGATATTGCGGATTGGCGCTTGCAGCGATCATCGGTATTTCCGCAGCGGGGATCGATCTTTCGAATCTGGCACTTGTTGCCGGTGCGTTGTCGCTCGGTATCGGGTTTGGCCTGCAGAACATCGTCTCCAACTTTGTGTCCGGATTGATCCTGCTGGCCGAACGGCCCTTCAAGGTCGGCGATTGGATTGTTGCCGGAACGGTTGAAGGAACCGTCAAGAAGATCAGCGTGCGGGCAACCGAAATCGAGACGTTTCAGCGGCAAACGGTTGTTTTGCCGAACTCCGAATTGATCAATTCAGCCGTTGGCAACTGGACCCTGCGCAACAGGATTGCACGAGTGGAAATACCCGTCGGTGTCGCCTATGGCACAGATCCGGAACTCGTCCGTTCGGTCTTGCTGGAAATTGGGAAAGGTCACAGAAATGCGCTCAATAATCCGGAACCTCACGTTCTGTTTCTGAATTTTGGAGACTCATCGCTCGATTTCGAATTGCGGCTGTTCTTGTCGGATGTCGATCATTTCCTGACGATCCAGAGTGAAATCCGTTTTCAGATCACAGAAGCATTCGCTGCCCACGGCATCGAAATCCCGTTCCCTCAACGCGATATTCATATCAAGTCTTCTCCCGGACAGGCTGATATGCCCACCGGTTCGAAGGGCACCGCGGCAAAGGGAAAAGCCACACGGTCGAGCCGGCAGAACCGGAATGGGAATACGGAATGACCGGCAATTGCGTTGCAAGTTCCCCAATGTCCGGTCCAGTGTTAAACCGCTGTTAACGCTCCGGGATAAAACACTCCCCACAAGTGTCGTTTATCAGTCACTTTAGTTTTCCGTTTGTGTCTTCCTGCTACCACCTCAGCAGGAATAGCGCCTGACTCCATAAAACAAGGGCGCGGCCCGAACGGGGAACGGTGGCGCAATGGACGCACGGTCTGAAAAAACGGCTATACCTCTGGTTGTCGACTTGGACGGCACGCTGATTGCTGCCGATCTGTTGTGGGAAAGTCTCTTTCTCCTGTTGCGAAAAAATCCACTGTACCTGTTTCTCGTACCGTTCTGGCTGATGCGCGGCGTCGCCAATCTTAAGGGTGAGATCGCCTCCCGCACAGAAATCGATCCAACCAGCCTTCCCTATCGGCAGTCAGTCGTCGAGATGCTGACACGGGAGAAGAAAGCCGGCCGGCACTTGGTGCTTGCGACCGGTTCTGCGCAAAAATTTGCCGAAGCCGTCGCAGGCCATCTCGGTCTGTTCAATATGGTCCTCAGCA
>JAJFHT010000002.1 GCA_021775495.1 Hyphomicrobiales bacterium | reverse complement strand
GGATCGCAACCGGATTTCCGGCCTTTCTGCAAGCGATCAAATATGCCGGCAGCCTCTATGTTCTCTACCTTGCCTGGTGTCTGGCGCAGGCTGGAACCATCGGTCACGATACTGAAGCCAGGCACGCGAGTTTTTTCGACGGTGTGATCCTGCTTGTTCTCAATCCAAAGGCCTATCTGATTATCGCGCTGATGTTCACTCAGTTCACAACAGCAACTGGCGAACCGCAAATCAGTCTGGTTCTATGGATCACGACGGTGTTCACCTTGAACAATCTGATCGCGTTTTCCGTCTGGGCCTATGTTGGCGACAGGCTGGCATTGGCCTTTCGGCACGACAGGAGGGCTCGTCAGCTCAATCTGTTCTTTGGCGTCGTTTTGGCGGGTGTGGCGCTCTGGATGCTCTTGGGGTGACTGGAAGCGGTAGGTCCTGTTGGTCAGTACCGGTCCGACAAATTCCACAAATCAGCAATTGCTTCGCGATCTGTCCATTATGCAGCTTGCGTTGCAAATTGCGTATCCAGCCGATCGAAACACAGCGCCTTACCGCAGGCGATGCAGCCAGCGCTGTTTCCAGGCCGTACCTGTTCAACAAGCTGGCGGTTGCGAACCATTGTGCCGAGTAGTCGCAATCCCTGTATTATCAAATGATTTTATGGAATGACTGAAAGTACAATAAAAGTGAGTTATAACGAGTGCGTACGTCTTTGTGAGTGTGTGTTCCGGTGCGTATTCGAAATCTCGATACATTCTATTGGATCGCCAGTCTGGGGAGCTTTCGTGCCGCGGCCGAGAAACTCAACCTGACCCAACCGGCAATTTCGGCGCGAATCCAGGTGTTGGAACAGGATCTGGGTTTGCAGGTTTTTGTGCGGGAGGTTCGAAATGCCGAATTGACACCACATGGCCGGCGTCTTCTTCCCTATGCCGAACGGCTGATGGCTCTCGAGCAAGATGTGCTGTCGGCGTTCTCGAGCAGCACAACGGTAGAACAGACTATCAGGGTAGGAGCCTCGGAAACGATCGTATCGACTTGGCTTCCCGACTTTCTGGGTCATCTCAATCAGACCCGGGGCGGATTGTCGTTCGACCTGATTGTCGATGCCACCGACAATCTCCGCAACGCGCTTGTCGCCCGCGAGATCGATCTTGCCTTCCTGATGGGGCCGGTCGCCGAGGTCAGCATAACCAACCGCGAAATCTGTGCCTATGAAATGATTTTTGCTGCTGCAGATCAAATAGCCAATCAGTTCCCGGTATGGGGTCTTAGGGAAATTGCGGATCAACCGATTCTCACATTTGCCAACAACACCAAGCCAAGCAGGCAGATCAGGGAATTGTTGGCACCGCATGCGGCGACAACCCTCGACATGACCACATCAGCGTCTCTGGGTGCGATAATCCGCCTGGCGAAATCCGGCCTTGGTATCTGTGCGGTTCCAAAGGCTGTGATCACCGCCGAATTGGCAGCCGGTCAACTCGTCGAACTGACAACTGCAATCGACCTGCCGACCATATCATTCACTGCATCCTATGTTTCCGGCAGTCAGTTCAGCGGTCTGATGGCTGGCATCAGCAGCGAGGTATCGAATTATCTCAAAGATCGAATGATCAAAAATATCTATCAAAACTGACAAATTAATTCGATTTGATTTTCCCTTCCCGAGCGACTTTGTTGTGCCCGGGAGGAACTGGTGAATGGATGTTGCGGTCAAAGCCGAAACGGGAGCGGAAATTCGCAAGCTTGCGCGAACCGGTACGTTCAACAGCCAGACGGCCGGCCAGGCTCCTGATTACCTGCAGGGAAATGTGGTTATTCTTCCACTGCGTTATGCCGGCGATTTCCTGCAATACTGCCTGAATAATCCCAAACCATGCCCGCTTATCGGCCTGTCCGATCCGGGTGACCCGTTCATTCCGTCATTGGGTGCCGATCTCGATATACGCAGCGATATTCCGAGTTACCGGATTTACCGGCAGGGCAGATTGGCCGGGCAGGCCAATGATATTTCCGATCTGTGGGCTGATGATCACGTCACTTTCGTGTTGGGCTGCTCCTTCACCTTTGAAGAAGCTTTGATGCGCGCCGGATTTGGCGTTCGCCATATCGAGCAAGGCCGAAACGCGTCAATGTTCAAAACCAACATCCAAACGATACCGGGTGGGATATTTGAAGGCCCCCTCGTGGTCACCATGCGGCCGTTTCGGGCGTCGGAGATTGCGGAAGTCTACGACATTTGTGCGCAATATCCCCATGCCCACGGTGCGCCGGTCTACTGGGGCGACCCGGAAGCAATCGGTATCATCGACCTGCAATCTCCAGACTACGGCGATGCACTCGACATGCGCGACGACGAAATTCCAGTGTTCTGGGCATGTGGAGTAACGCCTCAGGCTGCCATCGAAGCGGCCAAACCAGACCTGTGTGTCACGCATACACCCGGTTACATGCTGGTGACCGATGTGCCGTCCCGCAAGCCGCCGGAGACAATCACCGGAATGGCGAGTTTCCAACATCATGCAATCACAACCAAAAACTGAAAAAGGGAGAACATCCATGAAGATGAGATCAAGAATTTTTGCGGCACTTGCCGCAGGTGCCATATTTGCCGCGTCCGCCCCGGCCTTCGCAGCAGACATCAACATCAAGGCGGTCGGCACCTGGGGCAATCTGACCAATTTCAAGAAACACGAAGGACCGTTTTGGAACGAAAAGGTCAGCGCCGCCACCAACGGAGCAGTGTCGGGCGAGATCAAGCCGTTGACCGAGCTGGGCCTCAAAGGCAATGAGATCATGCGCCTTTTGAAGCTTGGCGTGTTTGACTATGCCCATGGCCTGCCGGGTTATGTCGCTGCGGAAGACGCAATTTTTGAAGGCGCGGACCTGGCTGCCGTCACCCAGGACATCGCAACACAGCGCAAGGTGTCGGAAGCTTATTTTCCGACCATGGAAGCCAAGTTTGCTGAGATCTACAACGCCAAGCTGCTGCAGCTTTATCCGTTCCCAAGTCAGATGCTCTGGTGCTCCAAACCGGTCGCCGGCATATCGGATCTGAAGGGCAAGAAGATCCGGGTCTATTCGGCGACGCTGGGTGATTTCGTCGAGGGCGTCGGCGGGACCAGTGTAACAGTGCCGTTCGGCGAGGTTATTCCTGCGCTCGAAAAAGGTGTGGTCGACTGTGCCATCACCGGGACGATGTCGGCTTATTCGGCAAAGTGGTATCAGGTTGCATCACATGCCTACACCATACGGGTTGGCTGGGGCATTTCGTTCGGCGCGATGAATATGGACAAGTGGAACAGCATGTCCGCCGAGCAGCAAACGACACTGAAAACCGAGCTCGACAAACTCACCGATGCTATGTGGACCGAGACAGCCATCGAAGATGAAGTTGCCGTGGCCTGTCTGACGGGTGGTGAATGTGCGATCGGCGACAGTGCTGACATGACACTGGTCGAGCCGAGTGAAGCCGATCGTAAACAGCTGATTACCGTTGCCAACGATGTCATATTGAAAAAATGGGCTGCCCGTTGCGATGATGCCTGCGTCGCAAACTGGAACCAGACCGTCGGATCAATTGTCGGGTTGAACGCAGCGAAATAGGTCGGCAATTGCCACGAACGACATCATAGGCGGGCCAGTATCCGGCCCGCCTTTTTGGGATACCCAAGTCAGGAAAGAGTGCAGTGCTGGATCAACTTGTCGCATTCAATAAGAAATTAAGCCGGCTTCTTTCCTGGATTGGCGGGATTGTTCTTGTGCTGGCGGCCGCATTGGTGTCGATTGACGTGATTGCACGCAAATTGCTCAATGTTTCGATGGCTGGCGCTGACGAGATTGCCGGTTACGCGCTGGCCATTAGCCTGTCTTTCGGCCTGTCCTTCGCCTTGTTTCAAAGGGCTCACATCCGTATCGATATCGTCGCGCTATCCATGCCGTTCAAAATCAGGGCGGTCCTTGATCTGATTGCCATGCTCGCCTTCACTGTGTTTATCGGTGTTTTGAGCTACTACGCCTTCAATCTGGTTTTCGATACTTTTTCCAACGGATCGCGGGCGGTTACACCGCTGCAAACTCCATTGATCATCCCGCAATCGCTTTGGTTATTCGGATTTCTGCTATGCGTTTTTTGCGCAACGACGCTTTTTCTTGCCGCGATTGTGAAACTGTGGCGGAAGGACTTTGGCGGTTTCGAAGCGCTGATTGGCGTCAAGACAATTGATGAAGAAATCGCCGAAGAGGTTTTTATCACAGACAGCAATAACGGGCAGCCCTGATGCCCGTGCTGATCCTGTGCATTCTTGCGGTGTTTCTTGCCATTGGCGTGCCGGTGGCCGCAGCGCTTGGATTGCTCGGCCTGATCTCATCGCAGTTTTTCAGTTTCATGCCGCTGCACCGCGCCATAGGTGATATTGCCTGGCAGAACTCGATCGAGTTCCTGCTGGTCGCCATCCCGATGTTCGTTCTGTTGGGGGAGATCCTGCTGCGGGCGGGCATTGCCACCCGCATGTATGAGGCTATGGCACGCTGGTTGTCCTGGCTTCCGGGCGGCTTGATGCATTCCAACATTGGCGCATCGGCTTTGTTTGCCGCGACGTCCGGCTCAAGCGTCGCGACTGCAGCAACCATCGGGACCGTCGCCGTTCCCGAAATCCGCAAGCGCAACTACCGGGAAACGCTTTTCCTCGGATCAATAGCAGCAGGCGGGACACTTGGTATTTTGATCCCTCCGTCGATCAACCTGATCGTTTATGGACTGCTGACCGATACTTCGGTGCCGGAACTCTATCTTGCCGGGTTCATCCCGGGTTTTGTCCTGGCTACGGTTTTCATGCTTTTTATCGCAGCGATCTGCATCGTTAAGCCGGACTGGGGCGGTGAACGGGTCAAGTATTCATGGCGCGAGCGGGCTGTCTCGCTGATTGATCTCCTGCCGCCGCTGTTTATATTTCTGATCGTTGTCGGTTCGATCTATGCCGGGATCGCAACGCCGACGGAGGCCGCTGCTCTCGGTGTGATGGCGGCACTTGGATTGGCCGCGTTCTACAAATCGCTTTCGGTTGCAATGCTGAAACTGGCTTTTGAGAACACCATGCGCGTGACCTCGATGATCATGCTGATTATTCTCGCCGCCATATTCCTCAACTTCATTCTGGTGTCCATCGGCGTCACCGACCTGTTTGTAAACTTCATCAAGGGTCTCGGCCTGACCCCCTTGCAGACCATTCTGGTGATCATTCTGGCCTATGTCATTTTGGGCTGTTTCATGGAAACGCTGTCCATGTTGATAACGACCGCGCCGCTTGTAACGCCGATCGTCGTCAGTCTTGGTTACGATCCGGTCTGGTTCGGAGTGGTGTTGATGATCCTGTTGGAAACGGCCCTGGTGACGCCGCCGATCGGTATCAATCTTTATGTCGTGCAAGGCATTCGCAAGCGCGGCGACGGCGACATCGGCGATGTCATCCGCGGCACATTGCCGTTTGTCACCGCGATGTTTTGCGTCATCGGGCTGCTGCTGTTTGAGCCCCGGATTGCGCTCTGGTTACCCCGACAGTTTTACTGATACCGCTTGTCTCCAGCTACTGAAAATGATGCCCGCTGCCGGATTGCCCCATGATGCGTCAGCACTCGCAACTTGCATCAACGTCCGAACCCCGCCGTGTCGGGTAGCCACAGGGCCAGGCCGGGGACGGCGATAAGCACTGCCAGGCCAGCCAGCATCAGCAGCACGAACGGGCTTGCACCGCGCACCACCTCAGAAAGTGGCGCATCGGTTATGCCCTTGATGACGAAAAGGTTCATTCCAACCGGCGGGGTGATCATCGCCAGTTCCAGATTGATCATCAGCAGGACGCCGTACCATATGGGATCGATTCCGAGCTGATGCATTGTCGGCAGCAGAATGGGCGTGGTGATCAGGATGATTGCGATCGATTCCAGGAACATGCCCAACACAACGATCAGAGCCATTACAGCGATGATGAAACCCAGCGGACTTAGCCCCAATCCCGCAACCATTTCCGTGACGCCGACGGGCAAACGAATGATGGTTATGGCATGGCCAAACATGGCGGCACCGGCGATGATCATGAACAGCATCATCGAAGTGCGCATTGTGGAATGGGTACACTCCCAAAGTTCCCGCAAACCGAAATCCCGATAGACAAACACAGCCACCAGAAGTGAATAGAGACATCCCGCTGCCGCAGCCTCCGACGCCGTGAAGATACCGAAATAAATGCCGCCCATGACAATTGGTGGTGCCAGAAGTGCCCAGATAGACCGCCTGGTTGCAGCCAGCATCACAGGCAAAGCCGCCGCCGCAGGCGCGTCGATGCTGTCGCGGCGTGACGCCTGAACAATACAGAACGCCGAGAACACAAGTGCCATCAGCAGCCCTGGAATGATGCCGGCCAGAAACAGCGCACCGATCGAGACTTCGGAGACAATGGCATAGAGGATCATCGGACCGGAGGGCGGAATGAGGATACCAAGCGTTCCGCCCGCCGCGACCACTCCCAGGGCATCGCGTTCAGGATATCCGAAACGTTTCATCTGCGGAATGGCGCTGGACCCGATCGACAGGGCAGTTGCGACCGAGGAGCCGCAGATGGCGGCAAATATCGTGCAGGACAGGACCGTCGCAACGCCCATGCCTCCGCGTATATGGCCGATAACCGTATGGGCGAAATCGTAGAGGTCGTCGATTACTTTCGCGCGGATCATGATCTGCGCCATCAAGACGAACAGTGGAATTGTTGTCAGCAGATCCTTGTTCAGATGGGCAAACACCGTGTCGGCGACGCTGGAGATATTCCCCTCATTGAGCAGGAGAATGGCGGTGGCGGTTAACCCAAGCGCCGCAAAGATCGGGATGCCGGTCAACAGCAGCGCGATCAAACCGCCAAAAACGAGAAACATGGTCATGATCGGCCGTACCGGATCGCTGCCGCCAGCAGCCGCGCAAATGACACCAGGCCGAGAAGCAACGCGCCGACAAACATCGGGATTTGCGGAATCCATGTTGCCACTTCCAGATAGCCTGGAGAATAGGAGCCGAAGGCATAGGCGAAAGTAACGGACTCCCAGGTGCTCACGCCAAGCACGATTGCAAATGCAATGACGGCCAGGTTCGAGAACACGTTGAGATATTTCCTCGCCCGTGGTCCGGCTCTGGCTGAAGCCAGATCGATGGCGATGTGATCACCGCGACGCAGCGCCTCGGCAGCGCCGAGCATGATACTTGCAACCAGCAGGTAGCCCAGCATTTCATCGCCCCATTTGAGCGGCGTGTTGAGCACATAGCGCTGGACAATCGAGTAGATGACAAGGATCAGAATTGTCAGGATGAGCAGGCCGCTGATCACTCCAAAAATCCGCGACGGCCACGCGATCAGCCTTTCAACCAGCGAGGGGGCGCTGGCGGCCCCCTCGTGTTTTTCATCTGCACGCATAGAACTTGCTTACATCTTGCCCAGCAGCTCGATCAGCTTTTGTGCGTCGGCGTCGCTCGCAAACTTCTTGTCGAAGGTCGGGCGCATGGCTGCCTCGAATGCCTTGTTTTCGGCATCGGTAGCAATATGGACCTTTGAACCTTTTTCCCGCAACTGATCGGGTGCCTTTGCCGCAGCCTGCTGTGATGCTTCAATGGCCCACATGGCGGCTTTCTTGCCGGCGCTATCGAGTGCGGCCTTGGCCTTGTCGGACAGTCCCGCGTGGAATGCCGGGTTCACATAGCCGTGGAAATAGACCGAGATCACCGGCACCACGACGAAGTGATCCTGCACTTCGTAATATTTGCGCGAAACCGCGGCCGCTACATCGGTGATGCCGGCGTCGATCACGCCGGTTGCAAGCGCCTGATAGACCTTTGAACCGGACATCGAACTGGCTGCTGCTCCCATCGCCTCGAGCGAAGCGTTGAAGGAAGGCTCAAGTCCGCGGATTTTCACACCATCGAAATCGGCCGGCGTCTGCAGGAATTTGCCCTTCGACGTGAACACAGAGGTGTTGGTGGTAAACAGCCAGACGACATTCTTGACGCCTTTTTCTTCCAGTTTCTGGCCCAGAAAGGCTGCTGCTTCGGAATCCGGCCACTTGCGCCAGATATCAAGGTCGCCAAATGCAAACGGCGCGACGGTGACGTTCATGATAGGCAGGGTCTTGCCCCACTGGAAATTGACGGAAAAGGCACATTCGACATCGCCCTTGGCAGTGGAGACGATGTTCTCCCGTGCGCCGACAAGGCTGTTGGCGCCGAAGATCTGAACGTCGATCTCATTTTCGGATGCGGTTTCGACTTCCGCCGCCCACTTGTCGATGACTTTGGCGATATGGTGTCCGGGCGGCAACTGATGGCTGCAGCGCATTGCCGTTGCGGCGTGCGCTGTTGCACTCGCTGACAGTGTCAGTGCTGCAATCGCAAAAGTCCTGGTGAGATTTCCCATGATTTTCTCCCTTTTTGAGTTTTCAAGTTTCAATCTGGATACGCGGCTTGGAAGGCGCGTCGGCAATGAGTTTGGGTGACGACTTCCAACGACTGTTCAACGGGGCGCCGGCGCGGGCAATTCCGCCAAAAAACGCTTCTCCCGGCATGCTGGATTCAGCGATCTCCCGTGCACCGACAAGCGCGTCGAGATCGATTCCGGTTGCAATGCCTTTGGTCTCACACAGAAACACAAGGTCTTCCATCACGATGTTCCCCGTCGCCCCGGGTGCGAACGGGCAGCCACCAAGGCCTCCCAGTGACGCATCGAGTATGCGTGCTCCGGCGTCCAGAGCGGCAGCCGCGTTGGCAAGCCCCAGCCCCCTTGTGTCATGCAAATGAATGCTCACCGGCCGGCCCGACGCCAGTGAACCGGCTTGCCGGGTCAGGCTGGCGACCTGGTCCGGTCCGGCAAATCCCACGGTGTCAGCCAGGCCGAACATGTCCGCACCTGCTTCCAGCGCTGCATCGGCAAGCCGCAGCACTTCCGATGCTTCGACATCACCAGCGATTGAACAGCCGAATGCCATGGAAATGCCGACATTCACGATGGCCCGGCGGCCCGCCTCATCACGCAACCGACATACGGTTCGCACCAGTTCGATGGCCTCCCGACGCGAGCGGCGCATATTGGCCTGACTGTGTTCCTCCGTTGCAGAAACAACGCAGATAATTTCATCGACATTGCTGCTCAGCGCGTCCTTGGCGCCACGCTCGTTGAGCGCCAGAGCGGCAGAAAACGCGGCTTCACGGCCGGAGACGGAATCGATCATTTCGCCAATATCGGAAAACTGTGGAAAGCGGGCCGCCGGCAGAAAAGAACCGACTTCGAAATGCCGCACGCCGGCTGCATATTCCCGGTCGATCCATTGTCGTTTTGCCTGTGTCGAGGGGAACGACTTCACAAGTTGCAGTCCGTCGCGCAGTCCCACCTCGCGCAAAACGATCTTGTCTTGCGGGTACAGGCGGGATACGGCGCTCATGATGCGGGCTCCCGAGCTTCGTCGTTTGGCTCAAGCGAATCCAGAATTTCCTCGGTGTGTTCGCCGATGGCTGCGATATCGACCATCCGCGGCACTGACGGGATCCCATCGATCTCGACCGGCAATCCGGGGGCCCGAAACGTCCTTCCATCCGGCAGCCGGGAGGTGAACAGGCCGCCCGGACGATTGACATGCGGGTCATCATACATCTCTGCTGGTCTTGCGATGGGTGAGAAAGGAATGCCGGTCGCTTCAAATTCCTTGCAAAGACCGCCACTCGACTGTTTCGCGATTGCGTCTTTGACAATCGGCAGGGTCCAATCCCTTGCAGCGATCTGATCGCGCCGGTTTTGCAGTTTCGGATGGGTCAGGAACATATCGAGTTTCAGAATATCGCACAGGGTCGCCCACTGTCCCTCGGTCACGGCACCAACGAAAATCTGTTTGCCGTCTTTGGTTTCAAAAATGTCATAGACCGGCCATGAGAATATCCGCTCCGGCATGGGCGGTGATTCAACCCCTTCAATATCGAATTGCGCCATATGTTGCGCCACCAGGAGAAGGCAGTTCTCGAACAGCC
>JAJFHT010000001.1 GCA_021775495.1 Hyphomicrobiales bacterium | reverse complement strand
TGGTCTACATCGGAAAAACGACGAACCTGAATCGTCGGAGGCAGGAACGTCAATGAGCCTTGTTATTCTGCAGATCTTTCTCCTGATCGTCATCGCCTACATTCTTGGATGTGTAGCTGGATGCCTGTTGCATCAGTTTTTCGCCGATGAAGCACCTACCGACTTTACCGTTGAGGAGGAAGACGCGCTGATGTCTGCGACCGAACCGCAACAGACCATCGCTTCGCTAATTCCGGCATCACCGGCACCTGTATTCAAAACCGAACCGCCGAAGGTTGTGGTTCCGCTATCCCGGGAAAGTGCTTTGCCGGAGATCGATATTCCGCGGGCGGCGCAACTGGATGACCTCAAGCGCATTCGTGGAGTTGGCAGGCAGAATGAAATTCGCTTGAATGCAATCGGCATCACGTCGTTTGCTCAGATTGCCGGCTGGTCGAAAGCCAGGCAGGCTGAGATCGGTGAGCGTTTGTCGTTCTCCGGCCGAATCGAGCGAGAGGAATGGGTCGCGCAGGCCAAGGCGCTTGCCAAGGGCAAGCAGACCGACTTCTCCAAACGTGTTGCAAGCGGAGATGTCCCATCGTCAGCGGCAAACGACGCCAACAAATCCTCTGGCAAAAAGCCAAGGACACTGAAATCGGCCCGCAACCGGAAAGCCGATGCGTTGACCAGCGTAGCCGGCATAGGCAAGGCGATAGAAGACAAACTGAATTCCATTGGAGTATTCCATTTCAGTCAGTTAGCCTCCTGGTCGCAGGAAGAGGCGGTGTGGATCGGAAATGAAATCGGTTTCCCCGGCCGGGTCGAACGCGAAAACTGGATTAAGCAGGCGTCAAACCTGCGTGCGACGGACGAGAAAGCGACCGGCAAGCAGGCGGTCAGCAGCAATTCTTCTGACAACAAGACGGCGGCAAAAAAGCCTGCCGTATCGAAACCACGGTCAAAACCTGCCGGCAAATCGCGCAATACAAATGAAAAAAAGAAAACAAGTCAGTAAGATAGCGGCATCGTGTCCAATTTGGCATGTGTCCTCGAAAACACCTGCCGATGATGTCGATTAGTGTGTTTCGATGTCCTGAAGGAACGCCGCTATTCTTTCAGGCAGACCTGCAGTTTCGAGCAGTGGTGCATGTCCCTGACCTTCGACGGTGACAGCCGTTAGGTTTGGATGGCGTTTTTGCATCTGATCCAGCGTTTCGACGGAAAACAGCTTCGAGTTCTCTCCACGAATGGCAAGAATCGGAACCGAGCGCAGGCCTATGAACTGTGGCCAAAGGGATGGCAGGGGAACATCCAGGTTGATGCTTTTCAGTGTGTTCAGGATTGCCGGGTCAAAGTCCATCACCGGTTTGCCGCCTTCATCGCGGCAATGAGACCGAACCAACCGCTCCCAGTCGGCATCCTTCAGGGCGGGGAACGCTGCCTCGTTCGCCACGCGCTGAATGGCTATCGCTTCACCGTATGTTGCCGCTGTTGGCGCCCGCTGCAGATAGGCGCGAATCTGGGCAAGACCGGCGGCCTCGACAACCGGACCGACATCGTTCAGGACCACGGCCTTCACTGCACCGGGGCGTGCTGCGGCGAGCGCGTGAATAATGATGCCACCACGCGACGTTCCGATAAATGCGGCGTGTTCGATTCCCAGCGCTGTAAGGCCGGCAACAACATCACCTGTCTCGGTTATGACGTCGTAATTTGCCCAGTTCTTGTCCGATTCCGATTGGCCGCGCCCGCGATAGTCGAAGGCTATGACTTTTCGGGGCGCCGCTTTGCGCGTCGAAAGAAACAGCGCGAGCTCATGAAAATCACGCGCATTGCGGGTCAGGCCCGGAAGGCAGATCACCGGCAGATGTTTGCCGGAGTTTTTGCCGTAAACACGCGCATGAAGTTTCAGGCCGTCTTGTGCCGAAAAGAAGAAATCGGAAAAACCATCGCTCATTGCGAATAAACACCCCTGCCCATTTGCATTCCACGAGCCAAACCCGCTGTCGGCTACCTATCCCGAAGTGCGGCTGTTAGCTACACCGTTTGTGGTCACTGGCGCAAGGTGGGCATTAAAGTCCGATGTCGATAGGGCAAAGTGGTGAATGGCCTGCAGGATTGCAATCGGGCGTCAGCGGCCTTTGGTCAGATCCCTGCCGATGTCCAGACGGCCGTCCAACCGCATTTTGTAGACCTGATAGTTCTCCATCACGCGCTGCACATAGTTGCGTGTTTCGGTAAACGGAATCCTTTCAATCCAGTCGATCGTGGTTTCCAGGTCCTTGTTTCGCGGGTCGCCATATTTCTTGATCCATTGTTTCGCCCGCCGCGGCCCGGCGTTATAGGCTGCGAAAGTCAGTATGTAAGAGCCGTCGAAGCGTCGCAGCTGTTCGCCAAGGAAAGCGGACCCCAGTGCGGCGTTGTAACCGGCGTCTTTGGTCAATCGGCCTTTTGAGTATTTCAAACCTGTTTTGCGCGCCATGTCCTTCGCTGTTCCAGGCAGCAATTGCAGCAACCCGCGCGCTCCGGCGCGTGACACGGCCGCGGTTCTGAACTCGCTTTCTTGTCTGGCGATTGCATAGGCCAGAGCCTTGCCGGAGCCTGAGATCTTGGCGGAAGCCGGAATCGCGCCCATCGGATGGGCGAGGGCGCCGATTTCGAGTCCCCGCGCAGCAGCGATCTTGCCGACCCGCAAAGCCAGATAGTGATCTCCGCGTTTTTCCGCTCTGACAGCCAGCAAGGCAAGCTCACCGGAACTGGACAATCGCCGCGCCAGTTCACGGTAGAACAGATCGGCACGCCATTTGTGTTCGGCCTGCTCAAGCAGAGCGATGGCCTGCAGCATCTCGCGTCTTTCGAATCTGTTTCGATCCTGGTCGCTTGGTTTGGGATAGGAAATGTCCGGGCGCGAGCCATTCACCTTGGCAGCCGCCAGTTGGCCGTAAAACGCAGTATTGTACCTCGCGGCAGTTGCATAAAACCCAGCGGCTTTGCCGTTCCGCGCTGATTCTGCTGCCCGCCCGCGCCAGTACAATGCTCGCGACAACGAAATTGCGCCTTTGGCGACTTTGCCGATATTGGCAAAATGGCGGTCGGCCGTGCCCGGGTCATTGAGAAAACGGAGCGCGTACCAGCCGGCGTGAAATTCCGCATCGGCTATTCTTGCGTCCGATTTGGCTGAATGGGAGGCGACAACGCGATAGGCGAGCTTGTGTTTGCCGATATCAATCAATTCGCGGGACAAGACCCGCCGTTCGATCCACCATTCATCAGGGTCGATCAATTTCGATTGGTCGCGCGGTGCCTTTATCAGCAGTTGGGCCGCCTTGCTGAAATGTTCCTTACGGCGCAGATACTGGGCTCGGGCATATGTATATCCCGCCGAACGTTGTGCTTTTGGCACCGCGTCAAGCAGTTTGCCCGCTTTGCGGTTTTTGCGGATGACGGCCGCCCAGGCCTTGTGAAGAGACGCGGCGCCGGCACGTGACGCGATGCGTCCGGCTGAACGAACCCGGTTTTCATACAGCATCTGTTCCATGCGGACACGATGATCGGATTTGCTGATGATCTTGCCGAACTCTTTCAGCATCGACACTTCGTCTCTGGCATCGAGTTTGGCCGTTCGCCAGAACGGTGACAGAACCGATTGCGCGGCCTTGCGGCTGCCAAGTTTGAGATGGGCACGGGACAGAAGAACCGTCCCCTCAAAGGTCTGGGGTGGTGTCCCGCCAAAGGCATCAACCACTGTTTGCGGCGACGGATTCTCCTTGAACAACGCCCGCTCGCTGTTGCGACGCAGCGCCGCCATTCCAGGCCATTCCGGCAGTGCAATTGCAGCGGCGGCAATTTCGACGCTGGGAACCTTGTCACCCCCATAAAGAGCGATTGCCCATTCCAGGACACGACGTTCCAGAGAATTGGCCGGCAGGTTCTCCCTCTGCTTCCTTGCTCTGCCGAAGTCATCCTTCGACACCTGATCCAGCCCCTTTTTCAGTGAAACAAGAGACCGGGCTGACCCTGATTTTGCCGAGACCCGAACCGGTGCGGCTGTTCTGACAACCGGCAGGTTGGAGACCTCTTTGCGTATTGTCTCGCGCAGGACGGCTGCCGTTCCGAACGGGTTTGCTCGGCTGTCGTCACCCGGAAGTAAAAAAGCGGCCAGCCCGATGGACAAAGCCGATAGCGCAGATAGGTACGGTTTGAAAAAATGCATATGACAAAGACCGCTTGAGGATAGAAAAAGCACGGCAGATTCATAGCCGCAGCACCGAGCGACAATACCATCGGTCGGTGAAAACGCAGTTAACGGAGTGTTGACCGTCAATTGCGGCAGTTCGGTGGCCCAGTAGATCGGTTGCCATCACGGACCATTGGAATAACCACTTGAATGGCCTTGTAAAAATTTCGCCAGATTCGCCTGTGGAATTGTTCACAAGACCACATTTCTTGCTCTATGGTGCGCGGCTTCCGGTTGCCAATCGCCGGAGCCAGAATATCAGGGAGTTCTATGAATGCTGAAGGGGTCAATCACTGCGCTGGTAACGCCGTTCGAACACGATGGCCGCTTTGCGGAGAACACCTTTCGCGACTTTGTCGAATGGCAGATCGCACAGGGCAGTCATGGAGTCGTGCCGGTCGGCACCACCGGCGAGTCGCCGACACTTTCCCATGCCGAACACAAAGCCGTTGTTGAAGCCTGTGTCTCTGTGGCCAAAGGCCGTGTACCGGTCATCGCCGGAGCCGGTTCGAACAATACCACTGAAGCGATCGAACTCGCCCGCCATGGCGAACAAGTCGGCGCAGACGCGGTGCTCGTTGTGACGCCCTATTACAACAAGCCGAGCCAGCGCGGCCTCTATGAACATTTCGCCGCCGTTGCCCGGTCGGTCAGCCTACCGGTGATCATCTACAATATTCCGGGCCGCTCGATCATCGACATGTCACCTGAAACCATGGGCCGGCTGGCGCATGATTTTGCCAATATCGCTGGTGTGAAAGACGCAACCGGCAAGGTTGAACGGGTTTCCGAGCAGCGTGCGAGTTGCGGACCGGACTTCATCCAACTGTCCGGCGAGGATCCGACAGCACTCGGGTTCAATGCCCATGGTGGTGTCGGCTGTATATCGGTGACGTCCAATGTGGCGCCGGCCCTGTGTGCCCGTTTCCAGCAGGCAACGCTCGATCACGACCACGCCACCGCGCTTGAATTGCAGGACCTGCTTATGCCGTTGCATAAATCACTGTTCATCGAACCCAATCCAGCCGGTCCCAAATATGCGCTCTGGAAGCTGGGAAAAATGGAAAACAGCCTGCGTGTGCCGATGGTTCCGATTGAAGATGCCACCGCAAGCCGCATCGATGCGGCGCTGGCCCATGCCCGTTTGATCTAAGGCATGATCCGAATGTTGCGGTCGGTGCGGCAATCCAGTCGGCAGATCCCCCGCCAACGACGATAAATCACCATAGTGTCGATAGGAGGTCGGCCGTTGAGTGCGACTTCGTGGTTTCATCTGGACTGTCCGGGCAATCACCACTAGTGGTGCGTTTGAAAATTGTGATTGTGGAACCAATTCCCGAAACCGGCCGATAGAATGGTACCCGGGAGCGCAAGAAGTCGGACATGGCCAAAAAAGTAGACAAAGACGGTGGCGGCAAGCTTATCGCTGACAACCGAAAGGCGCGGTTCAACTACGAAATCCTCGATACGGTCGAAGCCGGTCTCATGTTGCAGGGAACCGAGGTCAAGGCCCTGCGCCTCGGGCAGGCCAACATCCAGGAAAGTTACGCCTCCGTCGAGGGTGGCGAGATTTGGCTGATCAATTCTCATATTCCGGAATATTTGCAGGCAAACCGTTTCAACCATGCGCCGCGCCGGCGGCGAAAGCTGCTGTTGAACAAACGCGAGATCGCCCGGTTTGCGGTGGCGGTGGAAAAACAGGGCATGACCCTGGTGCCGCTGAAACTCTATTTCAATGAACGCGGCAGAGCGAAGCTTCTGCTTGCCATCGGCCGCGGCAAGAAACTGCACGACAAGCGGCAAACCGAAAAAGCCAGGGATTGGAACCGCGAAAAAGCTCGCCTGCTGCGCGATAGGGCCTGATGCCGAAGACCGGCTTGCTCAGTGACCCTCTTTTTGAAGAAACGCGCCTATATCTTTGAAAACATTTGTGATCATTTCTTCCGTAAGGCGCCTGGTATTGGTGTTGTAGCGCGAGCAATGGTAGCTGGAAAACACCGTAAGAGGTTCGATGGTGTGCCGCCCGCCATGGGAAAACGGATGGTCCGCGACACGGCCACCCAGGGCGCGCACTGTGGACTGATGGGCGATCGTTCCAAGGGTCAAAAGACATTTCAGGTTGGGAAACCTGCCGATGGTCTCGACCAGAAAGCGGCGACATGTATTGATCTCCGCACCGATCGGCTTGTTCTCAGGCGGCACGCAGCGCACCGCATTGGTGATTGCGGTGCCAACGAGTTTCAGGCCGTCGTCGGGCCGGGCATCAAACACTCCTTCGGCGAAACCGAAAGACCCAAGGGTTCCGTAAAGGAGGTCCCCGGCGAAATCGCCGGTAAACGGCCTGCCCGTACGGTTTGCGCCGCGCAGTCCTGGTGCCAGACCGATGATCAGAAATCGGACCGACCGGTCGTCTTCCTGGGGTGTGAATGTGGCAACGGGTGCGTTATGCCAATCCGGTTCGCGGTCCCGCCACGAAGCAATGAATTTGTTGAGGCGAGGGCACAGATCACAGTTCCGGTCCGGTTCGGCGGCGGACAGCCGGGGCCCGTCAGCCTTCGTCAAAGTCGTCGCTTTCCGTTGCATGTTCACGGGGTACCGGTCGCTCGGACAGTTCACGACCCACTTCCGACCGGAGTGACTGAAGATCGATGAAATGATCGGCCTGTCGGCGTAAATCATCCGCGATCATTGGCGGCTGGGAGGAGATGGTCGAGACAACCGTGACCTTGCGGCCGCGTTTTTGCAGCGCCTCGACAAGAACCCGGAAATCACCGTCACCCGAAAATACGACGAAATGATCAACGACATCGGATAGTTCAAGCGCTTCGACCGCGAGCTCAATGTCCATATTACCCTTGATCTTTCGCCGCCCCGACGCATCGGTGAACTCCTTCGCCGGCTTGGTGATCACCCGGTAGCCATTGTAGTCGAGCCAGTCGATCAACGGTCGGATCGAAGAATACTCCTGATCCTCCACCAGCGCGGTAAAATAGTAGGCGCGAAGCAGGTAGCCGCGCTTGTTGAAAGCTGCGAGCAATTTCCGGTAGTCGATATCAAAATTGAGTGCTTTCGATGCGGCGTAGAGATTGGCACCGTCGATGAGAAGAACGATTTTCTCGCGCGGGTCGAACATATGTCTGCTGAAGTCCCTGGTTGATAATGACTGTTTTTTGGCAATCGATTTGTGAAAGGAGTTGCGGAGTAGAAACGTTTGGCTAAACCGTCGACTCCGACTTTGTTCAAAAACCGAGACCGCAGTAGCTCCGAACCGTGGCGTTTCCAAGTCCGCTGGCCAAAAATGGTCAAAAAACACTTAATTGGAATTCTTCCGCCGGCGCAGCGTCCGATATGGTCGATCATGCTTGTAATTGATCGCCTTTCAAGTTATTCAGCAGCCCAATTTCCAACCACAATTGAGCATGGAAGGGGCAATTTATGGCCCGCGTGACCGTTGAAGACTGTATCGACAAGGTCGACAACCGATTTGAACTCGTGCTTCTGGCTGGCCATCGTGCCAGGCTGATTTCGCAAGGTGCACCGATCACGGTGGATCGCGACAACGACAAAAATCCGGTTGTCGCTCTGCGCGAGATTGCTGATGAGACCCTGTCGCCCGGCGATCTGAAGGAAGATTTGATCCACTCGCTGCAAAAACATGTCGAAGTGGATGAACCCGAGGCCGATGAGCCGGATCTGCTGACTGATTCCGCCGATGCCGTGGATGTCCCGGCAGCGGCTGAAGAAGAGCCGGTCTCTTTCGATCGCATGTCAGAGGAAGATCTTCTGGCCGGTATCGAGGGGCTCGTCGCACCGGAAAAAAGCGACGACTACTGATTTCGGAACTGCCTCATCCGGCGGATGATATTGACAGTTCGAACGCTTATCTATGGCATGCGCCGTGCGAACCACGGCGCATGTTTTTTTGTTTGAACACAGGTGATCGCCGATGATGCGTCAATATGAGCTTGTCGAACGCGTTCAGCGTTACAAGCCTGACGTCAACGAGGCACTGCTGAACAAGGCCTATGTCTATGCCATGCAAAAACATGGTCATCAGACCCGGGCCTCGGGCGACCCCTATTTTTCCCATCCGCTTGAAGTGGCTGCAATCCTGACGGAGATGAAGCTTGACGAGGCGACGATTGCCGTTGCGCTGCTTCACGACACGATTGAAGACACTTCAGCCACACGCCAGGAAATCGATGAGTTGTTCGGGGCCGATCTTGGCCAGCTCGTTGAAGGGCTGACCAAGCTCAAAAAACTTGATCTCGTTTCCAAAAAGGCCGAACAGGCGGAAAACCTTCGCAAACTGCTGTTGGCGATTTCCGATGATGTTCGGGTTCTGCTGGTTAAACTCGCCGACCGCCTCCACAATATGCGCACACTCGATCACGTGCCGCTGGAAAAACGGCAACGCATCGCCGAAGAGACCATGGATATCTATGCCCCGCTGGCCGGGCGCATGGGTATGCAAGACATGCGCGAAGAACTCGAAGAGCTGGCCTTTTCGCATATCAATCCGGAAGCCCATCGGACCGTTACCGAACGCCTGGCCGGCACGTTTGAACGCACTCGTGGCATTATCGGTGAAATCGAGCAGTCGCTCAGCGAATTGTTTGAACAGCATGGTCTGAAAGCAGAGGTGTCCAGCCGCCAGAAAAAACCGTGGTCAGTGTTTCGCAAGATGGAGGCAAAGGCGCTTTCCTTTGAACAACTGTCGGATATTTTTGGCTTTCGTGTCATGGTCGAGTCGCTGGAGGATTGTTACAAAGCGCTCGGCATCATTCACGCGACCTGGTCGATGGTGCCTGGACGGTTCAAGGACTACATCTCGACACCGAAACAGAACGACTATCGCTCGATCCATACGACGGTCGTCGGTCCATCGCGCCAACGCGTCGAGTTGCAGATCCGCACCCGTGAAATGCAGCAGATCGCCGAATATGGTGTCGCCGCCCATTCCGTCTACACCGATGCCGGCGACAAACTGAACGGTTCGAAGGCGGCGGTCTCACGGGATACCAACGCATATGCTTGGCTGCGCCGAACGATCGAGGCGCTGTCCGAAGGCGACAATCCGGAAGATTTCCTCGAAAACACCAAGCTCGAACTGTTCCACGATCAAGTATTCTGTTTTACGCCGAAGGGCGGGCTGATTGCCCTGCCGCGCGGCGCCACGCCGATCGATTTTGCCTATGCCGTCCACACCGATGTCGGAGATTCCTGCGTCGGCGCCAAGGTCAATGGCCGGATCATGCCGCTGATTACCGAACTGCAAAACGGCGACGAGGTGGAGATTGTTCGCTCCAAGGCGCAAATCCCACCCGCCGCGTGGGAATCCGTCGTCGTGACCGGCAAGGCGCGGTCGGCGATTCGCCGGGCAACGCGCGCCGCCCTGCGCAAGCAATATTCCGGCCTTGGAGCACGTATTCTGGAGCGCGCCTTCGAACGTGCGGGCAAGAAATTCACCAACGATCTGTTGAAGCCGGTCCTTCCGCGTCTGGCGCGCAAAGACATCGAAGATGTCCTTACAGCGGTGGGGCGCGGCGAATTGTCTTCGCCGGATGTATTGAAGGCCGTGTATCCCGACTACAAGGATGAGCGGGTCACGCCAAAACCGAAATCTCGCGAGGAGGGCTGGTTCAACCTTCGCAACGCTGCCGGCATGCTGTTTCGGGTGCCCGGCCGTTCCCAGACACGCCGGAAGAAAAAGGAGATGGAAAAAAGCGCCGTTCCGATTCGGGGCGCCCGTGGCGATTTGCCGGTCCGCTTTGCGCCGGAAGGGGCCGTCCCCGGGGACCGCATTGTCGGTATCCTGCAACCGGGATCCGGAATTACCATCTATCCGATCCAGTCTCCTTCGCTGACCGCATTTGATGATCAGCCGGACCGTTGGATAGATGTGCGATGGGATATCGACGAAGCGATGCGGGAACGGTTCCGGGCCCGGATCAAGGTCACTGCAATCAACGAGCCAGGTTCGCTCGCCGACATCTCCCAGATCATTGCCTCAAACGATGCAAATATTCACACGCTTTCCATGGTGCGCACTGCGCCCGATTTCACGGAAATGATGATCGACCTGGAGGTTTGGGATCTGAAACACCTCAATCGTGTCATCTCGCAATTGAAGGACATGTCAAGCGTCAGCGAGACCCGCCGTGTCAATGGTTGACGCGATGTCATGCCGCGCGGTCGACCGTCCAGGCCGGCTGTTGTGCCGTTTTGGCGCAAAATCATGCCTCACCCCTTGAAATTCAACAATTTTTGTTGCGGTCATGGCGTTGCCGTGATCAACAACCGTGACTATATTTTTTATAAGCAGGTTCTCGGGCGTACCAAGACTTGCTTAACTCCGAGCAGTTACACTGCCCAAATCGTTGTCGAATTTGGCTGGAAGGATCCCAGGCAAGAGCATGTTGTTCAGGCGTAGAAAACCAGTTGATACCTGGGAGAAGACCAGAACATTTTTTTGGCCACGCCGTTCGTTCATACGTTCCTTCCAATATTTTACTAAACGGGTGCTCCGGCTGACAGCTTCCCCCCATGCGGTTGCAGCTGGTGTTGCGGCCGGTGTCTTCGCCTCCTTTACGCCGTTGCTCGGCTTCCACTTTGTCATCGCTGGTGTCCTCGCCTATATTCTCGCCGGCAACCTGCTGGCATCGGCTTTCGGAACAGCCATTGGAAATCCGCTGACCTTCCCGTTTATCTGGGGCGCAACTTTTCAGACCGGGCGATTTATTTTAACCGGATCGACGGATGGTGAGATCGCTCCGATGCATCTCGGTCAATCATTCTGGCATCTCGACTGGCATCTGTTGTGGGTCCCGCTGATCAAACCGATGCTTGTCGGTGCGATTCCGATCGGGCTGGCCTTTGCATTCGCTTTTTATCTGTTCACCCGCTTTGCCACTGTGACGTTTCGCCAACAGCGGGCAAAGAGGCTTGCCTCCAGGGCAAGGCGACGGGCCAAAAAGGCCTCAATTCCAGGCGGCGCAGCGCCTCAATCATGATCATCGGGATCGGAAGCGACCTGATCGACATCCGTCGTATTCAAAGTTCGCTGGATCGCTTTGGTGACCGTTTCATCAACCGCATTTTCACAGAAACCGAACAAAAAAAATCCGATGGTCGCCGGGAGCGGGCAGCGTCCTATGCCAAGCGGTTTGCCGCCAAGGAAGCCTGTGCCAAGGCACTTGGGACCGGGCTGTCACAAGGGGTGTTCTGGCGGGACATGGGCGTGGTGAACCTGCCGGGGGGCAAGCCGACACTGCAACTGACCAATGGAGCCGCAGATCGTTTGAGCGATCTGCTTCCGGGCGGATGTACACCGGCCATCCACCTCACCATCACCGACGACTTTCCGCTCGCGCAGGCCTTTGTCATCATCGAGGCGCTACCAGCCGGCTGAGCCATCTGAAGTCATAAGCCGGGTAGCAACGCAATTGCCGGATTGTCGCCACAGTCGGACGCCAAATAGCCGCTTGCAATTCCTGCAGGGCTGCCAATTGCAGTTCGGGCATCGATATTGGAACTTGGGCTGCAGAATTTTCACCATAAAGCGTCTTGCCCTATCGCATGGAGGAGTGCGCTATTGCGTTGCCCCGGGCTTTGCGAGCGGCTAAGAGGGGCAAGGCCAATTATCCGAGGGCGGCAAAGGCGTGATCGAGGAAAACGAAATCAGCACATCGAAAAAAAATGACAAGAAGTCCGCCGGAATCGGCGAGACATTCAGCGTCATAATCCAGGCGCTTGTCCTGGCGCTTATCATCCGCACATTCCTGTTTCAGCCGTTTTCGATCCCGTCGGGTTCGATGCGCCCGACCTTGCTGGAAGGCGACTATCTGTTTGTCACCAAATGGGCCTATGGTTACTCCCGCCATTCCCTGCCATTTTCACCAAACCTGTTTTCCGGGCGGATCTGGTCGGGTGCACCGGAGCGCGGGGATGTGGCGGTTTTCAAGTTTCCGCCGAATCCGCAGCTTGACTATATCAAGCGTGTCATCGGATTGCCGGGTGACAGAATTCAAATGCGCCGCGGTGTGCTGCACATAAACGGCGAAGCGGTGAAACAGGATAAAATAGGCCAGATTGACAATCCCGACATCACCGAAGTCAATCGGCCGGTCGATGTTTATCGTGAGACATTGCCGAATGGCGTATCGTACCAGACGCTCGACATCACGCCGAATTCCATTGCCGATGACACCCGTGAATTTGTAGTGCCCGCCGGACATTATTTCATGATGGGCGACAATCGAGACAATTCCAACGACAGCCGAGCGGCGGTCGGGTTTGTCCCGCTGGAAAATTTTGTCGGGCGGGCGAACGTTATTTTCTTCTCGATTGCGGGACGGGCAAGCCCGCTGGAGGTCTGGAAATGGCCAACCCAGATGAGGATCGGGCGTCTGTTAGACTTCATCGAATGATGATCACTCGGGTGAGAGTGCAGATCAGGGTATGAGCCAGGGGCCGATACGTCCGATTGCCGAGCTCGCGAAGCTTCTCGCTGAGCAGGTCGGTATCAACTTCGCCGATCACCAGCTCTTGTTGCGGGCGATGACGCATTCCAGCGCCCGGTCTGCCAGTGGTTCTGACTATGAGCGGCTTGAGTTTCTCGGGGACCGGGTCCTCGGGCTGATCATTGCGGATATGCTGTTTGACCACCATCGCGATGCCGATCAGGGTGAACTTTCAGTACGCCTGCATGCGCTTGTGGAGACGGAAGCCTGCGCGGATGTTGCTGACCAGATTGGTCTGCATGAGTTCATCGTCACCGGCAGCGACATCAAGTCTCTGACCGGACCCAAAAGTCAGAATCTGCGCGCCGACGTCATTGAGGCCCTGATCGCGGCGATATTCCTCGACAGTGGAATAGAAGCGGCGCGTAAATTCGTGCTGAATTATTGGGAGCCGCGTTCGAAGCAGGTCGCAACTGCTCGCCGCGACGCAAAGACCGAATTGCAGGAATGGGCACATCGCATCGGGGCCGCTCCGCCGGTCTACTCAATAGACTCGCGAAATGGCCCGGATCACGATCCGACATTCACCGTCGGCGTTAAAGTAGACGGGGTTGATGACGGCCAGGGAGTGGGCCGTTCCAAACGTGAGGCCGAGCGCGCTGCGGCGTCACAGATTCTTTACCGCGAAGGGGTCTGGCAGGCCCAGGAAAATCAACAATGACCGAGCCGGAAACTGAAAAAACGGGTACACGTTCCGGATTTGTCGCGCTGATCGGTGCACCAAATGCCGGGACATCGACTTTGGTAAACCGGTTTGTCGGCGCCAAGGTTTCGATTGTCACGCAGAAGGTTCAGACAACCCGGGCGCTAGTCCGTGGCATCTGCACATGTAACGAGACGCAGATCGTTTTTGTCGACACACCTGGAATATTCGGACCGCGCCGCAAACTGGACCAGGCTATGGTCAAGACCGCCTGGGGCAGCGCCTATGATGCCGATGTTGTGCTGGTGCTGATCGACGCCGAGCGCGGCATCACTGCCGATGCCGATTCCATACTGGAAAAGCTGGAATTTGTGCGTCAGCCAAAATGCCTGATTCTTAACAAGGTCGATCGGGTCAAGCGGGAAAAGCTCCTCCAGCTGACCAAAGAGATTACCGGCCGGGCAAATTTCGATCGCACGTTCATGGTCTCCGCCCTGACCGGATCCGGCTGTACCGACGTGCTGGATCATCTTTCAGAAATTCTTCCGGAAGGCCCATGGTATTTCCCCGCGGATCAGATCACGGATTTTCCGATGCGGCAGCTGGCGGCCGAAATCACCCGTGAAAAACTCTATTTGAGATTGCACCAGGAACTGCCTTATTCCTCGCATGTAGAAACCGAATCCTGGGAAGAAAAAAAAGACGGGTCTGTTCGAATCCAACAGGTCATCTATGTCGAACGCGACAGCCAGAAGAAAATTGTTCTGGGGCAGGGCGGGGCCACGATCAAGGCGATCGGGCAGGCCTCCCGCAAGGAGATTGCCGGTATTCTGGAGCAACCGGTTCATCTCTTTTTGTTTGTGAAGGTGCGCGAAAACTGGGGTAATGACCCTGAGAGATACCGTGAAATGGGCCTTGAATTTCCCGGTTAGGTGCCTGCTGCGCTGATCGGCACGAAAGGATCTGGCGAATGGAGTGGCGCGACGAGGGCATCGTACTCGCAACACGCAAGCACGGAGAAACCAGTGCGATCCTGGAAGTAATGACGGCACGTCATGGCCGGCATCTTGGCCTGGTTCGTGGTGGACGTTCCCGTCGCATGCAGCCGGTTCTGCAATCCGGCAATCGTGTGGAACTGTCCTGGCGCGCCCGTCTCGATGAACATCTGGGCAGCTTTCAGGTCGAACCGATCGCCATGAACGCCGCTCTGTTGATGGCAAGTCGTCCGGCGGTGCACGGATTGCAGATGCTGGCGTCTCACGCGAGACTGTTGCCAGAACGCGACCCGCATCCGGCGGTCTATGAAACCCTGAACATCATCATCGGTCATCTTGAAGATTCTGCATCGGCGGCGGAACTGATCGTCCGGTTTGAACTGCTGCTGCTGGAAGAGTTGGGTTTTGGCCTCGACCTCAGCACGTGTGCGGCATCCGGACAGCGCAACGATCTGGCCTATGTCTCACCCAAATCCGCTCAAGCCGTCTCCCGGGATGCCGGACAGCCCTGGGCTGAACGCTTGCTCGTTTTACCCGAGTTCCTGGTCGCGCAGCCGGCAATGCGAGCTGATTGGCCGGCGCTCGAAGCGGCCTTTCGCTTGACCGGCTATTTCCTGAACAGGCACGTCTATGAACCGCGCGGAACTGGTGATTCGGATGCAAGGAACGCGTTCATAAATGCCGTTCGCTCCGACCTTGCCGGCAAGACGATTTCGGAGACGTTGAATGAGTGAGATGATATTGGTCGGCCTGCCGGTCCCAGTTTTTTCACTTCAGCCACGATAAGGTTCTAGACGTGTTTTATCTCTTCCTCATCGGTGCCTTTGTCTGGATCTTATTGCTGACCAGGCGGGTCCAGCGCGCTGAAACGCGACTGAACGATCTGGAACACGGATTCTCACTGGGAAGACGCGAAGAAGACGCTACGGCGGAAGTAATGTCCGAGAACCCGCAGTCGGAAGAGACCGCCGCTTCCGACAGGGAAGAACAGCAGTTCGAAGGCGTCTCTGAGGATGAACCGGAGATCCCGTCCGTTGCTTCTGCTTCCGAGGCCGGTGCTCCGGAGGTCGTTTTTGGCAGTGGAGAAAGCGCCATCCGGGTTTCCGGCAGCGACGCGCCGCTAGCCAGAGATTCCGCGGATGATGTGGCGAAACCGGAACCGATCCAAAAAATGGAAGGTGAAGCGGGCGATTTCGAACAAGCGCTGGGTTCGCGTTGGGCGATCTGGGTCGGCGGTTTGGCACTTGCTCTGGGCGGTATCTTTCTGGTGCGTTACTCGATCGAGCAGGGCATTTTCGGACCGGCTGTTCGGTTGTCAATTGCCGCCGTCGCCGGTGCAATCGCGCTGGCCGCTGGGGAACTGATCCGCCGCCGCGATGTCAAGCTTTCCTTCGCCGGTGATCAGGCCGCTTATGTGCCGGGAATCCTGACGGCAGCCGGAGCGGCAATCCTGTTTGCCGTAACCTATGCAGCACATGGCCTTTATGAATTCATTGGACCTGCGACATCGTTCGCAGTTCTGGCCGCCATCTCCATTGCAACCGTCATGCTCTCGCTGCGACACGGCCCTTTGCTCGCTGGCCTCGGATTGGCCGGTTCTTACGCGACGCCAGCTCTTGTCAGTTCACAAAGCCCCAGTCCCTGGATCTTGTTCTCCTATCTTGCAGTAATTCTGGCTGCCTCCACATGGCTTGCCCGGATCAGGAGCCGGATTTGGATTGTCAATACCGCTCTTGTCGGCACTACTCTGTGGGCTGTTGGCTTTGCGGCGACCGCACCGACTGGGGATATCTCGTCTCTGACCCTTCCCGTCGCGTCGATCGTTCTGGTCATCCTTCTTGTCTGGGAGCGCGGGCGTAAAAATCGACTGCTTACGTTGACCGCTTATGGCAGATACGGTCACCGGCCGGTTCATCTGGCCGTCGTAACGGTAACGCTGATCGCGCTTGCAGCTCTGTCTGACAGCGGTCAGGAAGACCTGTCGGCACGGTTGGTCATCAGTGTCTCGGTCTTGTTGTTTCTGATACTTGCCGCGTTTCGCCGCCCTGCCTGGCTGGCTGTTCTGGCAGCCGCGGCCGTCGCGTCAACTGCTTTGTTGGTCTGGTCACGGCTCGGCGCGTTTGCCGGAGCCGATTTGCTCCTCGGCAATGCGGTCCTTTCCTCCGCAGAACTGCCGATCGAGGCTGATTATGTCGGATCCGTGCTGGTTGCATCGGTTCTGTTTATCCTGGTTGGTAGCATAATGGCCGGCAGGCTTTGTGCGGTGTTGGGACACTCGGTTATCTGGGCTCTTGCCGCGGTCTGCGTTCCGCTGGCCGGATATACCCTGTCGGCTCTGCTGTTCGCCGACCTCAACAGCGACCTGCGGTACGGAGCAGCTGCCGTGGCGCTGGCAGTGATATTCGGCTCTGCTGCCGCATATCTGGTGTTTCAACAGGAAGCGGAAAAGAAGGGAACCGGAGCAGTTGCTGTTTTTCTTGCTGCCGCGGCGTTCTCCGTCTGGGCCGCAGCCCATCTGTTATCCGGCCCGGCATGGACCGGCATTGTCCTTGCCATCGCCGCGCTTGCCGCAACTCTTGCCTGGCGGAAATTGAGATATCCATCCCTGGGCTGGATCGCGGCGGCATTCGCCATTTCTGTCACGGCCCGGTTTGCCTATGATCCGGCCATTGCCCTGGAACTGTCGAAAACACCGGTATTCAACTGGCTGCTACCGGGTTATTATGTCCCAGCGGTAATTTTCGGCCTTTGCGCCTGGATTTTTGGCCGAAATGCCAATGCAAAGCCGCAGCGTATCATGGAAGGATTGTCGGCAACCGCCGCGATCCTAGGCGCCGCTGTGCTGATCCGGCACGGAATGAACGATGGTATTTTGGACGGTGACGGTCCGGTCACGCTTGGCGAACAGACCCTCTACACATTGCTGTCGCTCGGTGCATCGGCAACCCTGATGAGATTGGATGACCGCAACCCCAGCCCGGTTTTCCGCTTTGGTTCGATGCTGGTCGGTTATATCGGCCTTGCAAGGGCGGTCTACGCCCATGCATTTCCGCTCAATCCGCTGTTCAACGCCGATCTTGTCGGCGAGCATCAGCTCTGGAACCTTGTTACCGCGGGATACCTGCTGCCTGCCGTGGGTGCATTGGCAGTCTGGTGGTTTGCCCGCAGCAGACGTCCGGCACACTATGTGCTGTATTTGGGCATTGTTTCGCAGTTCTTCCTGGTCACCTGGATCGGGCTGGCCGTCCGTCATTTCTACAACGCGCCGATTCTCGCCCTATTCCTCAATCCGCCGGCTGCGACACTGGAGGCGTTCAGCTATGCACCTGCATATCTTGTCGCCGCAATCATTGCCTTGATGCTGTCGCGAAGGATCCTCAAAGGCTTGTTCGTTACGGTTGCAAATGTTCTGTCGACAGTTGGCCTGCTGGTGTCGATTGCGATCAATTTGGGTCTCGAAAACCCGTTGCTGACAAATGCTCCGATGGGCATGCATCCGATCCTCAACCTCGTGGTGCTTGGATATCTTGTCCCGGCGGTCCTTTTGGTTTCCCTGTACTGGCTCAGCCGCGAGGGGACCGGCTCGTTTGCCCGGCGATTGAATGTGGCGCTCGGCATAGCTTCCGGGCTGTTCTTCTTTGCCTGGGTCAGCCTCACCATTCGATGGTTCTATCAGGGCGACTATATCGGTGCCTGGAAAGGCGCCAGTCCAGCCGAAACCTATACCTATTCGGCACTTTGGCTTGTGCTGGGCGTCGCGGTACTGGTGCTCGGCCAGAAAATGGGTTCCCGGATGATCCGCATGGCCTCCGCGGGATTGGTGACATTGACCGTCGTAAAGGTATTTCTAATCGACATGTCCGAACTCGAGGGTGTGCTGAGAGCGTTTTCATTTATGGGGCTAGGCGCGGCACTGATCGGTATTGGTCTGTTTTATCAGCGCATTTTCATCAGCAGCAAAAAAGCAACGGAACGCCCGGATGGCATTGGATAACTATAAATCAGCTCTGGTAACAGGCGCCTCCAGCGGCATTGGGCTGGCAGTTGCGCGAAACCTGGACGCTCGCGGCATGAAGGTCATTGCCGTTGCCCGTCGAGTGAAAAAACTGGAACAACTCGGACAGACGACAAATTGCCTGACCGTCGCACTGGATGTCGGGGATATTGATGCTGTGATCCGTCTTGTTGGAGAGCACCAGCCGGACGTCATCATAAACAATGCCGGAACCGGCCTCGGCATCACCGGACTGACCGATACCACAGCGTCAGACATATCGGCTTCGGTTCGAACCAACGTCGAGGCACCGCTTCAGATCATCACCGCAGCACTTCACGGCATGAAGGAGCGAAAAAGGGGGCATATCGTCAATATCGGATCCATTGCAGGTCTATATCCGCTGGTCTCCGCACTTTATGGCGCAGGAAAATCCGCGATACACCGTCTCAGCCAGAATCTCAGGGTTGAACTTCTGGGCACCGGAATCCGTGTCACCGAAATTTGCCCCGGCCGCGTGACAAGTGAATTCTACGATGCCGCTTCCGGCGACCCGGAATTGCTGGCGCGAACAAAGGACAGCGGTATCGAGGAACTGCGGCCCGAGGACGTCACCGATGCGATCCTGTTCGCACTCGACGCGCCGCAACATGTGAACGTCGGGATGATTGAGCTTACCCCGACCGACCAGGTGATTGGTGGAGCCCCGCTAACTCCGAAAGAATAGACATGCTCTATTCCGCTGGCGCCATCACGACGCGGTCGACAGGCCGCTCGCGTATTGGCCAGTGAACCACTGCGGCAAGCAGGCCGAGCGCGACGCCGATCCACCAGACCGGGTCGTATGAGCCGAGTAGATCATAGAGATAGCCACCCAGCCAGACGCCCAGAAATGAGCCCATCTGGTGGGAGAGGAATACGATCCCGCCGAGCAGGCCAAGGTGCCTTGTTCCAAACATGACCGCCACCAGAGCATTGGTGGGTGCCACGGTTGACAGCCACAACAGCCCTATGACAACCGAGAAAACAACCACGCTCGTGGATGTTTGCGGCAAAAGCAGGAAGGCGGTGATGGCAACGGAGCGTCCGAGATAGAGCAACTTCAGAAAGAACGGTTTGGAGTATCTCTGCCCGATTACTCCTGAAGCTAGTGAGCCGATAATATTGAAGAAACCGATCAGGGCGATGCCGAGTACGGCAAATTTTGCCTCAATTCCTATGTCGCTGATATAGGCGGGGAAATGTGCGGTAATGAATGCAACCTGAAAGCCACAGACAAAAAAACCTGTCACCAACAGGACATAACTGTTGTGTCCGAGTGCTTCCCGAAGCGCTTGCCCCATCGTCTGATGAAAATCCGGCTGTGGTTCGGAACCGCTTGTCGCATTGCCGCGCAGCGGAATCGCTAGAATGGGTATGACCAGCATGGCGGCGCCGAGCCATATCAGCGTATCTGACCAACCAAGCGCATCGATCATCCCCTGGCTGATCGGGGCAAAAATGAACATGCCGGCTGATCCGGCCGCGGTGCCGATGCCGAATACAAAGGATCGTTTTTCCGGCGCAACATTGCGCGCAAAAGCGGCGAGTACGAGCCCGAACGAACTGCCCGCGACACCCAATCCGACCAGGATGCCACCGGTGACGTGCAGCATGACAGGCGTTGTCGGCTGCGCCATCATCAGCAGCCCAACTGCGTACATGATGCCGCCAGCGGATATCACCCGCCACGTGCCGAACCGGTCGGCTATCGCACCAAACACCGGCTGGCCCAGCCCCCACATCAGGTTCTGAATCGCCATCGCCAGGCCGAACGTTGTGCGATCCCAACCTGTTTCCGTCAGCATCGGCAGCTGAAAGAAGCCCATCGCCGAGCGCGGTCCGAATCCCAAGGCGGCGATCAGGCACCCGGACGCGATGATAATCCATGGCAGGGCGCTGGAGCGACCGGCCTGAGCGTTTTCTGTGCTCATGTCGAATGAACCTTTTGGATGTCCTCTTTTTGGAACTTATTGAATGTCGTTGCTGGCGAAAACTGAAAAAATCTAACGCGATGATTCAACTTTCTTGACCTATCACCCTAGGCGTCCTTTTGCCGGTACAGATGAACATCGGTCTGCGGATAGGGAATTGATATGCCTTTCTCATCGAACGCCTGTTTGGCAGCTTTGGTCAGGTCGAGTTTTGTCTGCCACCAGTCGGGGGCATCGGTCCAATAGCGCACAACGACGGAAACCGCGCTGTCGCCGAGTTCCGAGACATAGGTCTGTGGTTCCGGATCGTTGACGACGCGCCCGTCCGCCTTGACGAGCTCCGCCAGGGTGCTCTCGGCCAGGTCAATATTGTCGCCGTAGCCAATTCCGATGATCAGATCATTCCGTCGGCGGGGATTGCGCGTGAAATTGGTGACCGGGGTGTTCCAGAGTTCGTTGTTCGGGGCAAAGACAAACAGCCCGTCGAGCGTCCGTATTTCAGTCGCAAACAATCCGATCTCGACAATATTTCCGGAAATGCTCCCTGTTTCGATGTATTCGCCAACCCGAAATGGCCGCAACAGCAAAAGCATGATGCCGGCTGCAATGTTCTGCAACGTTCCCTGCAGGGCCAGACCGATTGCAAGACCGGCTGCGCCCAGCGCCGCGATAATGCTAGTGGTCTGCACACCGAATTGAGCCAGCACGGTGACGAAGGTCAGGATCAGAACGGCAAGGCGCGCCGTACGGGACAGGAAGCCTCGTAATGTCTCATCAAAACTTCCCGACCTGCCGAGAACCTTGTAAACCCACCGTCGCGCGAAACCGGAAATCAGCAAACCGGCGAAAAGCAGAATAATGGCGCCGATGAAGGATGCGGTATAGTCCAGGGCAAGCGAAAGAACATGCTCTGGATTGAGGTCAAGACCTCCGATTTTCAATTCCATAGATTTGTTTCCCGACAAGCTCCGACGATCAAGGCCGGATGATGGTTCCATTTTTGCGGACTTATTCTTCCAAAGGCAGAACGAACGGCGTGCCGCCAAACGCTTCTTCGCCGCGACCGATTTCCTCTATCGCCCGTACCATTCGGCCGTCCCGCCGCAAAATTGCGTCGGCATAGCGGACCAGAAGGCTGTTGGGAGTGGCGGTCGGCGCGCGCCGGCGCAGTTCCCGCGCGTGTGCCCGTTCGTCCAGCGCCGGGTTGAGCGCAAGCGCACAAATGTAGGCTGCCGCGGTTGAGCGCGATATTCCGGCGAAACAATGAATCACCATTGGTGCCGCTCTGTCCCAGTTCCTGGCGAATTCCAGCAACGTTTCAACATGGATTTCAGAAGGCGGCGTCATGCCGTCCAGTGGCGCGACAATGTCGTTGAACCCCAGGAACAGATGATCTTCCGCCGCAACGCTGGCGGGCCGTTCCACCAGCGTGTCGGCATTGATCAGTGTAACGATATGGCTTGCTTGGTGAGCCGCAACGGTCTCGGGCAAAAGGGCCAGTGAGGAAACGATGATATGGGGCATGGCGGAAGTCCTTCGTAATTCATCAACTGGCCGATACTTTGCCGCGCTGGTGATCCAGTGCTTCAAATCGTTGCAAGAACAGCTCCTGCACCGTTTTTGGCGGTTTGGGTGTCAGATCGATCTGGTCAAGATGAACGCCACTCGGCCGGTCGAAATACTTCATCGCCTCTGCCTGGGTGAAACCGGCAAGTTCAGTCGCTTCGAACCAGGCCGCGACAATGTCGGCGCGCTTGATCAGTCTGATCTGTTTCTCCGGAAGCTCCACCGGCAGGGAAAATCGCCCGCAGATCGCTTCATGAAGACGCCGCTCGACTGATTTGTATCCGCCGCCTACGACCGACTTGAACGGAGAGATCATGTCGCCGATGACATATTCCGGCGCGTCGTGAAGTAGCGCCGCAAGACGCCAGTCCGCGTTGTGCCCACCGGACAGCAGCGCGTAGATCTTTTCAACCGCGAGCGAGTGCTGGGCAACCGAAAAGGCGTGGTCACCATGGGTCTGGCCATTCCATCGGGCTACTCGCGCCAAACCGTGCGCGATGTCCGAAATTTCAACATCCAGGGGTGAGGGGTCCAGAAGATCAAGTCGGCGACCGGACAGCATGCGCTGCCATGCCCGAGGCGGCGCACCCGCGCGATCCGGCATCAGTCCGTCTCCACGCCGGCGCGCAGGCCGGGAAACGAAAAATCCGATCCATCGGGAATGGTCAATTTGATGGGCACTTCGCCCGCCAGGATCGGCATGTTCGAGTTCATCGCTTCGGCTGCGCGGTCAATTCGCACAAGCGCCAACCCGGACGTGCCGCTAACCGACCCCAGAGTGCCGGTCGTCCGCGATCCGGCGCGGATTTCGGTGCCGGGCTCCGGCAGGTCAGTGCTGCCCAGTGCAATGACAATACGCCTTCGTGCAGTGCCCCGGTGCTGCATCCGCGAAACCACCTCCTGTCCAATGAAACAGCCTTTCTTGAATGACACGCCACCATTCTGATCGAGCAGCACATCATGCGGAAATGCCTCTCCCAGGACGTAATCCGTGCCGCTCTCGGCCACGCCGTTTGATATTCTGAGGTCCAGCCATTCCGTTTCAGATGCAGTCGCTTCGTTGTCGGTTCCAGCATATCGCCGCATCACTCGCAGAGTGTCTGGAAATCTCGTATCGGTCAGCCCGGTTGCGGCTTCAGTTGAATCCGTTTGTGAACCGGATGATTCCGAATGCCAGGATACCAGCACAAGCGATTCATCCCGTTGGATAATCTCGGCTCTGGCGCGCATCCGATAAAGCATCAACCGCCGCACCAGGTCGGTGGAAATCTCCGAACGGCATTCGATCGCGAACCCCAGATTTCCATCGCGCGAGATCAGAAAATCGAACATGATCTTGCCCTGAGGCGTCAAAAGCGCACTCGCCCGGGCATCGCCGGTGCGAAGCTCGTCAAGATCGGTCGTCAGAATGTTCTGCAGAAAATGTTCGGCTTCTTCTCCCCGAACATCGATTATAGTTCTGCCGCTCAGTCCGACAGTCGGCATGGGCATTTCCCGTTACAGTTTGCGGTTGGTCCGCAAAAGCCGCACCGCGGCAATTGCCGGTCAGTCGCCGGCGACAAAAAACAGCCAGCGTCCCTCTGGTGTAATGCCGACCCGATAAAAAATATAGGCACCAAACGACTTCATGTCCTCAAAATCTCCGGCTGTCAGGATCTTGAACAGTTCAACACGCTGGGGGTTACTCAGCCGTTCAAGCGGCATCGCAAAAAAGTACGGCCAAACATAGAGCTCAGTCGGTTCACCAGGGTCGAGATGAACATATCCGGCCTCCAGAACTTCGAGCAGAATGGCCATGATCTCGTGGCCCTGATCGTCACCGGAAAAGCTGCGAAGGGTCTTGATCTGATCGCTGACCGCTCCGGCAAATGTCAGTTGGGTTCCGTCTGCTCCGGTGCCAAGCAATGGCCGCAACGCTTCTATGTCTCCACTGCGGCAGGCTTCGATGATCAGATCGCGCATGCGCCCGACTTCGTCAGGCAGTTTGCTTGTGTCGTATTGTATATCCGGAAGTTCGGCGTCCGGGTCTAATTCCCGACCGGGCGTTGCATTAATGCTGTCGTCAGGTCTGGGATTCTGATCGGCATCCGGCGAAATGATCGGATCGGGCAGGGGAATGGGCGTGGTCTCAATGTCCGGTTCCGCCGCTTTGCCCTTTTTATCTGCACTATCGTTCTGCGGGATTTCGTTGCGTTTGATCTCGCTCAGCGCGTCGGCCGGTCTGACATCCAGGCCTGTCATGACAAACAGCAACACCATTGCAGGCACAAAGTTGAGCCCCGCCTGCGATGTGCGCTCTCGTCCAGTTCTGATCTGTCCCGTGTCCATCACCGGTATTCCCGGCACCCCGATTTCAGCGCTCGACCGACTGGTCCTCAGACCCAGTACCTAGTGATAGTGCCTGTCCAGATCCAAGTCGCCGGCAATAACCTTCTCGCGTATTCGGTCCAGCATTTGCAGTGCCGAATCCTCACCGCAATCCCTGAGCAACTCGCTCAGCGCAGTTGACAGGGCCGCTTCGGCGAGAATTTCCGGCTCGATGCCGGCAAGCAGGCCATCGGCCCACGCCTCGCTTTGCTGCTCCATCGCTGTCAGGCGTTTTTCCTCATGCACAAGCGCGTCAATGTCGCGCAAATCCTGGTCCATACAAACTCGCCGCCGGAAAAGGGCGGTCCCCTTACAATCCCGTTGACCATTCTAGCACGGTCCTGCTGTTTGGCACGTCGCGGCCTGAAATAAAAGTTAACGATTCGCTAATTTCTGTATCGGGTCACGATTTCACTGGAAAGACCTTCGCCTTCGTTCATGTAGCGTCCTATCGCCGTGATCGCTGAATCGGTGCAGGCCGAATACACACCACCAAAGGACCGATAGCCGCGATTGAAGCTGGCGATCAGTTTGGCGCGGCGCTCGGGCTCCGGTTTTTCCGTCTGCAACAGGGCTTCCATTTCATCGCGCCAGCGGGTTCCCTTCTCACCGCAAAGGTTGCGCAGGTAGTGGATCGATCCCAGAACCTCGGCAAGCCGAACCAGCTTTTTCTCATAGGGTGGATCCGCTGCCAACGCCGTGCTGGAAGCGACGAAAAGCAGGCCGGAGCTGGTCAACAGGGTGGCAAGTGCCATGGATCGAAAAACGTCGCCGGTCATCATAAGGCCTTTTGGCGAAAGACTGCGGCAAGAGCAAGACAATTGCGCCGCGTGCCGAACGTCATACGCCTATGGTTAAGGGTGTTATTCGGTAACGATTGGGGTTTCCGGGTGAAATGCATGGGCAACGAATGCGAACGTCACGTCATGCGCCACATCCTTACCATCTTTCATGACCCGTACGGCGCCAACATCCTTTCCGTCAGCTATTTTTGCCCGATCTAGAGCCGAAGCGACACCTTCGGTCCAACTGATCGAATATCCGCTTTCTTCAAATGTGCCGTTTCTGACACGCTCCATGCTGACGATGATCGGGGCGTCACCCGTTCGGACAACGACGACCCGTGCCATCGGTGAAATATTGTCCGGCATTTCGCCACGATAGAGAAAGGGTGAGGCCGAACTGTCATATCCGGCATAAGGATTGCGCCCATAGTCGCGAATCCGGGGATTGTTGGGCACGAGAACCTGGCCATTCGGGTGAGCTTTGCGGAAGGCCTCCATCGAGGTAACGCGCGACGGCAGCAATTTCAGCTTGGTGCCGAGAAAACTCCCGGCGATGGACGTGCCCGAAAACTGCTGCCACCAGCTGTCTGTCTGCCGATCGTACATGATCAGGTCTGAATTGCGCAGCTTGCCGGTGGTTCCGAATTCAAGCGTTTTGCCGCCGGCGCGCCGGTCAAACACGATCGACGCGTTGCAAAGCGGGCAATAGGTGATGGCTGCGGGAACACCGCCGACCGTGTCGTTGACGATTTCATGCCAGGTGAGAACGCGAAGGGGATAGGCGCGTACATCTCCGTCGACCTCAAGCCAGATCACCGGTTCGCGCCCGGGTATATCGGTCACTTTGGAAATCGGCAGGAATTTCGGATTGTCGATAGACGGAATCCCATCTCGCGGCGGGCCGCCGGAAAGCACTTCGTGAACCGGCACCGATATTTTCGAGAAATCGGTTTTCCAGCCCTCGCCGATCCATCGGTCGATATCGGCCCATGCTGTCACAGTCCACAGTGTGAGGGCACACAACACCATCAGGAATTTGCAAGCGGCGCGCATGGGCGTCTCCAGAATATCAAGCGGTTGACCAACAACTGCAATCTACGGCAGGTCGCGCAGTTGTTCGCCATCAACGCGGATCACGATTGTTTGAAGGCTACGCCGTTGGCGGTCGATCGCTTCCGACCCGAATTGCCTGAAATCTGGCCGGTGAAGTCGGGGCGGGTTCACGAATCATTACGAACTCACGCGGCACATCACGCCAACTGCCCAATGTTTTTTCAAGCCAGACAGCGGCGAACACCGGTATTGCCGGGATACAGGTGACCCCCGCTGCTGCAAGTTATTGATTGCATTGCTCATTCCGCAAGATGCTGTCAGCCTGTTGGGCATGCTCGGGTAAGTAATTTTTTCACGCATCAAATAAATAAATCTAAAAATACTTCATTTTGGATGCCGGGAATTAGTATTAAAATTCAAAAAGATGGAAAAAAATTGGAGAAAATAAATACATTCCGAAACAAATATTGATTTTTATTACATCAATTTGAATTGCGGGTGTTTTTGCAAATTGAATACCGTTGGTTGCCCAATGATTGCAGCAGCGGAGAGCGCAATGTCTGATCAAGAATATGAAGTAATTGCAACGGTTTCCCCACGTTCCCTCGGCCCATCATCGCTTTTCGATCAGGACGCAGCGATCACCGCCGATAATGTTGCGCAGTTCAATTCAGATCCCAGCGATGTGCGAGATGCAAAACGCGCCCTGATCCGCGGCGGTTTTCATGTTTTCGAGGAGGCCTCGAACGATACCACAATTTCGATTGGCGGAACGGCAAAGCAGTTCAAATCGTTCTTTGGAGCCAAACTGACCCGCCAGAAGGCCGAAATTGGCCCCGACGAGACCATGGAATTCATGGGCACTTCCGAGGAGCCAGCGGCTGCTCTGTTGCAGGCGCCTAAAGAATTCGAGCAACTCATCGAGGGGGCTGTGATCGCAAGGCCACCGACCTATTTTGCGCCGTCCGCCATACCACCGGTCGCGCCCATTCACGCCAATGCTTATCAATACCTGACTGTTCCGGACGGTGTTGCAGTGGTGCTGCGCGCGTCCCGGGTTCACCGGCTCGGTGTCACCGGCAAAAGCGTGGTTGTCGGCATGCTCGACACTGGCCATTATCGCCATGCCTTTTTCACTTCGCGCGGTTTCAGGCTTTTGAGCACTTTACTCGGGCCGGGCGCCAGCAATCCGTCGGCCGATACGAATGGGCACGGCACGGGGGAGAGCGCCAACATCTTTGCCTGTGCGCCCGATTGCCGGCTACGCCCCGTCAAGACCGGCAACGACCCGGTAGGTGCAATCAATGTTGCACTGAATTCGACACCGAAACCGCAGGTTCTGACCAACAGCTGGGGCTACAATCTCGACAAACCCGGTACCTCGATCCCGAACTGGCTCAAGCCGCTGGAAGCAGCCGTTGCCAATGCAGTGGCACAAGGCGTGGTGGTCTGTTTTTCCGCCGGTAACGGGCACCTGGCCTTTCCCGGCAGCCATCCCGATGTAATCTCCGTCGGTGGCGTCCATGTAAATCTGCCGGATGAAAACGACTTCGAGGCGTCGAGTTATGCCTCCAGCTTCAATTCCACCTGGTATCCCGGACGAGCCTGCCCGGATGTCTGCGGGCTGACCGGCAAACGGGTCAATATCGGCGGCGGCAAGGCGCCCAGCCTGCTGCTCCCTGTTCAGCAAAACGCCAGTCTCGACGGGATCGATCCGCAAACCGGGCCGGCAGCTGACGGCTGGGGCCTGTTTTCCGGAACATCGGCAGCCTGTCCGCAGATCGCGGGGATAGTTGCGCTGATGCTGGAAAAAGATCCGACGCTGACCCCCGCAAAGGCAAAGGAAAAGCTGAAGAAAAGCGCAAGAGACGTGAAAAAGGGTAGCACGGCGAACGGTGATACCGCCGTTGCAGGGCCGGATCTGGCAACCGGATCGGGGCTTGCGGATGCCAAATGGGCTTATCTGAACACCATGGGCGATGTCGCCACGACATTCTT
Source organism: Hyphomicrobiales bacterium (assembly GCA_021775495.1). Lineage (GTDB taxonomy): Bacteria > Pseudomonadota > Alphaproteobacteria > Rhizobiales > Rhizobiaceae > JAJFHT01. Next base: position 13,272 of record JAJFHT010000001.1, on the reverse strand, counting down.
CTCGGCGCCTAAGGAGCAGCAGATGGCGATGGTGTCCAGTGGCGCAATGCCGGAGATCTCGCAGGATTTCGTCGACGACCTGATCGAAACCCTGCGGTCGCGCTGACGCCGTTTTGCTGCAATAATGTGTTCGGTGCGCGTTTCGACGCGCACTGTTCCGCTCCAATAAGGGTGCCCGCAAATGCCTCCGGCCGATGAAATTCACGCGCAACTCGTCATGAAGCGGGAGGATGGCAGTTCCATCCTCGATGCCGGCCAGCCGTCCACTTCTGAAAACATCGGTCAGGCAGGGTTGCCCGAAGACCGGATCGCGCGCATTCGTGGACGCGTGGAGGCGTTGGGATTTGTGGTTTCGGCCCAGGACCCGAACACCCTGTCCATCAGCGGTGCAAGGGAACTGTTCGACAATGTGTTTGCGATGGAACCCGGTAGCGCAGATGAACCCTCAACAGGTCTTCACGCCGGCGGAATACCTTCCGAGCTGTCGGATTTTGTTGCCGATGTGTTTGTTACACCTGGCCCGGAATTTTTTCCCTGAATGCCGGTCATCAATTGCCGGTCGCGTTTTATCAGCGAAACGATGCGGTTGATAACCGTGCGCATGACCGGGCTGTGCCTTTCTTCGTGGTGGGCGACAAGCCACTGATCGTGCTGCAGCTTGGTAATCGGTTCGCCAATACGAGAGAGACCCAAAACCGGGTCTCCGATGAAACAGGGCAGGACAACCGATCCTGCGCCCGATAACGCAAGTTCGAGCGCGCAATGCGGACTGTTGGCCACCACTGCAATGCTGGCGGCATGATGCGCAGCGACCCATTGCGCCGAAGGTGTTGTCGCCAAATTGCCGCCGATTGCAATCCATCCCTGGTCGCCGCGGGTATTGTTCACCGAGACATTTCGGTACATGGCAAAGGCGACGGAGCCTATTTTGCGTCCGGCCAACCGGTCTTCTTCGGGACGTCGGTTGCGAATGCCGATGTCTGCCGCGCGCCTGCCGATATCGATTCGCTCTTCCGACGTAACAAATTCGATCCTGAATGGATCTTCCGGGCGCCAGATGTCGTTGAGGTTTCGAGCAAGGTGCATCGATGTCCATGAGCCTGCCGAAATCCTGACCGCCCGGGTTTCCCGCTGGCCGTCACGCCAGCGGTCGATCGCTAGTGTTGCCGCCTCGACTTCTTCACAATGAACTACGAATTCCGCGCCGGTTTGAGTGAGGTGAAATCCTTTTTTGTCGCGAATGAACAGTTTCTGGCCAAGCTGGTGCTCCAACAGGTTCATCCGCCGGCTCAGCGTCGGCACGCTGGTTCCCGATAGAGCCGCTGCCCGGCTCAATCCGCCACCGCGAGCGACCGCCAGAAAATATTTCAGATCGTTCCAGCTGTAATTTTCTTTCAAAAATGAAATACCTTTTTCAAGTTTAAGTGGCGAGTTCGGGCGCTTTCACCGGTATGTTCTCAAATAGTGATCAAAATGTTTCAATAATGAAAGGGCACGGAAGTGACAAGCATCAGACTTTGGAATGATTTGGAAATCCCCCGGCTTGGTATGGGAACCTGGACCATTGGTGGCCAATTCTGGTCCGGTGAGCAGGCGCTTGGCTGGGGGGAGGTGGACGACCGGGAATCCATCGCGGCAATCCGAAAGGCCGTCGATCTCGGTATTCGCTATTTTGACACTGCCGATGTCTACGGTTGTGGACACGCGGAGGAATTGCTCGCCGAAGCTCTTGGCGCCGCCGGCAAGGACATCCTGATTTCAACCAAATTCGGCAACATGTTTGACGTCGCGAGCCGACAGCTGACGGGCCCGGGGACATCAGCGACCTATATTCGCTCGGCGATCGAAGCCTCGCTGCGCCGGTTGCACCGGGAACAGATCGACCTGGTTTTCTTCCATTTGAACGAGCATCCGATTGACCAGGCACAGAGCGTCTTTGCAACGCTGTCGGATTTACGCAAGGAAGGCAAAATCTCGGCCTTCGGCTGGAGCACGGATTTTGTCGAACGTGCCGAGGCGTTTGCGGGAACGGATGGTTTTGTCGCTGTGCAGCACGACATGAATCTGTTCCGGCCCGCAGACAAAATGGGGGATTTGGCCAACCGAACCAACATGATTTCCGTTGCCCGCCAGCCGTTGGCGATGGGTTTGCTCGGCGGCAAATTCACTTCGGCCAAAGCCGGATTCTCAAAATCCGATATCCGGGCCGATGGGCCCGAATGGTTATCCTATTTTGTCGGCGGTGCAGCACATCCGGACATGCTGGAGAAAATCGAGGCCATTCGTGAATTGTTGACCAGCAAGGAACGCACCCTTGCGCAGGGTGCACTGGCATGGATCTGGGCGAAGTCACCGCGGACCATCCCGATTCCCGGATTTCGTACGCTCTCTCAGGTCGAGGACAACGCCCGAGCGCTGGAGAAGGGGCCTCTTCCGGCTGAGACTATTGCAGAGATAGACCGGCTGGTGCACCCGGCTTAGATTTAAACCGAAACCACTTCCCCCCGGGCCGGATAGTCGTTTTTCATCACATACTCGATGGCCCGGACAATTTCATGAACCTGGGGCCGGGCAAATGGTCCGGACTGTACGGCTGCGTAGTAGAGGCTGCGATCGGGTTTCACCAGAAACAGCCCCGGTTCATTGAAAATCCGGGGTTCCTCGACGCCGATCGATGTTGTTCCGATGCGACTTGAAAGATAAAGGCCCCATTGCCGTGCCTGATCGGGCGTCAGCCCGTACGCCAGATCCAGCCTATTCAGCGCCCACTGCATTTTGGTTGAATCAGCGCGTGTTTCATCATCGGTCGATATCGCGACAACGCCCACGCCAAGCCGCTCGAAATCGTAGAGCCTGGACTGTATCTGCCTGAGTTGGTCGCGGCAGATCGGGCAGTGAAGTCCGCGATAAAACACAAGAAGCGAGAGTTTTCGTGCCGGTGCGCCTTGAAGCGACCATTCATTGCTTCCAACCAGCGGTAGGGACAATTCCGGAACGGTTTGACGAGGAATGAGCGGGATGATGTCAGCCACGGTGACCTCGTTTCATTTGGTTTGTTTCTTCTGGCTGACAGCTCATTCTACCGGCCAGGCGCAGGACTGTTCGCCGACATCCTTGCAGGGTTCGTAGACGGCGATCGCGCTTTCCGTGTCATCCTCCCAGATCACCTGGACGGCAATCGTGGCCGCTGTGCCTTTTGCCAATCTGATCGCAATGTCATCGACACCGGCATCGGAAGGAACGGCAAAAGGATTTTGCGGATTGCATTTGACCAGTTTGAACCGTTGGTCGAGGTCTTTGGAATTGACCGAATACCGGATCTCCTTCAGGCGGCAATGCAATGTCTGCAGCGCGGTGAAATAGATCCACTGGGCGCCGCCATAGTTGCGAAACTGCACCCAGCCCGGTTCCTTGTTGGCTTGCAGCATCGCCTGATAAATGGCGACCGCAGGTATGCGAGACTTGTCCTGCGCCGCTGCCGGGATGAAGGCTGTTCCGGCCATCATTGTCACCGCCGTAATAAATAATGCTGCCCTTTTTGAGCGGCTGTTTGCCGTGACTTTCATGGCTATCTCCTCTGCTAACTGAATGGGCGTTCCGATTTTCGCCGCCGAATGGCGACCATGCCAACAGAACATTGGCGTTGCAATGTTGTGCATTCCGCGAACACTCCTGACATCGCGTGTCAGGAGCGGGGATTGAGTTGTTTTCCCTGGACTCTAGAGTCCCAGGCTCAAATGCCGAAAGCGAGAGCCTATGGAACAGATTTCGATTTACCTGCCGGGGATTCTTCTGGCCTATTCGGCATTCCTGTTGGCGATCATGAGCCCCGGACCGAATGTGTTGGCAATCATGGGAACGTCCATGGCGGTCAATCGGCGGGCTGGCCTTGGCCTTGCCCTTGGTGTCGCCGGCGGCTCGTTTTGCTGGGCTGTATTGACGGCGGTCGGCCTGACCGCAATTATCGGTGCCTATGCCTGGGCTTTGATGGTGATCAAGATTGCCGGCGGCCTCTATCTTCTGTGGCTTGCCTACAAATCATTCAGGTCAGCGCTGTCCGCCCAGGATATCGATGCCGTGCAGCTTGGCGGCGGCCAGCGCAGTGCGGCCGGATATTTTCTTCGCGGGTTTGCGATCCAGATGACAAATCCCAAAGCAGCCCTGGCCTGGATTGCGATCATCTCGCTTGGGCTTCAGGACGGTGCACCTTACTGGGTCGGATTGATGGTGGTTGCCGGCACGGCCGTCCTATCGATTGCGGTGCACTGTATTTACGCAATCCTTTTTTCAACCCCGGTTGCCGTGCGTGCCTACGCGAAGGCGCGCAGATGGATCCAGGGCACGCTGGGGGCATTTTTCGCCTTTGCCGGGATCAAGCTGTTGACCAGCAGGGTTTGACAAGGATGGAAGTCCCGGATGCGTATGCTCATCTGGAATTGTGCCATGGCGTTTCACCGCAAGGTAGAGGCGGTGCTGGATCTAAATCCCGATATCGCGGTGATCTGCGAATGCGCCGAACCTGACCTGCTGCGTGACAAGAGTAAATGCGACTGGGTACCGGAGAACCCGGTTTGGGTTGGTGTCAACCGCCACAAGGGGCTTGGCATCTTTGCATTCAACGGCTTCGAGGTTCGGCTGTCCGAGCCGCATTTCCCATCATTGCGGTACATCGCTCCGGTGCACGTTTCCGGGCCTGAGCGTTTCAACCTGCTGGCCGCCTGGGCCCAGAACGCCAGCGACAAGGTGATCCGCAAGAACCAGTCCGGACCGCTGCGCCGGGCGTTGAGCCGTTACAGAACGTTTCTGCAGGAAGCTCCGTTGGTCGTCGCCGGCGACCTCAACAGCAACGCGATCTGGGATAAACCCGGATGGCGGATCAATCACATGACTTTGGTCGCGTCCCTGCGAAAACTCGGCCTTGTCAGCGCCTATCACGAAGTATCCGGAGAGCTTCACGGCGAAGAGCAAACACCGACCCACTATTGGCGTGACCGCCGCAAGGACGGCCCGACCTACCATCTCGACTATGCATTTTTGCCGCAGAACTGGATGGAATTGGTGCAGGGTCTTCAGGTCGGCTCCTTTGAAGACTGGGTGGGTACCGGTCTGAGCGACCACGTTCCAATTATCATCGATATCGACCTGTGATCGCTGCTACGCGCTTTTTGATCTACGAAGCAAAACTGGCCAGTGCCGCCCGTGCGATCTCCTCGCCGGATTCCTGCGCGAAATGACCAGCATGTTTCAGGATCAGCGGCTCCGGGCATCCGTGGATGACCCCGCGCAGCCATTGCATGGTTCCAACTCCCAGCACCGGATCCTGTTCGCCGATGGCCATGAAACTCTTTCCCTGCCAAGAATTCTTCCAGAAATCGATGGCCTGTTTGCTCTCTTCGATGCCCTCCATTCCGGGCTCGACCATAACCATATCGGGAAAGCGCCGCACACCTGCCTTGTAGGAGATATCGGGGAAGGGCGCGCCGTAGGCCTTTGCCTCCGCGTCGGAAAGGCCCGGCACAGCCCGTTTCATCAGCCCGGAGATGTCGAGATCGGGATTGGCGGCAACGTAGGCCTTCCAGGCCAGAAATCCTTCGCCCGGGCTTTTGCCGACGGCGATTGCTGTGTTCATCACGATCAGCCGGGAGAACCGTTCCGGCATCTCCATCGGCAAGGTGAGACCGAGCAGGCCGCCCCAGTCCTGAACAACCAGCGTAATGTTCTGCAGGTCCAGACGTTCGATCAAGGCCAGCATCATCCGTCGGTGGAAGTGAAATGTGTAGCTATCGTCGTCGACGGGTTTGTCGGAGCGGCCGAAGCCGAGCCAGTCGGGGCAGACCACCCGGGCGCCGGCGTCCGCAAATACAGGGATCATATGCCGGTAGAGATAAGCCCAGGTCGGCTCGCCGTGCAGACACAGGAACGTGTCGTCAGCGTCTTTGGGACCTTCATCAACATAGTGAACCCGAAGCGATTCATAGCCGTTCAAATCATCGACATAGTGGGGCTGGTAAGGGAACCCGGGCAATTCGGTAAAACGGTCCTCCGGCGTACGCAAAACATTCATTGCTTGTTCTCCCGATCTTTCGTGCCGGTGAGCACATTGCTCCAGGCAGTTGATTTGATCCCATTCGTCATCATAACAATTGCTGCTCCAATTGTCAGAACTGACCCCCGGCCTCCAGAGCTGCGGCAAAGTCTCTGGTCGATGGCGTGACCGGGATCGTGTCCATCTCTCCCAGGGAATACCAGCCCAGCGTCGCTGCATCATCTGCCGCACGAGCCACACCGGACGTCTTTCCGGCGAGAAAGACGTGCAGTTGGAAGGTGGTGCCGGGTGAGGTATCGCTCCCGGTCAGGTCAAGTTGTTGCAAAAACCGCAAATTCGATACCAATAGTCCGGTCTCCTCCAGCAGTTCGCGCCTGGCAGCTTGTTCCGCTGTCTCGCCCTGCTGAAACCGGCCACCGGGAAAAGCAAACATTCCCTTGGATGGCGCATAGGCCCGCTCGACGAGCAGAAACCGGTTCCGCCGACGGACCACCACTGACGATGCCATGACGATTTTCGACTGCATGATCACAGCGGTAGAATGTTTTCCAAACAAAGAAAACCGACGATAGGTGGATGACGCTGCAAGGCGCTTGACGAAACACCCTTTGATCCGGCTTTCTCGATCGCATGTGCGGACGATTCTCATTGACACCGACCCAGCAGGATCTGGAGGATCTGTTCGGCCTCAGCGATCTTGAGGACTTCCCGCCGCGCTACAATATTGCGCCGACCCAGCCGATCCTCGTTGTGGCTCCGAATGAGATTCCCGAGCCCGGTTCAAACCGGCCTTTGCGCAAATCCTTGCTGGTTCGCTGGGGCTTTACACCTTCCTGGGTCAAGGATCCGAGAGAATTTCCGCTGCTGATCAATGCCCGTTCCGAAACGGCTGCGGGCAAGGCTTCGTTCAAAAACGCCATGCGCCACCGCCGGATCCTGATACCGGCTTCAGGGTTCTATGAATGGAAACGCAAGGACGGCAGTAAACCGCTTGCCCACTGGGTGCAGCCGACGCGCGGAAAAGTCGTCGCATTTGGCGGATTGATGGAGACCTGGAGCGGCCCGGAAGGATCTGAGGTCGATACCGCCGCGATCCTGACGACGCGCGCAAGTGCCGACCTCTCGGCCATTCATCATCGCATGCCGGTGGTTATCAAACCGGAGGACTTCACACGCTGGCTGGATTGCAAGAGCCAGGAGCCGCGCCATGTCGCCGACCTTCTGGAACCGGTCGAGCCGGGGTATTTCACCGCTGTCCGCGTATCCGACAAGGTCAACAAGGTTGCCAATTGCGGACCGGATATCCAGGAACCGCTGGGCGAGGCCGAAGCAGATGAACAGGTTGAAAACGTGCCTGTAAGCGATCAGTTGACGTTGTTCTGACATGCTGCAGGACATCGCCGCCCAGACCCATCTCTTTCGGCCAGGCATTGCCGGCTTTGTGCTTGGTGCCTCGCTAATCATCGCCATCGGCGCGCAGAACGCCTTCATCCTGCGGCAGGGACTGCTGCGTTCGCATGTGTTCATCCTGTGTCTGATCTGTGCCCTGTCGGACGCACTGTTGATCGTGGCGGGCGTTGCCGGCCTCGGTACCCTGATTGCCAAGTCGCCAAAACTGATCACCGTGGTGACCATCGGAGGCGCTGCGTTCCTGCTTTTCTATGCTGTAATTGCATTTCGGCGCGCCATGAAGCCGGCGGGCCTGGAAGCCGCGTCAAACAGCAGCGGTGGGCTGGCGGCGGCAGTATCGACTTGTCTGGCGCTGACCTTTCTCAACCCGCATGTCTATCTTGATACGGTTGTCCTGCTCGGCAGCCTGTCGGCGCAATATCAGGGGCAGGGCCGCATTGCCTACGGTGTTGGTGCCGTGATTGCCTCATTCGTCTGGTTCTTCGGGCTCGGATATGGCGCGCGCCTGTTGCAGCCGGTTTTTGCAAAACCGTCGGCATGGCGAGTCCTGGATGTGATTATCGGACTGGTGATGGCAGCGCTTGCCGTCAGTCTGCTCGCCAAGTTGTGACTGTCGGCCTCAATCCTGAAGCGGCAGAAAATCTGGGAGGTTCCAGCCAAATGTCACCTGGCTGCCATCCACGGGTGTGTTTTTGGCCGGCGTGACCGCCGAAATTTTCTGGTTGCCGATCCGGATGATCGAACGGGTGACACTGCCGAGAAAATTCTGTGTTTCTATCGTCCCTTCCAACCTGACGGTGTTTTTCCCCTTCGGATTGAAGATGATCGCTTCCTGACGGAGCATGAATTTGTACCGACCGGCAGGCAATTCAACGTCGGGCGAGGGGTCTAGCACGGTCCCGTCATTGAGAACCCCGCACCGTTCGCCCGCAATGTCACGCAGTTCGATCTCGATCACATTTGCTGCTCCTATGAACTTGGCGGCAAATACGGTTCGGGGCCTGGCGTACATGCGCTCCGGCGTGTCGATCTGCTCGATTATGCCTTTGTTCATCAACACCACCTGGTCCGCCAGAGCGAGAGCTTCGGTCTGGTCGTGGGTGACAAAAACGGTTGTCAGATCCAGCTTCCGGTGAAGCCGCTTGAGTTCTACCTGCATGTCTTCGCGAAGTCGGGCATCGAGGTTTGATAGCGGTTCATCCAGAAGAAGCACCTTCGGTTCGGCGACAATTGCCCGGGCCAGCGCAACCCGCTGCTGCTGGCCACCGCTCAACTGGCGTGGGTAACGATCGGCGAAGCTGTCGAGCTGAACCTGAGCAAGTGCATTTCGAACGTGTTCTGCCTGTTCGCTCTTCGGTGCGGAATCTTTCATGCGCAGTGGAAAGCGGACATTCTCGAACACCGTCATGTGCGGCATCAGCGCATAGCTTTGGAACATCAGCGCGATATCCCGCCTTTCCGGCGGCAACCTGGTAATGTCCTGCCCGTCGAGGTGAATCTGACCGCCGTTGGGGTGTTCCAGTCCGGCGATCAGGCGCAACAGAGTACTTTTTCCGCACCCGCTCGGACCAAGCAACGCCACAAAACTTCTGTCGGCAATGTCCAGGCTGATGTTGTTCAACACCTGCTGTGAGCCAAATGTCTTGCTGATGGTCGAGATATTGAGATTGGACATCGCGATTCACATGATGCGGGCGAGGCCGAAAACACGGTTCAGCACAAGCACCAGGACAATTGTAATGCCGATCATGATCGTCGAAACGGCCGCGACCGACGGGTCAGGACTGAATTCGAGTGAACTGTAAATCCGCATCGGCAGGGTTTCGACATCCGGCGCTCTCATAAAAAGGGCAACCACCGCATCATCGAATGAGATGTTGAAAACGAAAAACGCGCCGGCTGCCATCCCGGTGCGGCATTGCGGCAGGATCACCAGGAGGTATCGCTGCCACCAGCTTGCCCCCATCATCCGGGACGCTTCGTCCAGATGAGGGTCCATATCCGCCAGTGCTGCTGATACAGTCCGGATGACATAGGGCAGGGTGATGACCACGTGTCCGACGACGAGACCCGTAAAGGACGGGCCATCCGCGTAAGCACTGAAAACCATCAACAGGCCGATCGCAAAGATCAGGCTCGGCAGGATCAGTGGAGACAGGAACAGGGCTGACAGGAATGAGCCGCCAGGAAACCGGAACATGGTCAGCGCAATGGCCGCACTCGTGCCGATGGCAACCGAGACGACGACGGTGACGAGGGCAAGCTGAACACTGGTTTTCGCCGCCGATAGATAGGCGTCCGACTGCAGAACTTCGCCATACCATCGCAGACTGAGGCCGCGTGGTGGAAATACCAGAAACTCGCTTGCAGAGACCGAACTGCCGATCACCACCATAAGCGGAACCAGCATGAAAATGGCAATCGCCGCCACCAGGACGACCGATAGCAGCTTGACGCCATAGGGCACGCCGCCAACCATGTTATCGCCGCCCCGAGCGAGATACGAACAGATATGGAATCACAAGCACCAGAGTGGCGCCCAGCAGCAAGACCGATAGGGCCGCTGCAAAACCCCAGTCAAATGAGCCGGTGACCTGCTGATAGATGCTTCCGGCCATGACCGGCAGTCTGACACCACCGACCAGGGATGGCGTGATGAAAGAACTGATTGAAAGGGCAAACACCAGCAAGGATCCGGACACAATTCCGGGGATAGAGAGGGGAAGGCTGACCAGCCGGATGGTTTGGAAGAATCCGGCGCCCATGACGCGGCTGGCTTCCTCGAGCTCCGGTCCGACCCTGTTGAGGCTTCCAAGAACGGTGAGCACCTGAAATGGCAGCAGCACCTGGACCATGGCGATGACAATTCCGCTTTCGGTATGCATCAGCGATATCTGATTTCCAACAAGGCCGGCAGTTTCCAGCACCCAGCTGATGAGACCACCGGGGCCAAGGATCACCAGCCATCCGAAAGTGCGGATGACCACGCTGGTCATCAACGGCAGGATCACCAGCATGATCAGAACCGAACGAACCCAGCCGGGCGACCTGGACATGATGAGTGCCAGCGGAAAACCGATAAGGACGCAGGTCACCGTTATGATGATCGAGAGACGAAAAGTCCGGAGTGCCACACCTGCATAATAATCGTCGGTGAAGAACTTGGCGTAGTGCTCCAGAGTGAAACCGCCGCCATCTGCGGCCGGACCAATCACGCTGAGTGACAGCATGTTCAGCGCGGGAAAGAAAAATGCCAATACAAGAAAAATGAGGCCGGGCGTGATCAGGGCAGCCGGTTCGCCAAGACGCGAAGATGCCTGCTTCATCAAGTCTCCCAGCCTCCAATGGCTCCAGGGCCGCTGCCGGCCCCGGAAATGGACCCTATTTCGATATGGCGCGCGACCAGGCTTCGTTCCAACCAGGACGATTGGCGCCGATCTTGTTGGCGTCGAAGCTGACCAGCTTACCAGCCTGCTCTTCGCCGTACACCACTTCGGCAGCGATTTCAGGCGACAGTTCAACCGTCTTGTTGGTTGGCGAATACCGCAGGGCCTCGGCCCAACCCTTTGAAGCCTCAGCCCGGATCGAGAAATCTATGAATTTCAACGCCAGATCACGATTCGGCCGGCCGGCAACCAGGTTGACCGTAATCGGTGCGAGGACGCCGCCCTCTTCAGGCTGGATGAATTTGACCGGCAGACCGGCTTTGATCAGGGTCGAGGCATAGTCCTGAGCATAGGGTGCGACCCACGCATTGCCCTGGGCGAAATTTTGCTGAATTTCCGGGGATTTGGAGACGATCGTCGACGTGTCCAGCAGGCCCTTGATGAAATCCAGGCCGGGCGTGATGTCATCCAGCGTGCCGCCATTGACCTTGTTGATCATCAGCATGCCGAGCATTCCGTAGGTGTTGCTTGCCGCGTCTGTCATCAGCACGTGATTGGCGTATGCCGGGTTGGCGATATCCTTCCACGACTTGGGCGCGGGGTTGGCTTTTTCCGTATTGTACAACAGTCCGATGACGGCGGTTTTGTACATCGGGCCGATACCCTTTTCGATCCCGGCGACCGAGAACGGGTACATCTGATCGTAATTCTCCAGCTCCGACGGCTTGATCGGCGCCAGCAGGCCATCGGTTGCTGCGATGGTCTCAAGGCCGCCCGAGAAGTGAACGACATCGAATTGCGGATTCTCCTTCTGCGCTCTCAACTGGGCCAGCGTATCGCTCGAATAGGCGGTAATGACCTTTACAGTGACATTGTATTTCTTTTCGAACGGCTCGATCACCAGTTTGCGGTGGGTTTTTTCATAGGAACCGCCAAAAGAATTGATGACCAGGGTGTCTTCCGCGAGGGCGCTTCCTGAAAAGGTCAGAACGGCCGCCAATGCGGTGAATGAAGTAATGCGTTTCAGTATTGTCATGACAGAAACTCCTTTTTCGATAATGTGAATCCTGTGCCTCGTACTACGAATTCAGTCGACCAATCTCGATGGTTTTGATGCCTTCTGTGCGAGTCGTCCCGCAAGCCGCTGCAAATTCTTCGAGACCTTCGGTAATTCGCCCGAACATGTTGCAGGGGGTCCACCCAAGCGGGCCGTGAATACGAGCACCGGGCGAGTAGAAAATCCCCAGTTCCCACAATTCGTCAGGCAATCCTTTCATTGCGTTTTTGCCCTGGTAGAACCAGAGGCACTCACCGGCTTCCGGAAAACAGGTCTGGTTTTCATTCGGTATCGACAGAGGGTCGAATGTTTGAGCCTCCGGCGGCAACCCGATCATGATTTCCGGCCCGGCAAACATGGCGTGTATGGTCGGGACCCTGATGGGTTTTGCCAGCGCTTCCCACAGAGTTTTGCACGTGACCGGCGCATTGTCTTCGTAAAGCGAGATGATGCCCCGCGCATTCCGGTCGACAAAATCCACATACAATTTTCGATTGCTCATCGGATCTCCACTCAATTGGGGCCGCGCCCGCTATTGCCACAGCCCGCTATTGCCACAGATTGTGTGTAGAGAGGTTCCGATAAATGATCTAATCATATGAATGATGTGTGTGATAAAAAAAATCTATCGCATGGTTGGCGAGGGCTGACCATTCGGGTTCTCTGGGAGGAGGTGGCGTGGCCGCAGAAATTACACTTCGCAATCTTCATGCCTTTTTCTGGCTGGCCCGGCTGAAGAAATTCCATCTCGTCGCCGACAAGCTGCACACCACGCAACCGGCCATTTCCGCAAGGATCGGCAAGCTCGAAGAGGAGTTGGGAGTCCGGCTTTTCACCCGTGGGCACAGGACGGTTCAGCTGACGCCGGAGGGACAGGAAGCCCTGCGCCTGAGTGAAGCCGTTCTTGATGCCGCCGATCAGCTTGTCGGACGCTTCGCCGTCACCAGACAGCCGTCGGGAATCGCCCATATCGGTGTAGTCGACTCGATTGCGCGGACTTGGCTCCCCTCGCTGCTGGAACAGATCCAGGCCGATCATTCGGCGATTGCGCTTGAGATCACCACTGACAGCACAATCAATCTTCACCGGCTGTTATCAGACGGGAAACTCGATATCGCGATATCGATGCTTCGATACGAGGCACGCGATTTTGCCAACGCTGAACTGTGCAGTTACGAGATGGCCTGGGCTGGAAGTCCGGAGATTGTCAATCCGGAGCATTTATATGGGGCGGAGGAACTGTTGAACCTGCCGTTGATCGGTTACGAGGAACTCAGCCCGCCGGATATATGGATGAGGAAATATTTTGGTGACTTGAAACAGAAGCGGGGCATACAGAACACCACAAACTCGATGTCGACAATGATATGGCT